>CAILKF010000062.1 GCA_903834705.1 uncultured Actinomycetes bacterium
AGTCTCGGCTTATGAGCTAGATCGCTACCTGCCAATTTTGTAAAGATTAGGCTAGGATTACGGCATGAAGTTACGCAGCCTCCTCCTTCGCTGCCGTGGCGGGGTCCTTTAACCGGTCCCCTCGTCGCGGGGTTTTGACGCACCGGTAATAACCCGAAACCCTCGCGAAAATAAAGGAGCAAGAAATGAATTTCCCAAAGCAATCAGCAAGTTCAATGCCTTATGGGCGTTATTCCTCGTTTATTCCAGTCGAACTACCCGATCGCACTTGGCCAAGTAAGAAAATGGTCAAAGCCCCACAATGGTGCTCAGTAGATCTTCGTGACGGAAATCAAGCATTGATTGACCCAATGGATACACCTCGGAAATTAGCTATGTTTAATTTGCTGGTCAAAATGGGTTACAAAGAAATCGAAGTTGGATTTCCTAGCGCCAGCCAAACGGATTTTGATTTTGTGCGCAGAATAATTGAAGAAGATCTCATTCCTGATGATGTCATTATTCAAGTGCTCACCCAAGCGCGCGAACCCTTAATTCGCCGTACGTATGAATCTATAAAGGGCGCTAAGCAGGCAGTAGTGCATCTTTACAATTCAACTTCGGCCCTTCAACGCAGAGTTGTTTTCGGACAAGATAAAGATGGCATTAAGAAGATTGCAACCGATGCCGCCGCGCTCTGCTTGTCTTTGGTTGACTCCGTGCCTGGCACAAAAGTTTCATTCGAGTATTCCCCTGAGTCATACACAGGAACCGAAATGGAATACGCCCTAGACGTATGTAATGCCGTCAATGATGTCTGGAAGCCAACACCAAGTTGGAAGACCATCATGAATTTGCCTGCAACCGTAGAGATGGCCACTCCTAATATTTATGCAGATTCAATTGAGTGGATGTGCCGTAATCTCAATAACCGTGAAAGCGTGATCGTTTCTTTGCACCCACATAATGATCGCGGCACTGGTGTTGCAGCGGCCGAACTTGGTTACTTAGCTGGAGCAGATCGCATTGAAGGCACGCTATTTGGTAATGGTGAGCGCACTGGCAACGTGTGCTTAGTGACTCTCGGCATGAACTTAGTCAGTCACGGAATTGACCCGATGATTGATTTTTCCAACATCGATGAAGTTCGCCGAACCGTTGAGTATGCCAATCAACTGCGCGTGCCAGAGCGCCATCCGTATGGTGGAGATTTAGTTTTCACAGCTTTTTCTGGTTCGCATCAAGACGCAATCAAAAAAGGTCTTGAGCACATGGATAGGGACGCAAAAGAGGCCGGTGTTCACGTCGATTCATTTACGTGGGCCGTTCCTTATCTTCCTATTGATCCAAAAGATATTGGTCGCTCTTATGAAGCGGTTATCCGCGTAAACAGTCAGTCCGGTAAAGGCGGAGTTGCTTACATCATGAAAAATGAGCACCACCTTGATTTGCCACGCAGATTGCAAATCGAATTCAGCAAAGTTGTGCAAGCAACTACAGATGCCGAAGGCGGAGAGATACTTCCTTCCGATATGTGGCGCATATTTGAAGATGAATATTTGCCAACTGAGACTGCGCCATGGGGACGGTTCCGTCTTAAAGGGCTCTCGCAAAAATCAGTACTCGATGAAGATGTATTTCTCACCGTCAATTTCTTAGACCGTGGTAAACCCTTTGAGAGGAATGGCCAAGGCAACGGACCGATTGCAGCCTTTTGTGCAATTTTGCAAGAGTATGGCGTTGATGTTCGAGTCCTTGATTATTACGAGCACGCACTTGCCTCTGGCGGTGATGCCAACGCAGCTGCATATTTGGAATGCGCAATTGATGGCGATGTTTATTGGGGTGTTGGAATTGATCCCAACACCACAACGGCCTCACTTAAAGCCATCGTGTCGGCCATTAACCGCGCTATTCGCTAACTCTGCCATTACGGTAGTCGCATGAGTCTTTATCGCGATCAAGGTGTTGTGTTACGGACTCAAAAACTTGGTGAAGCAGATCGCATCGTTACTTTACTGACGAGAGATCACGGACGCGTTCGAGGCGTTGCAAAAGGGGTTCGACGTACTAAATCAAAATTCGGTGCGCGCCTAGAGCCCGGAAGCCATGTCGATATTCAACTCTACGTTGGTAAAACTTTTGACACTGTTACTCAAGTCGAAGCGATAATGAATTATGGTGAAGCAGTTTCACATGACTATCAAAGATGGACTGTTGCTACGGCAATTCTTGAAGCAGCAGAGCGCTTTACATCTCAAGAGCACGAGCCGGCAGTTAAAGAATTTCAACTTGTAGTCGGCGGTCTTAAAGCACTTGCTGAACAACGCTATGACTCATCACTTATTCTGGACGCGTTCTTATTACGTTCCCTTGAAATCGGTGGCTATGCGCCGTCTATGACAGATTGCTCACGCTGTGAAAAACTCGGCCCACACCGTTATTTCTCACTCGTTGGTGGGGGATCTGTTTGTGTAGATTGCCGACCATCTGCTTGTGCAACACCTGCGCCTGAAACGCTAGAACTTATGCAGGCCCTCATCACTATGGATTGGGAAGTTGCCAGTGCCAGTGAGCGCAAACATCAGCGCGAAGCAAACGGGCTTATTGCAGCGTATCTTCAGTGGCATTTAGAGCGCGGACTTCGTAGTCTTCCTCATGTGGAGCGCACATGACTAAAAAACCTAACCCTCACCGCGCAGGTATCACTCCACCAAAGTTAGCGAAAGAATCAATTCCCAACCACGTCGCAATCGTTATGGACGGAAATGGTCGTTGGGCAAAAGAACGTGGCTTGCCTCGAACAGCAGGTCATGAAGCGGGGGAAGCTGCTCTCTTTGATGTGATTGAAGGTGCAATTGAAATAGGCGTTAAAGAGATTAGCGCTTATGCATTTTCTACAGAAAATTGGCGACGCTCACCTGAGGAAGTGAAATTCCTTATGGGATTCAATCGTGACGTTATAAGAAGGCGCAGAGATGAGATGAACGCACTTGGCGTGAAAGTGCGTTGGGTTGGCCGACCAAAAAGATTATGGGCTAGTGTCATTAATGAACTGGAAGAAGCCGAAGATCTGACCGCAAAAAATAAAGTTTTAACACTTAACATGTGCGTCAACTATGGAGGTCGAGCCGAGATTGTTGATGCCGCAAGTGCGCTAGCTCTAGATGTTAAACGTGGAAAAGTAAAGGCAGATGCAATAACAGAAAAATTGTTTGCAAAGTATTTAGATCAACCAACTATGAGTGATGTTGATCTATTCTTGCGTTCTTCAGGGGAGATGAGAACGAGTAATTTCTTGCCTTGGCAATCTGTTTATGCAGAGATGGTCTTCATGGATGTTTTATGGCCCGATGTAGATCGTCGTGTTTTATGGCGAGCAATTGAAGAATATGCAAAGCGCGATCGTAGATTTGGAAAGGCTTAGCACTTCGAGCAGATGCCAAATAGTTCTGCTGTATGGCCCACATCCCTAAACCCATGCTCAGAAGCGATTGTTTTTGCCCACTTTTCAATGGCTCCACCTTCAATTTCGACAGTATCTCCACAACTCTTACAAACGAGATGATGATGGTGCGCAACACCGCACAAGCGATACAAAGCCTCCCCATCATCTTTTCTTATTACATCGACTCGATTATCTTCTAAGAGCGCTTGCAGAGAGCGGTAGACGGTTGTTAAACCAATTCGATCACCTTGGCGTTGCATAAGGTTGTAGACCTGCTTGGCACTTGCAAAGCCACCTGCTCGCTCAAGAGTTTTTCTCACCTTTGGAATTGACTTGCTCATATTAAATAAAACCGACAACTACCCACATAATTCCAACTCCTAGAACTGTTGCCAACATTGTGAGTCGTGATGGATGGCGTGAGTGTGCTTCGGGAAGAATGTGAGAAGTAGCTAAGTAAATGACGAAACCCGAAAAAACTGCGAGGTAGATTGCCATGATGGGATTGCTGATCACGACATATGTCCCAAGGGCGGCACCGCTAATGCGCATCACCGCATCGACACCGAGGAGAAATATTGCTCGCTTGGTCCAGTGCCCACCTTTAATTAGAAATGAAACGGTATTAAGACCATCACTAAAAGCATGTGCCAAGATTGCAATGAAAACTGCAATCCCAAGGTGTGTACTTACGTGAAAAGCGATTCCGAGTGCAACGCCATCTAGAAATACATGGCCACCCATAGCAATGGCCCCAACCGTGCCTGCAATGTTTGCGCTGTGATCATGTTCGTGGCCGTAATCTGATTCAGCTGGTTCGTGGGAGCCGAAGATTTGTTCAGCAAAATGCAGTCCAAGAAATCCGATAACAAATGCAATCGAAACGACAGGCACTCCACCTAAAGCGTTTTAATTAAGCTCAAATACTTCTGGTATCAAATCAAAAGCGACTAGTCCTAAAAGAAATCCTGCAGCTAACCCTAAAGTCAGGTGGAGGCGATCTTTTGAGCGAATAGCCAAATAGCCACCGGCGCCTGTTGAGAGTGCCGTTACTCCGGCCAAGATCACTGCGGTATTCATAATGGCAGGCTAACAGAAATGAAAATGATTTTCATTTCCCTCATGACGCTAGGCTCACCCCATGCTCGCAATTGCCCGCTTTAGAGTTCCCCTTGGCCACGTTGAAGAATTTAAGGCAGATATTTCACGTGCCCGGGAAGCGCTTGCCACATGTGATGGCTATATAGATGGTGCAATAGGTCAAAATCTTGATGACCGTGGACTCTGGGTTTTAACCACCACCTGGCTCAATGTGGGTTCCTATCGCAGAGCGCTGAGCTCGACCGTTGTAAAAATGCAAGCAGTTCCTCTTCTTGCTCGGGCAATTGATGAACCAGGTGCATTCGAACTTCTTGCAAGCGAGTAAACTTTGCACTGGTTTCAACTCACGTTGTTAACCGCCGACAGCCAGCCGGAGCGATTTCGCAATCTGGCCAAAGATTAGGCCGGATGGAGATCACGATGGCAACAGATCGTTTAGAAAATATCGTTAGCTTGGCTAAGCGCCGAGGATTTGTTTATCCATCCAGTGATATTTATGGCGGACTTCGCGCCTCTTGGGATTATGGCCCACTCGGTGTTGAATTAAAAAATAATGTTAAGCGCCAATGGTGGAAGTCCATGGTTTCAGGCCGTGAAGATATTGTCGGAATTGATTCATGCGTAATTTTGGCGCGCGAAGTTTGGGAAGCCTCCGGGCACGTTGCAACATTTTCTGATCCACTCACCGAGTGCACTGCATGTCATAAGCGCTATCGCGCCGACCATTTGGAAGAAGCGTTTGAAGCAAAGAACAAACGTAAGCCAGAATCACTTGCAGAAGTTAATTGCCCGGCTTGCGGTAACAAGGGCCAGTTCACCACACCGAAACAATTTTCAGGACTTCTTAAAACCTATTTAGGGCCAGTAGAAGATGAGTCCGGCCTTGCATATTTACGTCCAGAAACTGCGCAGGGTATTTTTATCAACTTTGATAACGTGGCAACAACGTCACGTAAAAAGCCTCCTTTTGGCATCGGCCAAATTGGAAAATCCTTCCGCAACGAAATCACTCCTGGAAACTTTATTTTCCGCACGCGCGAATTTGAACAGATGGAGATGGAATTTTTCGTTGTGCCAGGCACCGATGAAGAATGGCACCAGTATTGGATAGACACTCGACTTGCTTGGTATAAAGACTTAGGAATCAATCCGGATCGCTTGCGCATTTACGATCACCCGAAAGAAAAACTCTCTCATTATTCGAAGCGCACGGCAGATATTGAATACAAATTTGAATTTGCTGGCACCGAGTGGGGCGAGCTAGAAGGTATTGCAAACCGTACCGATTTCGATTTGAAGGCGCACTCTCAAGCATCGGGCAAAGATCTTTCCTGGTTTGATCAAGAAAAGAATGAAAGATGGACTCCCTATGTGATTGAGCCTGCAGCTGGCGTTGATCGATGCACTCTTACATTTTTGATGGATGCATTTATTGAAGATGAGGCGCCAAATGCAAAGGGCGAAATGGAAAAGCGCGCTGTTCTCAAAATTGATCATCGTTTAGCTCCCGTTAAGGTTGCAGTTCTTCCGCTTTCACGAAATGCAGATCTCTCACCTAAGGCACGCGATTTGGCTGCCCAACTTCGCAAGAGTTGGAATATCGATTTCGACGATGCAGGAGCGATTGGTCGTCGTTATCGTCGACAGGATGAAATCGGTACTCCATATTGCATCACTATTGATTTCGATACTCTCGAAGATCAGGCAGTAACAATTCGCGATCGCGACACAATGGGTCAAGAACGCATTGCACTAGATCAGGTTGAGGCATGGCTAGCGCCACGCCTTCTAGGCTCATAAAAGGGCTCACTCTGCCACTTGCAAGTGGCGACCACATTATTGACCCGCCAGTTGTTCTTGCACCGATGGCAGGAATTACAAATGCTCCTTTTCGAACGCTTTGTCGGGAACAAGGGGCCGGGTTATTTGTTTCTGAAATGGTTACAGCCCGAGCATTAATTGAAAGACGTACAGAAACTTTACGCATGATTGTTCCGGGTAAAGGTGAATGGCCGCGTTCAGTTCAGTTATATAGCGTTGATGCAGCTGCCATGAAAGCTGCAGTGACAATGTTAGGAAAAGAAAATCTTGCCGATCACATCGATATGAATTTTGGTTGTCCAGTTCCTAAAGTTACGCGAAAAGGTGGCGGAGCTGCTCTTCCTTACAAGCGTCGGCTTTTTACATCGATTGTTCAAGCAGCCGTTGATGCGGCAAAGCCATTTGGGATTCCAGTTACGGTGAAAATGCGAATCGGCATAGATAGCGATCACGAAACTTATTTGGAAGCAGCAATGTCGGCAGCCAATCTAGGAGTGAGTTGGGTCGCCCTGCATGCACGAACTGCACAACAAATGTATGAAGGAAAATCTGACTGGAGCGCAATAACTCGTCTTGTTGAGCATTTAAAGCCAACGGGTGTACCTGTATTAGGCAATGGCGATATTTGGAGCGGCGATGATGGACTTCGGATGGCGCAAGAAACTGGTTGTGCTGGCGTGGTCGTTGGACGTGGATGCCTTGGGCGCCCTTGGTTATTTACAGATCTTGTTGCCTCCTTTAAAGGTGAAACTAATAGACACCTACCAACACTTTTTGAGGTCCGTGAAATTATGTATCGTCACGGAGAACTCATGGTTGAGTACTTTGAATCCGAAGACCGTGGGTGTCGAGATTTACGCAAACATATGGCTTGGTATCTCAAAGGTTTTAGAGTCAGTAGTGTATTGCGCCGCCAATTTGGATTAGTTTCCACCCTCAAGGAATTTAGAGAATTATTGGATCAACTTGAAGACCAGGCATATCCAGTTGCTATTGGCGATGCCCCGCGTGGACGGACAAGTCATGGACGACCAGTAACTCTTCCCGATGGTTGGTTGCGAGATCCTGATGAAATGGCCACCATCGAACGTGAAGATGCGTTTTCTGGGG
>CAILKF010000063.1 GCA_903834705.1 uncultured Actinomycetes bacterium
GAGCGCCGGTATCACATGTGAAGTCTCCCATTCGAAGTCATCAAATTCCCCATAGATATTTGCTGGGCGAACGACGCAGACTTTCATGGGCTTAACAATCTTGGTCGCATACATCTCACAAACAACTTCGGTGAAGCGCTTCATCCATGCTGAAATAAAATATGATTCATAAAATTCATTGGTAACTTCATCTTCTTTGACTGGATGATCAGTCAAAGGGTAAACAACATTGCTGCTTATAAAAAGAAATTTTTTAACGCCAGCATGGTATGCCGCATCGAGCATAGAAACATTCATCAGCACGTTGGGTGTGAGATGAGTTAGGGGCGATTTAGTCATAACAGCAGCACCAGACGTGTTTGCAGCGCACATAAACACGTAATCAACGCCTTTCACTGCCATCGCACAATCTTCTTGATGCCGAAGATCAACCCTCAAGTATCTGATTCGATCATCGGTGAGTACAGGAGCCTTGTCGTGCAGCGTTGCAGTCACTAAAGCTCCAAGCTCAAGTAGTCGTTTAATGAGGTTGACACCAACGAATCCTGCCCCACCAGCGACAAGGACATTTGCATTCTTGAACATCAGCTGATTCTCGAGAAAAGAAACTTGGCGAAGCACATCAATCTACAAATTTTCCAGCTTCGTCTCTACGCGACAGGATGGGGGTTTTTATAGGCCACCACATGTTGTACTGGGGATCGTTCCAGCGGATGGTAAACTGGCCTGCTGGGTTGTAATATGTGTTCTGCTTGTAATGAAACATAGCCCTTTCGCTCATCACCACGTGGCCATTGCCGAATTTAGGAGGCACAAGCACTTGATGATGATTGTTCTCCGAAAGAGTAAATCCTTGCCACTGTCTATATTGGGCTGACGTTGGATCGTTGTTCACAACCATCAAGTAAAAGCTGCCCATGTGGCACGAGATTAGTTTCCAAGTTTCACTGTCGCCGTGGATTCCGCGCAGCACATGTTGCGAGGAAATCGAGATATCGTCTTGCTTAAACTCAACGTCAATACCACTCTTCTGATACAGATCGCGGTTATATGTTTCAACATAAAACCCACGAAAGTCTTCAAAAATGGCAGGCTTAATGAGCTTTACGCCATCAAGTTTTGTATTTTCCACTTGCATATTCAGAATCCTTGATTATCAATTTCTATTTGATCCATGACACGTATAAAGAACCTCTCAAAAAGTCTTTAAATTGGAGACCAAATAAGCTGTGAATAGCCTTCTAGCACTAGGCTGCCAAAATGTGCCCGCTTGGAATTGTGAATTGCTACTTCCCCAGCCTGCTCCAGTTCGAGAAGTCGAGTTGGGTAGCCACGCCAAAAGTTACGCGCCTCGTGCGCTTTCAATGCGGTGTAGTCAACCAGCTCAGTTGGGTCGTACCATTCGAAAATCGGCTCAATGTGGTGCACGCGGGCTGGCCCCTTTCGTATCAGGAAGTCTAAGAAAGCCTGCCAACTGGTACCGGTCTGCTCCATAGCGCCAACTGTAATAACAGCTGAGTTTGGCGGAAACTCAAACTTCTCATCTGGATGGAAAAAATCGAAAGAAGCGCCCTGAGTACGCATGCCCCTTAGAGTGCGCAATGACTCTACGATATCCACTGAGGGTTGAGCCCAATCGAGTCCGTAGATAACTTTTTCGGGAAACATTTCCGCTAATTTGGCGACATTGATACCCGATCCGCAACCGAATTCGAAAATGGTGTCGTATGACGATAAGTGAGTTAGAAAGAACCAGCGGGAAAAAATTTTGAACCAATTCAATTCAAAATTTGGATCACGACTACGAACCAATTCACCATTAAGTCGAATAATCTCGCCAGGACGAATGTACTTGGGAATAAGGGCATCTAAATCGCCATTAGACGCCTGGAATGCTTTGAGGTTCTCCCCCCAACCTGTATCCCAACGACTCTTGTCTTCGTTGGCGACAATAGTAAGCTTGCGATTTTCAATGCGCTCTAAAAGGCTAATAATAATTGAGTCACGCTCTTTTTGTTTCAGTGGTTCATAGCCCCAATCGCATGCCGCGATATGGGCCAGACTTTCTTTATCAAGGCGATCCTTTGTAGTGCCAAACAAGGCGGCGATTTCATCAGTAGAGAGTATTTGCATTGTAAAAAGTATAAAAGTTTGAACTGGGTAGTTTAATAGCTATGTGTCTGCCCACCATCGACGACAACTTGAGCGCCATTAACTAAGCTAGCTAACTCAGAGCACAGGAAAACGACAACAGAGGCTACTTCCTCGGGTGTACCCATTCGACCTAAGGGATAGTCTTTGTCGACCATCGCTTGGAATTCTTCAGGATTGACTTGTTTCTCTTCATCAAAACCTGTTCCGGGAATATCGATTCCCCCAGGCGCTACGGAGTTAAATGTAATGC
>CAILKF010000064.1 GCA_903834705.1 uncultured Actinomycetes bacterium
AGCGCAACGACTGTCAATCTTGACGGGCAATCCATTGGCCGTACGACAGTTGAAACTGTAAACAATCCAACTCGTTAATCTTTTCATTCTCTAAAGTCATTATTTTAGAGCGCTTAGCGCCGATGATTTCTCTGTATTGATTTGTGATTTTATTTTTCGTGTTAGAAAACTATTATTTTTCGCTACTTTTTCGAGGTCATTGATTCCTTTTCGGATTTTCTCAATTGCCACATGTGGGAGTTATGGATCCCTCCGCGCGCAGATGGGGCCGATTGCGCCCCATGTGAGGTTTCCGAGAAGGATTTCCCCCATCTGAGCCCTTCACGGGGGCCGATGCACGCTCAAATGGGGGTAATACCCGTACGTGGGTGAGGTTTTAGGGTCAAAATCGAGGGGTCGCCACTTGCCTCATGAGGGGCGTGGGTGCTTGACTAACCCTCAATAAGCCATCCACAGATTGTGGACTAGCTCGAAACTTCCCTTTCTTAGGAGGAAGCACAGATGGAGATTTTAAATTTGGGTGGCTCTTACGAACCATCTGCACGCTCCTCCAAAAAGAAGTTCAAGGTCGTTCTCGGTATTGGGCTACTCGCAGCAGTGATGGGCATGGGTTCAACACTCGCGGCCAGCATCACGCTGAACGCCGGATCAGCGGTTGAATTCGGTCAAGGTATTGCTTCAACAGCTGCCTGCGACTCCGCAATCACAATTACGCCGTTTTCGACTTATGCCAACGCAGTTGCCGGAGACTTCTTGTTCTCCTCATTTACGCTGTCCAATGTCGACACCAGAACTGCCGGGTGCGCTTCTAAGTATTTTATTATTAAAGCATTTACAAATACTGATACATCATCGGCAGGTGCAGCATACTTATACGCAGGCGATTCAACGACAGCTACTCCTCTGCCACTTGGCGTGAAGTACACCGATCCAACAATAGTAACCGGTGGTGTTGACATTGCGGGTTACACAAAGTACAACACTGGTATAGCGCTTCAATTGAGCAGTACTGGTAGCACATGTACGGTGACGGTTGCTGGAACAGCAGATAAGTCTGTAGTGGCCTGTGCAGTGACACCCGGCTCAGATGCAACATACGGTAATGCCACTTATACCGTGACGCTGTATAGCGCCGTCGCTACTGACGCCAAACTTGGTGTTCCAACTTCAGCAGTATCGAAGCTCACTCTTGAATCAACAGGATCAGCACCAGCCGGCTTTGCTTAAGCAATGGCTTAGCTTGAGTCAGAAATAGTCTAAAAAGAACGGCCCACTCCAGGCAACTAGGGTGGGTCGTTCTTCTTTGTATTAGCAACCCCAGTAGAATTTCAATTGAAACTTCTCCAAGTATGTGGCGCTGAAGATTCCTGCAAACGAAGCCGAAAGTGGAAATGGGGGAGCATGGAGAACTCAACAAATGCTTCTTCTGGGTCTGGCCCGCACCTTCTAGGGGCTACAGAGTTATGGATTGAAGAAACTGGCGATGTTCCCGAGTCCAATGTATTAATTACTATTTCGGACACATCGGGGGAGCACACCTACTTAATGGCTGGCCAGAAAATCATCGAGACCAAGTCCAGTTTATTTGTGCAAGCGCCTGAGGAGCGCATCGTTGTTGGGCCCCGCATTTGGTACACACGCATGACTACTGCCTTTCGCTGGTCGGGCTATGCGCTTGCCATAGTTTTGATGACCTTTTCCGTTCTCTCATTTTCAGGAGTCGTCAAGGCTCGTGTCGTGCTTACGGGTTCAATGGCGCCAACCATCAATCCTGGTGACATTATCCTGACCACACCGACGAAGAATGTGACTCCAAAAATTGGAAACATTGTTGCCTACGTTGGGCGACGCTTTGATGGGACCGCAGTAGGTGTTTTCTCGCACCGCATTATTGGAGGAGATGCAACAACTGGATTCATTGTTAAAGGAGATCACAATCCATCTCCTGATACCCAACATCCAAAGATTCCAGATATAACAGGTGTCGTTATTTTCATTATTCCCGTCATTGGACGCTTCTTGACTCCAAAGGCTTTGATGATTACCGTCCCGTTAATCTTTGGACTCTGGCTAATCTTTGACGCTTTGAAAAATGAATAAACGGATACTCGTAACCTTTCTTACTTCATTCTTACTTTTCCTTTCACTTCCACAAGCCAACGCCGTAGATATTCCATTGCTTACATGGGAGAGAGGCAAAGAGCAGAACGTAGTGGTCGGGGGAGTCCATGCCAAAGATCCTTGGCAAGTGAGGTTGCTTAAGCCAGGGTCACCCCAAATTACAATGAAGCCGAGCTCGGTCAATCGCAAAGGTTTCTTGGTTTATTCGGCGACCTTGCCTCAAGATCTGCCATTAGGCAACTACACAATTTATGTTTTCGGAGACGGAAGTGTTTCTGGTTCCCAAGTTGCCCAAGTTAAAGTCATTGCTCTGACCCGATACAACATTACAGAAATACCTCATGATTTAGTTTTCTTACTTTTATCGTTCATCTTTGTTATCACCGCACTTTCGGTGACTCGGAGCCGGAAATACACTCACTTCACATTCCTGCGCCAAAGAACTCTCATAGAAACTGAGACACTTTTATTTGATAAATCCGTTCCACGGGTTATTTATCCTGCTTACCTTCTTCGGGCTGGAGCCCTCGCACGATTGCGCCCATCGGTATTTAAGTTCTTGCTTTTGAAAGATGAAACATTCATCCATAAGACTTCGCCATTGTTGTTTGCGCTGTTGCCGGGGTTGGGTTTGGGGTTGGGATTGCAAGGCGGATTAGCAACACATGCAGATCTTCCAAATATTCCACTCTATTCTCTACTTGCAATTTCTATTCTGGGCCTGATTGATTCTTATAGTGGAATTTTTGCACTTCTTGGTTTTGCAATGGGACAGATTGTTATCGGGCAAACTTTGAGCCTTCGATCTACAGTCGTAATCTTTTCCTTGGGGCTTAGTTGGGTATGCGTAGGATTTATTTCTGATCTTCTATATTCAAGTGCCGAGAAAGATTTTCTCGCTAAGAAAAGGCTGTCACAGACGGGCCCTACCAAGCTTGTCGCTTTAGTCTTGATTTCGTGCGTGACGGGTTTGTTCTATTATTCGACCCTGCTCTTTACTGAAAGCTTGTCCATTGAAACAAAGTTTCAAAACAATGCTTTTGCAGTTTCGTCGATAGCTGTCGGCTTGGTTTCTGGGCTCAAAGTGATACTTCATCAGCTCTTAGACTGGAAAATTACCAAGAACGGCAAAGAAAAAAGCTTAGTTATTCAGGAATATAAGGTTGCAAGATTGCTGATTCCAATCAGCACCGCGCTTATTGGATTCTTGGGAGTATTTGTTGGATTTATTTGGACCCAGAACTGGGGAATTTCATTCTTGATCGGGTTAATCATCTTTGCAATTTTCATCACTTTTTCCTATCGTTTTCCGTTTCCCAAAATTTCATTACTACGTCGCTGGCAAAGAAATGTGTTAATTGAATCAGCGTTGACGACATATTTTGGGTACTTACTTTTCATCTTCATCCGAACACTTCCATATCAAGCGAGCCTAAAATCTGAGTTATTTGTTCTTTCGGCCCTGCTACTGCCTTTACTCCATGCGATAGTAGGAAACTTGCACGATGCTATCGATGAAGAAATTAAGGCTAACCTGTGAAGAAGTTGACCTTATTTGTATTATTGCTTTTGTTCACTAGAGGTTTAACATTTTATGTTGGGGGCAATGGCCACGAGAAGCCGTTTGCATTTGACAATCTTTTTCTCGGGTATGAAGTTGTCGCAAATGGAAATCTCAATCAAGTTTTGGCACTTGCCATTGGCCCACGTGGGTTAGCTGGTCCTGCTGGTGTAGCAGGCAAGAGTGGGTTTGTTGGACTTAATGGATTTGATGGACAAGATGGTATAGATGGTGCTCCAGGCCCAATCGGACCTGGTGGTCCAATGGGTCCGGCCGGAAGTGTCGGAGTTGCTGGAGCACCTGGTCCCGCAGGTGCGAACGGTGCACCTGGAGCACCTGGTGCAACTGGTCCCGCAGGTGCGAACGGTGCACCTGGTCCCGCAGGTGCGAACGGTGCACCTGGTGTTTCAGGAACAGCAGTTGCGGTAATTACTTTGGCACCAGGTGACTCACATTGCAGCGCAGGAGGAGTCAAACTTGTTTCATCGGATGGCACTGCATCCTATGTTTGTAGCGGATCGGCTTCAGTAACAATTGGTGGCGGAAGTGCCGAACTAGAGACGTGTGACGATGCCGTTGACCTTGGAATGCTAAGTCATTTTGACACTATCAACCATCGTTTTGTCCTCGATGGAATTCGCGTAATGGGATTGAGTTCACGTTGTGTTGGGCACCGTTTGGACATCACTTTGTCCACTACGGCTCCAGACCACACCAATATTGCCTTTGTTTGTACGGTACTTACCTTGCCCGACCCGGTAGGTCAAGACCTTTATTTAGCCAGACCTGCGTATAATTTGAAGTATGGCGAGAGCGGTCTTGTGGTTCCACTTGTCTGTGATCCGACCTTAAGCACCATGGACTTATTGATCTTAGATTCAATTTTAGGATTCCAACTGACATGAAAAATCGAGGGAAGGTAGCCGATCGACATGGCAGCGAAGAAGGATAATTTACCCACTAAGCCCATAGTTTCACGGGTTCCACTTCCGGTATCAGATTCGGCGCTGGTGATTGATTTACCAGACGGCCAGAAATTAGTTATAGGCAAAATGAGCCAGGGGACAGTTATTGAAGTTGCAACGTGGCGCGGTGTCGGGCGTCCCGACTCCCGCACCAACCGCATGATGTTTGGAATGTCCACTGCCGAAATTGAGGAAGAGGCAGATAATTCTGGTGGATCCTCGCAAGTTGCACTTCAGCCCGAAAGCCTCGTAACAAAAATTATTAATTATCCGATGGCTATTGTGAAGTGGCTGTTTAACATTCAATCTGTTCCAACGGTGAAGAGGAATGGCAAGGAGCGTAAGAGACTCATTATCGAGCCAACAGTGG
>CAILKF010000065.1 GCA_903834705.1 uncultured Actinomycetes bacterium
CGTAGTGGCTAGCGCGCCTGCTTTGGGAGCAGGAGACCGGAGGTTCGAATCCTCTCGCCCCGACCACAAGATTTTAACTCTTCTTTATCACTGTTCAAAACCAACGATTACATAGGTAGGAGCTCAACGTGAAAAGCACTGTCGAGACGCTTTCCCCAACTCGAGTGCGATTAACGATTGACGTTGAGTTTGCAGAGATGAGTAAGCATCTCAGTGATGCATACAAGAAGATTTCAACTCAAGTAAATATTCCAGGTTTTCGTAAGGGCAAAGTTCCAGCTGCGATGATCGATCAACGCGTGGGGCGTGGCACGGTTTTAGATGAGGCTATCAATTTAGCTCTTCCAGATTTCTATGGCCAGGCTGCGCGTGAGCATCAAATATTGGTCATTGGCCGTCCAGAAGTCGATATCAAAGAATTCGTGGATAACGAAAAATTATCATTCACAGTCGAGGTCAGTGTTCGACCAGAAGTTGCACTGCCTGATTTTTCAAAGATCACAATTAAAGTTGATGATGTTGAAGTTAAGGAAGCGGACATTGCTGAGCAAGTTGATGCACTTCGCGCTCGCTTTGGAACTCTTAACGTTGTTGAGCGAGCAATCGCAACAGGTGACTTTGCAACAGTTGATTTAGTTGCTCGTATTGACGGAGAAGAAGTAGAAGGTGGCACCGCCTCTGGTATTTCTTACGAAGTTGGCTCAAACCGCATGGTTGATGGACTAGATGAAGCACTTGCTGGATTAAAAGCAGGAGCAACGAAGGTTTTCCAAACTCAACTCGTTTGAATGCAAGATGGAAAAAATGGTGATGTTGAAGTAACTGTGCAAGCAGTAAAAGAGCGCGAGCTTCCTCCACTTGATGATGCATTTGCAAAGCTTGGTAGCGAATTTGATACTTTGGAAGAGCTTCGCGCTGATATTACCGAGCGTTTAACTCGTTTGAAGAAAATGGAACAAGGTGCACAGGCTCGCGATTTACTCGTTGAGAAACTGCTTGCCGATATTGAAATCCCAGTTCCAGAAGAATTCGTAACTGCAGAAGTAGATGACCACCTTCAAGGCGAGAGCCGAATGGAAGATTCCGAGCACCGCGCAGAAGTCGAAGGACAAGTTCGCAGTTCCTTGAAATCAGATTTCCTACTTGATGCAGTTGTTAAAGCCGAAGCGGTTGAAGTTACTGAAATTGAATTAACTGAGTACCTCATTCGTACATCTTCCCGATACGGAATGGGTCCAGAGCAATTTGCTCAAGAACTCTCCAAAGCCGGCCAAATTAGTCAGTTGGTTGCTGAGGTTGCGCGTGCAAAGGCACTGGCCTCGGTATTGAGTCGCGTAAGTGTTGTCGATGCATCAGGTAAGGCCGTTGATCTTGAAGCCCTTCGGCCACAACCTGCTGTTGCCCCCGAATAATTCTGCGCTAATAGCGAACATCGCCAAAAACCGCCTGACTTTCACGCTCAATACTTCACTTCACTCAAATTTAGGGAAGCATTTGGCGAGCCAGGTTGTTAGGGTCAATACAAGAAGTTTCATCTAGGAGGATGTCAGTGGATTTAATTAGCCCAAAAGGAGCCGAGATTGTTTCTCGTGCCCAACAAACTGGTGGACTTGATGATCAGGTCTATAACCGTTTGCTCAAAGAACGCATCATCTTCCTTGGCTCAGTTGTAGAAGATTCAATGGCCAACGCAATCTGCGCACAGATTCTGTTACTCGCTGCAGAAGATCCTGATAAGGACATTTTCCTTTACATCAATTCTCCCGGCGGATCTGTTACCGCAGGTATGGCGATTTACGACACTATGCAATACGTCAATAACGATGTTGCAACTGTAGGTATGGGCCTTGCGGCATCCATGGGTCAGTTCTTGTTATGTGCAGGCGCTGCAGGAAAGCGTTATGCGACGCCACATGCACGCATCATGATGCACCAACCATCTAGCGGAATTGGTGGAACTGCCACTGATATCAAAATTCAAGCAGAGCAAATTGGCTTCACAAAGAAGAAGATGGCAGAACTTATTGCGATGCATACTGGTCAGAAACTAGAAACAATTACCGCTGACTCAGACCGCGATCGTTGGTTTACTGCCGAAGAAGCGAAAGAGTATGGATTTGTTGATCATGTTGTTCAGTCTGCAGTTCAAGTATCAGGTCGTGGAGGCACAGCATGAGAAACGAATTCGATCGCATTAATGAAGTAACTAGCCGTTACATCTTGCCTGTATTTGAAGAGCGCACCAGCTACGGCATGAAGCGCCTTGACCCGTACACGAAGTTATTTGAAGAGCGCATTATTTTCTTGGGTCAAGCAATCGATGACACTGTTGCCAACGACGTTATGGCTCAGTTGCTCACACTTGAGTCAATGGATTCTGATCGCGACATCATGATTTACATCAACTCACCCGGAGGCTCTTTCACAGCTTTAACTGCGATTTATGACACCATGCAATTCGTGCGACCTGATGTGAGCACAATTTGTTTGGGTCAAGCGGCTTCTGCGGCTGCAGTTTTGCTTGCAGGTGGCGCAAAAGGTAAGCGTTACGCCCTTGAGCATTCACGCATCTTGATTCACCAACCTTCAAGCGAGGGTGGGGGACAAGCATCCGATATCGAAATTCAGGCTCGTGAAGTTATGCGCATGCGCTCACTTCTCGAAGAATTAATCGCTCGGCATTCAACTCCGTCAACAGAACAAATTGCGCAAGACATTGAGCGCGACAAGATTCTGACTGCAGAGGAAGCCGTTGAGTACGGTCTGATCGATCAAGTTCTTGCCAGCCGAAAAGCTAAACCCGCTAAGTAATCCTCTTTGCCGGTAGCAATATTTGGCCGAAATTCTTCTAAGAGCGAACGCACTTTGCGCTTATTAGAACGCTTAGCAGAACGCTTTCAATCTACCCTTAGCCATCGCCCTATTCCCCAGGGCCAAAAGGAGTGTCATGACCCGCATCGGCGAAACTAGCGATTTGCTGAAGTGTTCCTTCTGTGGCAAGACTCAGAAGCAAGTAAAGAAACTTATTGCCGGTCCTGGCGTTTACATCTGCGATGAATGTATCGAACTCTGTAATGAAATTATTGTTGAGGAACTTGCTGAGGCAGGAACGCTCGGACTTCAGGAATTACCGAAACCTCATGAGATCTTCGATTTTCTAAATCAATATGTCATCGGACAAGATCGAGCAAAGAAGTCTCTTTCTGTCGCTGTTTACAATCATTACAAAAGAGTTCAAGGTGGAGATGGAAAGCGCGAAGACGGCGTAGAGCTTGCAAAGAGCAACATCCTACTTTTGGGACCAACTGGTTGTGGCAAGACTCTTTTAGCGCAAACTCTAGCTCGCATGCTCAATGTGCCATTTGCAATTGCAGATGCAACCGCTTTAACTGAAGCTGGTTATGTTGGCGAAGATGTTGAAAATATTCTTCTCAAACTTTTGCAAGCAGCAGAATTTGATGTCAAGAAGGCTGAAACAGGAATTATTTATATTGACGAAATTGATAAAGTGGCGCGTAAGTCTGAAAACCCATCAATCACTCGAGATGTTTCAGGTGAAGGTGTTCAGCAGGCTCTATTGAAAATTCTTGAAGGTACTGTTGCATCTGTTCCTCCTCAAGGTGGCCGTAAGCATCCACACCAAGAATTTATTCAAATCGATACAACGAACGTACTGTGCATTGGTGGTGGTGCATTTGCTGGCCTAGAGCATCTTATTGAAGGTCGTAAGGGTTCTGCGGGAGTTGGTTTTAACGCTACTTTGCAGTCCACAGAAGATCGCGAGAAGGTTGATATTTTCGCCGATGTCATGCCAGAGGATTTACTTAAATTTGGAATGATTCCAGAATTCATCGGTCGTCTTCCTATCGTGACTAGCGTTGAAAAACTTGATAAACCAGCGCTGATGGAAATCCTTACCGAGCCAAAGAATGCCCTTGTTAAGCAATACGCGAAACTTTTTGATCTCGATGATGTAGAGCTCGAATTCACTCCGGAATCTTTAGATGCCATTTCCGAACTTGCTCTCAAGCGTGGCACTGGTGCGCGAGGACTTAGGGCAATTATGGAAAGCGTCTTGTTATCTGTGATGTATGACGTCCCAAGTCGCACCGATGTCGCAAAAGTCATCGTGACTCCAGAATGCATCAATGATGGCGTTCCACCTACCTTTGTTAAGCACACGGGCGATATTCCAAAGCGTGGACTTCGCCAACAAAAAGGTCCAGAGGAGAAGAGCGCGTAATCTAGACTCAGCACCATGAGAGAACTTCCATCGGCGTTTACGCCAGCCGAAATGGAGGCACCCCTCTATGAGAAATGGATTAAAGCCGGTTATTTCACGGCCGATGCTAATTCAAATAAGCCACCTTTCACGATTGTTATTCCACCTCCGAACGTAACCGGAAGTTTGCATATTGGTCACGCGTTAGATCACACATTGCAGGACACGTTAACGCGAATGAAGCGCATGAAAGGTTTTGAAGCGCTCTGGTTGCCAGGTATGGATCACGCAGGAATTGCGACTCAAAACGTTGTCGAAAAACAATTAGCTGCACAAGGATTATCTCGACATGACTTGGGACGCGAAGAATTTGTTAAGAAAGTATGGAGCTGGAAAGAAGAATCTGGTGGAGCAATCTTGGGACAGATGCGACGCCTTGGTGATGGCGTGGACTGGACCCGTGAAAGTTTCACCATGGATGAAGGATTATCCAAAGCAGTACTAACGATTTTCAAACGTTTATATGAGGCAGAATTAATTTACAGGGCAGAGCGAATAATTAACTGGTGCCCTCGTTGTTTAACTGCGCTATCAGATATTGAAGTTGAACATAAAGATATCGATGGTGAATTTGTATCCATTCGATATGGTGATGGTGATACTCAAATAACTATTGCAACTACGCGTCCTGAAACAATGCTGGGCGACGGCGCTGTTGCTGTAAATCCAAATGACCCTAGATACAAAGACATGATAGGCAAGGAAGTCTTATTGCCTCTTGTTAATCGCATGATCCCAATCATCGCTGACGAATTAGTTGATGCTGATTTCGGTACTGGTGCTGTGAAAGTGACTGCAGCACATGACCCTAACGATTTTGAAATGGCTCGTCGCCACAATGTCCCAATGGTAAAAATCATGAATGAGCATGCGGTTATGGATGGCTCTGGTACCGAATTCGATGGGATGGATAGATTTGTTGCTCGTAAAGCAGTAATCGAGAAGTTGCGCTCTATGGGCCGCGTTGTTGCAGAAAAGCGCCCGTACTCACACTCGGTCGGTCATTGCTCGCGATGCGAAACTATTGTCGAACCGCGCTTGTCTTTGCAGTGGTTCGTAAAAGTTGCACCTCTTGCAAAAGCAGCTGGTGATGCAGTTCGCGATGGTCGCGTAAAGATTGAACCTGCAGAACTTGCACCTCGTTATTTCGACTGGGTAGACAACATGCACGACTGGTGTATTTCACGGCAATTGTGGTGGGGTCATCGCATTCCTGTTTGGTATGGACCAAATGGTGAAATCGTTGTGATGGGTCCAGATGAAGTTGCACCGGCTGGATACATCCAAGACCCTGACGTCCTTGATACGTGGTTCTCATCAGCTCTATGGCCGTTTTCAACTTTAGGTTGGCCAGATCAAAGCGCTGATTTGAAGAAGTTTTATCCAACCAGCGTTCTCGTTACTGGTTATGACATTTTATTCTTCTGGGTTGCCCGCATGATGATTTTCGGTTTGTTTGCAATGGATGGCATTCCACCGTTTAATGTTATTGCGCTTCACGGTTTAGTTCGTGACAAATTTGGTAAGAAAATGAGTAAGAGTCGTGGCAACACTATTGATCCACTTGAATTTATGGATCGTTATGGATCAGATGCACTTCGATTTAGCTTGGCTCGCGGTGCAAATCCGGGTACAGATCAAGCGCTAGCAGAGGAATGGGTAGCCGCTTCTCGAAACTTTGCAACAAAATTATGGAATGCCACTCGATTTGCCATGATGAACGGTGCAACGGTCGAAGGCGAACTCCCAGCATTCGAATCACTTGGAGCAATTGATCGCTGGATTTTGAGTCGTTTAAACGAAACAGTGACCGAAGTAGATGCACTGTTTGAGGCATTTGAATTCTCTAGAGCATGCGAAATGATTTATCACTTTGCTTGGGATGATTTATGCGACTGGTATCTAGAACTTTCGAAAGAGTCATTTGCAACATCCGACGCTAAAGATTCGAAAAGAGTGCTTGGTTTCGTGTTGGATCAATTACTTCGATTGATGCACCCAGTCATGCCATTTATTACAGAGGAGCTATGGGTTGCGCTCACGGGCGGCGAATCACTTGTGATTGCGACTTGGCCCGTAGCTCATCCTGAGCATGCCGATTCTCACGGCGAAAAGCTCATCACTCAAGTTCAAGAAATAGTGACTGAAGTGCGTCGCTTTAGAAGTGATCAGGGAATTAAAACGAGTCAACGCATTCCTGCACGATTTGTGGCTCCTGCAACAATTAAGCCGTATGAAAGCGCGATGAGATTTGTATTGAAACTCGATCCAGAACCTGCAGGATTTACTCCAAGTGCAACTGTTGAAATAGGCAAGATCAAAGTGGAGCTAGATATCAGCGGAACGGTAGACCTTGTGGCTGAACGTGCACGCTTAACAAAAGATTTGGCTACAGCGCAAAAAGATTTGGCTACAGCGCAAGTAAAACTCACAAATGAGAATTTCATGGCAAAAGCACCAGCAGAGGTAGTAGTTGAAATCAAAGCACGCCTGGTTAAGACCCAAGAAGATATTGATCGCATTACATCTGCTCTAAAATCTCTGCCACAACAATGACAAGTGCCGAAGACCAAGCAAGACTAAAAGCTATCGAGGTAGCGCTGGAAACTCGTTGGCCAGAAACCGCTATTGAGCCAACTCTAGAAAGAATTGCAGCGCTTGTAGATATTTTGGGGTCACCGCAACTTTCATATCCAACAATTCATATTGCGGGTACAAATGGGAAAACCTCGACTGCCCGAATGATCGATTCCTTGCTTTTCAATATCGGTATGCGGACGGGACGTTATACAAGCCCCCACCTTGAAAGTTTTTTAGAGCGAATTTCAATTAATGGGCTACCCATTGATTCTAAGGATTTCATCTTTGCTTACAACGACATAGCTCTGTATTTAGATTTGATGGATAAGAAATTTGAAACTCCGATTTCTTATTTTGAAGCGATGACAGCGCTGGCATTTGTGGCATTTGCTGAATTTCCAGTTGATATAGGCGTTATTGAAGCTGGAATGGGTGGGGAATGGGATGCATCGAATGTTGTTGAGGCAGCTGTTTCAGTAATCACTCCTATTGGTTTTGATCACATGGCATACCTCGGGAATACCTTGACTGAAATAGCTAGAACTAAAAGTGGAATCATTAAAGAGGGTTCAAACGTTGTGTTGGCCCAACAGCAACCAGATGTAGCTACTGAGCTCATGCGGCGGGTTGCCCAAGTCGGTGCAAATGTGGCACGCGAAGGGGTTGAGTTCTCACTCACTTCACGAAACGTTGCCGTCGGAGGACAGCTACTTACCGTTAAAGGACTCGGTGGAGTGTATGAAGATATTTTCCTGCCGCTTCACGGAAAACATCAAGGAGAGAATGCTGCTACTGCGCTGGTAGCGGTCGAAAGTTTCTTTGGTGGCCAGGAGTTAGATCAAGAAGCGGTTCGCACAGGATTTGCCCAAGTTGCTTCACCTGGAAGATGCGAAGTCGTCCATCGAGATCCAACAATTATTCTCGATGCGGCACATAACCCGCATGGAGCCAAAGCGCTTGCCCAGACCCTTGAAAATGAATTTACTTTCGATGAGATTATTGGCGTTGTTGGTGTTTTTGCAGATAAAGAGGTCGAGGAGATTTTGAGAGAGCTCGAGCCAATAGTGAATACACTGATTGTTACTGAGAGCATTTCCCCAAGGGCGCTTCCTGTTGAAGATTTGGCCAGAATCGCCATGAAGATATTTGAACCCGATCGAGTAATTATTGAACCGCGCCTGCAGAAAGCAATAACCTCTGCTATTTCCGCTGCAAAGAGCGCGGAGAATAATGAGTCTGTTGGAATTGTTATTACCGGATCTGTTACAACAGTGGGTCAAAGCCGAGCAATTATCAAGGGGATAGAAAACGAATGAAAATTTTAGGAGCTTCAGTACTGGCTATGGAAAGTTTAGTGATGGGATTTGCGCTCTTGCTTGCCGGCAAGAGTCATAGTTCATCGGTAATAGTTTTTGGTGGAGTGATTGCAGTTTTATTTATGGCTCTTGCTGGGACTCTCCGGAGAAAGTGGGCTTGGATTGTAGGTTCGGTTTTACAGATAGTTTTAATTGCATATGGCTTTTTCGTTACCCCAATGTTTTTTCTCGGAGCCCTCTTCGGAGGCCTTTGGATTGCGGCCATAGTGGTGGGAAGAAAGGGTGAGGCCGCGCGTGCCTCCCTGCTCAAAGACGGAGTTTCGAAGCCCCAATAGAACGATTACACTCTGGGGGTGAGCATGGAGAGAACCCTGGTATTAATCAAGCCCGACGGCGTACGTCGTTCCCTTGTTGGTGAAGTTATTTCACGTATTGAATCAAAGGGATATTCCATTGTTGGAGTGCGAATGATGAATGCGGATCGTTCAATTCTTGAACACCATTATGCAGAACATCAAGGGAAACCTTTTTACGAACCACTTCTTGAATTTATGTCTTCTGGTCCGATAGTTGCATTAATCGCAGAAGGCAATCGAGTTATTGAAGGCTTTAGATCACTAGCAGGTGCAACTGATCCAACTGTTGCAGCTCCCGGAACTATTCGTGGCGATCTTGCCCGTGATCAAGGAACCAAAGTTGTACAAAATATCGTTCATGGATCGGACTCAGTTGAGTCAGCAACGCGGGAGATAGCAATCTTCTTTCCGGAGGGAATGTAATGAGTAACAGAATGTCCTTTATTGGTCGCGATATGGCCGTTGACCTCGGTACTGCTAACACGCTTGTTTATGTGCGTGGACGTGGAATTGTTCTTAACGAGCCAAGTGTTGTCGCTGTA
>CAILKF010000066.1 GCA_903834705.1 uncultured Actinomycetes bacterium
AAATGGCCACCGATTTGAAGTACTTCTTCATGCCCCTGAACCTGTTCATAAACGACACAGAGCCAAGAAAGGTATGAGTGGAGTTGTCACTGGAGACGCACTCACTAGCCCGATGCAAGGAACTGTCGTAAAAATTGCAGTTGCCGAAGGAGATCATGTAGAAATAGGTGACTTAATCATCGTTCTTGAAGCGATGAAGATGGAACAAGCCTTGGTAGCGCACAAATCTGGTGTTATCAGTAATCTCACTGCCGGCATCGGTGAGAGCGTTTCAAACGGCGCCACACTCTGTGACATTATTAGTCAATGAGCGCATCATCTAACGAAAGTCTCTACCTCGACCCAATGAAAACTGCGCAAGATGCTGCAGATGCAATTGCAAAGCGAACTGGTATTGCACGTCATCACATTGCCCTTGTGATGGGATCTGGTTGGGTTGGCGCAGCAGATGCGCTCGGAACCCCTCAGCATGAATGTGATACTCATGAGATTCCCGGTTTTGAAGCGCCCACAGTTGTTGGTCATTCTGGAAAAATTCGCTCGTACACAATTGCCGGCGAACAGGGCGCAATCAATGCACTGGTTTTCTTGGGCAGAACCCATCTCTACGAAGGCAAAGGAATTGAACCTGTTGTGCATGGGGTTCGAACTGCGGTAAAGGCTGGATGCACAGTAATTATTTTGACTAATGCATGTGGTGGCATCAACACTGCATATCGAGTGGGGCAACCAGTTCTCATTCGTGACCACATTTCACTCACAGCAACGAGCCCACTCAGTGGAGCCCAATTTGTTGACTTAACTGATTTGTATAGCAAGCGCATTCGCGCCATCGTAAAAAATGAAGACCCAACTCTTGAAGAAGGTGTTTACGTACATTGGCGCGGACCAACGTATGAAACGCCTGCTGAAATTCATATGATGCGAACGATGGGCGCTGATTTAGTTGGCATGTCTACCGTTCCAGAAGCAATTGCAGCTCATGCCATGGGCGCTGAAGTGCTGGGAATCTCATTGGTAACTAACGCCGCAGCTGGCGTTACTGGTGAAAAACTCAATCACGAAGAAGTTATCGCAGCAGGTAAAAGCGCTGCAGATCGCATGGGCGCACTTCTCAAAGGTGTAATTCCGAAACTACTCTAAAGCCATGAACACCGAGCTACTCGCCGAAGTCCATGCCTGGATTGCCGATGATCCAGATCCTGCAACTGCAGAGTTATTGCGAACATACATTGCTGAAAATAATGAAGTTGAATTAAAAAAATGTTTTTCCGGATTTCTTCAATTTGGAACAGCAGGTCTGCGTGGGCCACTCGGACCAGGTCCATCATGCATGAATCAGGCAGTCGTTGGAAGAACTGCAACAGGGCTTGCTCGATATATGTCAACGCGCGGATTGCGTAGCGTTGTTATTGGTCGCGATGCTCGTCATGGATCTGAAGATTTCACCCGAGTAAGTGCTGAAATTCTTAGCGGCGCGGGAATGGAAGTCTTTATTCTTCCTGAGCCACTCCCAACGCCCGTACTTGCTTTTGCGGTGAATGAACTAGGTGTTGACGTAGGAATCATGGTCACAGCAAGTCATAATCCTGCTCAAGATAACGGATATAAAGTGTATTTAGGTGGCACTGTTGATGGAGTTAACTACCGAGGCTCACAAATTATTTCGCCAGCAGATTCGCAAATAAGCCATGAAGTCTCGTTAATTACCTCGTTAGCGAAGCAGCCACGAGGCAATGACGCAATCGTGCTTGATTCAAGCATTGTTGAAAAATACGTTACTAAAACTGCGCTTATAGCTGGCAAACATTCAATGCATGACATAAAAATTGTTTATAGTGCCATGCACGGTGTCGGTACAAGCACATTGCAACAAGTTTTCCATAAAGCAGGCTTTGCACAACCAATTTTAGTTGAGGGCCAATCAAAACCTGATCCTGATTTTCCCACTCTGCCTTTTCCAAACCCTGAAGAGCCAGGGGCCATGGATCTTTCCTTAGAAACCGCGCGCACATTCGGAGCAGATATTGTGATCGCAAATGATCCCGATGCTGATCGCTGTGCCGTGGCAGTGAAAGCGCACGATAGTTCTTGGCGCATGCTTGGAGGAGATGAGATTGGAGCAATACTTGGGCAATACATCGCATCGACTTCACCAACAGGTGTTCTAGCTACTTCTATAGTTTCATCGTCAATCCTTGGAAAAATTGCCCTGGCGCATGATTGGAAGTTTGAAACTACGTTGACAGGTTTCAAATGGCTTTCAAAAGTAGAGAACCTAACTTTCGGTTACGAAGAAGCGCTGGGTTATTGTGTTGACTCGGGAACAGTCAATGACAAAGATGGAATTTCAGCAGGACTACTTCTAGCAAAAATTGCTTCTCAATTGAAACTCCAATCAAAGTCACTTATCGACTATTTAGATGAAATTTGGAATCTCTACGGTTTTCACGGCAACGAGCAAATTTCCCACAGATGCCAATCCCTCGATCAAGTGCATTCCATTATGGAAAGGGTGAAACTATCTCCACCCACTCACATTGCTCACTATTTAGTATCCTCCATTGACAATCTTGCCGAGCCAACCGATGGGCTCCCGCCAACGGAAGGTCTGCGATTGTGGCTAGAAGATGGAATCAGAATCATTATTCGACCAAGTGGCACTGAAGCAAAAATCAAATGCTACATAGAAGTTATTAGCCACCTTGGACGGGATGAAGCGACAAAGATCCTTAATGAATTACGCACGCCTTTAAGCCAATACTTAAAACATTCCTAAGAAGGTAAGGTAGTGCCGTGGAATTTTACGGACTGGTAGATGGAAGTGAAGCCTCTCTGCGAAAATTCCTTGGAACTCTTTCAGGTGTTGACCAAATAGGCGCTGAATCTAGAGCCGCAATGTTGGCAACTCGGAGCATTAAAACTTCTGCAAAGAACTGGGCGATTGATTTAGCAATTTCCATGGTTGATCTCACAACTTTGGAAGGTGCAGATACCCCTGGAAAAGTTCGAGCGCTATGTAATAAGGCGGTACGCCCAGACCCAACGGATGCAACAGTCCCCAGTGTTGGCGCAATCTGTGTCTACAACGACATGGTTGCGATTGCGCGTGCCCATCTGGACAGTATCGGCGGAACTCATGTTCCAGTTGCAGCTGTTTCGACAGCATTTCCCTCGGGAAGAGCGTCCATGGCGGTCAAGATTCAAGATACACAAGATGCCCTTGATGCAGGAGCAACTGAAATCGATATGGTCATTGATCGTGGAGCATTTCTTTCCGGCAATTACGTGCAAGTTTTTGATGAGATTGCAAAAATTCGAACGCTATGTGGCGGTAAAGCTCATCTAAAAGTGATTCTGGAAACAGGCGAACTCGTTACCTATGACAATGTTCGAACCGCTTCTTTTGTTGCAATGTTAGCCGGTGCAGATTTTATTAAAACTTCAACAGGAAAAGTTACACCTGCGGCTACGCCACCAGTTGTCTTAGTGATGCTCGAGGCAGTGCGCGATTTTCACGAGTTAACTAGCCACAAGGTTGGAGTCAAAGCCGCCGGTGGAATCCGAACAACTAAAGACGCCATTAAGCAATTAGTCCTAGTTAACGAGACTGTAGGTAGCCAGTGGTTAACTCCCTCTCTGTTTAGAATTGGTGCAAGCGCCCTCCTCAATGACTTGCTCATGCAGAGAATGAAGGCTCGCGATGGTTTTTATCCAAGTCCCTCCTATGTATCAATCGATTAAGGCGAATACCCATGACTGAATTCGAATACGCACCGGCGCTTGAATCTCGATCCATAGTGTCGATCGCGAGCGAGTATGGACATTTCATCAATGGTGAATTCGTAAAAGGCAGCAATCACTTTCCTACTATTAACCCAGCAAATGAAGAAATCTTGAGCCATATTGCGCTCGGAGATGCTCAAAACATAGATCGTGCTGTGGCAAGTGCACGAGTGGCGTTTGAATCTACGTGGTCAAAAATGCCAGGTAGAGAACGCGGAAAATATCTTTATCGCATCGCCCGCATCATGCAAGAACGCTCTCGTGAATTTGCTGTCTTAGAAAGTCTGGATAACGGAAAACCGATTCGTGAGTCTCGAGATATAGATATCCCACTGGCATGTGCACACTTTTTCTACCATGCGGGTTGGGCAGATAAATTAGAATTCGCAGGAGTTGGTAGCGCTCCGCATCCTCTCGGCGTTGCGGGTCAGATAATTCCTTGGAACTTCCCACTCCTGATGCTTGCTTGGAAAATTGCTCCGGCGCTTGCTGCTGGAAATACTGTTATCTTAAAACCTGCAGAATCGACATCCCTCACCGCTCTACTATTTGCGCAAGTGTGCCAACAAGCAGAACTGCCAGCAGGTGTTGTCAATATTGTTACCGGTGATGGAGGAACAGGTTCTGCGCTCGTTGATCATCCAGGCATCGACAAGATTGCTTTCACGGGTTCAACTCAAGTGGGTAAAGCTATCGCCAAGGCTATTGCCGCGACAAATAAGAAGGCAACGCTGGAATTAGGAGGCAAGGCTGCAAATATAGTTTTCGACGATGCTCCGGTTGATGAATGTGTCGAAGGAATTGTTAATGGAATCTTCTTCAATCAAGGCCATGTTTGTTGTGCTGGCTCTCGCCTCATTGTTCAAGAATCTATTGCAGATGAAATTGTTTCTAAACTCAAAGTTCGGATGTCCAAAATTCGAGTGGGAGATCCGCTAGATAAGAACACTGACCTTGGTGCCATCAACTCAGCAGAACAATTGCAAAAGATTAAAGATTTGGCCAAATCAGGAGAAGATGAGGGTGCCAATCGCTGGAGTCCTCAGTGCACATTGCCAAGTAAAGGATTCTGGTTTGCGCCGACCGTATTTACCAACGTTACGCAAGCACATCGCATCGCTCAAGAAGAAATATTCGGGCCAGTTCTTTCAGTACTCACTTTTAGAACACCCCAAGAAGCGATAGAGAAAGCAAATAACACTCCTTATGGCCTTTCAGCCGGGGTTTGGAGCGAGAAAGGCTCGCGAATTCACTGGGCGAGCCAACAACTCAAAGCCGGGGTTATTTGGGCGAATACATTTAATAAGTTTGATCCTGCAAGTCCCTTTGGAGGATATAAAGAATCAGGGTGGGGTCGAGAAGGTGGAAGCCATGGTTTAACGGCTTACCTCAAGAGCGCAGGAGAAGGTGGCGACAATGAGTGAGCGCATCGAAGTGAAGAAGACTTACAAACTCTTTATCGGCGGAGCATTTCCTCGAAGCGAATCCGGGCGCACCTATGAAGTGCACGCACACGATGGAACTTTTCTTGCTAACCCAGCACTTGCTTCACGGAAAGATTTGCGAGATGCCGTTGTCGTAGCACGTAGCGCACATAGCGGTTGGTCAAAAGCTACCGCTTATAACCGCGGTCAAATTCTTTATCGCATTGCAGAAATGCTCGAAGG
>CAILKF010000067.1 GCA_903834705.1 uncultured Actinomycetes bacterium
TGACCCTGGCCAACAATGACGTGCATTTCGCGACCAATTCCGCTATCGCTAAGGAGTTCTTGAATATCTAAGAGTCTGGAAGCATCACCATTGATTTGATATTCACTTGTGCCGTTTCGAAAAAGAATACGAGTAATGGTTACTTCGGTGTATTCGATAGGAAGTGCGCCGTCAGTATTATCAATAGTTACCGATACTTCGGCGCGACCTAGTGGAGCACGTCCACTAGTTCCGGCGAAAATAACATCTTCCATTTTTCCGCCACGCAATGATTTTGCACCTTGTTCTCCCATAACCCAGGAGAGCGCATCAACCACATTGGACTTACCTGAACCATTTGGCCCAACAACGCAGGTAATACCGCTTTCTAGGCGGAGCGTGGTTGAAGAGGCGAAGGACTTAAACCCCTTGAGCGTGATGGATTTCAAATACACGGCGTAAACCTACCCTAGGCGACAAAGTTGTAGAGGCGCCAAGGGTGCCTCACGATGTAGGCGAGGCGCTCAATTTCTCGAATGCGGTTCGGGCTGCAAGTTGCTCGGCTTCGCGTTTGCTCTTTCCCTCGCCAAAGCCCACTTCCGCCCCAGCCACAACGGCAACGGCTGAGAAGGATTTGTCGTGATCTGGACCTGTTTCGGTCACAACATATTCTGGAATTCCCTGGCCAGTGGAGGCGCACAATTCTTGTAGGGCGGTCTTTCCATCAAGACCCGCACCTCGCGATATCGCATCATGCAACGTTGATGTGATGAGTGCGCTAACCACCTTATGGGTTGTGAGATATCCGCATTCTAAATAGATGGAACCGATGAGCGCTTCAAGTGCATCGGCTAAAAGTGAGTTCTTATCGCGTCCACCAGTTACTTCTTCACCTTTTCCAAGGCGAATGTATTTTCCAAGTTCAAGTGTGCGCGCAATATCGGCAAGGGCTCTCATATTGACAATGCCCGATCGCAATGGCGAAAGTCGGCTCTCATCTAGATCTGGATAGCGACGATAGAGTTCTTCGGTAACGATGAGACCTAATACAGAATCGCCTAAAAATTCAAGACGCTCGTTTGTTTCTTGCTGACCAGATTCGTATGCAAATGAACGATGAGTCAAAGCTAATTCAAGCAGTTGTGGCTTTAAGTCCACACCCAGCGCTTTAACTAGCGATGAGTACAGATCAGACCTCGATTACCTGACGGCGGTTGTACATGCCACATGTTGGGCAAGCAGTGTGTTGCAATTTTGGTTGCTGGCATTGTGGGCATGCAGCAAGAGCAGCAGCAGTTGTTTTCCACTGGCTACGACGGGAACGGGTTTTGGAGCGAGACATTTTTCGCTTTGGTACTGGCACGATCGTTCCTTACTCTTGTGTGAAATTTCTGGCGAAATTCATCAGGGCGTAAGTATCCCCTAAATATGCCAATAGTTGAAATCGGGCCTATTGGCCAGCGAGGGGACCAAGGCCCGCCCAGCGAGGGTCGATGAGATCGTGAGCATGGTCTTCGGGTAATTGGGCCCATTTTTGCCCGCATCCAGAACAGAGCCCTTGGCACTCTAGGTCGCAGAGTGGATTAATAGGCAAGGCCAAAATAACTGCATCTCGAATAGGAATTTCTAGATTGATGAAATCACCATCCATCATGAGGTCTTCATCTTCGTCAAGATCATCTTCTTCTTCGCGTGCACGTTTGCGTTGGGCCTTTGTGTGCGCTTTCTCTGGCTCATATCGATAGAGCTCTTGGATAGATCGGTTGATATCAAATTCAAGTGGATCTAAACATCGAATGCATTCACCGTCGGCGATTGCGCCAATTTGTGCACTCACTAATACGCCCTCTGTTACAGATTCCAAGCGAAGATCGACATGAATATCTTCACCCGGCAAGACTGCAATGACATCGATGCCTACGCGATCTGGAACGGTGATATCAAATGCATATTCCTTCATTTCACCCGCACGGCGAGGGAGATCATGAGAGTTAAATTGAAAGACCTGCGAACTACGAGGCATGGGATTTACTTGTCAGTGTTGAGTTGTGACAAAACATCGTTATCTCCAGCGCCAGCAAGGCGCTCGCGACCACGAGTAACTGCATCCATGGTCTTGTTGAGAATTACCTCAAGTGTTGCAAGGCGAGCATCAATATATGCCTCTACTTCTTCGCGCTCGCGGTCTGCTGTATCACGACCATCATCCAAAATTCGTTGTGCTTGCTCGCGCGCTGATTGCACAATGGCGGTCTGCTCGACCATGCGCGAAACTTCTTCGCGTGCAAGTGCGATGAGTTGCTCGGCGCTACTTTGCCCCTCCTCCATAATCGAATCGCGTGCTGAAAGTAAATTTTGCGCAGTAGAAAAATCATGAGGCAATAAGTTACGCGCTTCATCTAAGAGTTCCAAGAGATCATCGCGGTGAACTACACAGGACGCAGAAAGAGGAACTCCTCTAGCCTCTTCAACCATGGTTATGGCTACGGTTAACTTCTCAATGGATTCCATGAATTATTTCCCTGCTAGTCGGGCGCGAAGCGCTTCGTTGACATTGAGTGGAACCATTGTTGAAACGTCGCCACTGTAATTTGCTAACTCTTTTACTAAAGATGAGGAAAGGAACGAGTGCGCGGGGGCAGTTGCCATGAACATAGTTTCAACGTTTGCGGCTTGCAAATTCACTTGCGCCATTTGGAGTTCATAATCAAAATCAGTAACAGCTCTAAGCCCTTTGACGATTGAAGCGATTCCCTTTGATTTGCAGTAATCGACAAGTAGTCCGTGCCAAGAATCAACCACAACATTAGGAAACTTCTTTGTATTTTCGCTAATCATCTCTAAACGCTCTTGGACAGTAAAAAGACTCGACTTTGTGCGATTTTCCATTACGGCCACAATGACTTGATCAAAATGATGGCTAGCGCGTTCGATGATGTCGAGATGTCCAAAAGTAATCGGATCAAAGGATCCTGGGCATACGGCGCTTCTCATAACGCCCACGCTAGCAATGATTGCCCTGGTAATCCATTTTGGCTTTCAATCTTGAGCGCGAACCCCATAATAAATGTGGGCTTGCCCATAATTTCTCTCGCGTAACCCCTCATATCCATCTGGCCATTTTAGCGCCATGCTCTTGCTCGCGCGCTCAACGGCTACCACTGCATCATCTCTCACGAAATTACCAGCATGAAGTTTTTCGAGAATTACGTGAAGTTCGCCGTCAGGAAAATCGTAAGGCGGATCAATGTAAATAATGTGGTAACTCGTAGGTGCAGAAGTTTCTAAGAACTTTTGTGCTGACATAGAGAAAAGATGAAACTCACCAGTGGTTTTGCTTGCTTGCACAAGATCTGCGTTCTTCTTAATAGTACGAGTCGCACTTTCCTCTTTCTCTACTGCATGAACAAGTGATGCGCCACGAGATAATGCTTCTAAACCAATTGCACCGGAGCCTGCAAACAAATCTAAGAAATTCAAACCTACAAAATCTCCGAACTCGGAAAGGAGTGAAGAGAAAAGTCCCTCACGCGCACGATCTGACGTTGGTCTAGTTGCGCCACCAACGGCGCTAAGAGTTCTGCCTTTTGCAAGGCCGGCAATAATTCTCATTGGAATATTCTACTTTCATCCTTTATCAATATATTCGGCGATCTCATCCGCTTGCAAAAGTTTCAATTCCTTGGCCAATTGAGGCCATAGAGCCAACGAAAAATCTTCGGCAACTATTTCCTGAGCGTCAGTTCTAGCTATATCAATAAGGCTCTCATCGCGCAGTACTCGAAGCAAGCGAAGATGTGAACGAGTGCCGGATTGGCTAACTCCTAGAACATCGCCTTCTCGGCGTTGTTCTAGGTCAATGCGAGATAGCTCAAAACCATCAAGAGTGCTTGCAACAGCATCAAGTCTTACTCGAGAGGGTGCATCTGAACCAGCATTAGTGACAAGTAAGCAAAGTCCTGCAGATGATCCACGGCCAATTCGCCCGCGTAATTGATGTAGTTGTGAAATACCGAATCGGTCTGCATCCATAACCACCATGATCGTTGCGTTGGGTACATCAACGCCTACCTCAATCACTGTTGTGGAAACAAGCACGTCGATTTCACCATCAGTGAAAGCCTGCATAGTCGTGTTCTTTTCATCGGTAGATAGCTGTCCATGCAATACGGCTATACGAAGACCCTTCAGAGGGCCTGCATGCAGAGTTGGCGCTAACTCCTCAACGCTGACAATCGGCGTGGAGGAGGTTCCAAATAAGAAATCCATATCGCTATTTGTTGCATCAGTTGCACTAATGCGTGGAGCAACGACATATGCCTGATGCCCTTTAGCAACTTCCTCGCGAATTCGCTCCCATGCGCGGTCCAAAAATGCAGGTTTATCCATGGCAGGAATAACGTGTGTTGAAATAGGTTGGCGACCTAACGGTAATTCGCGAAGTGTAGAAATATCTAAATCACCAAATACCGTCATTGCGACAGTACGCGGAATTGGTGTTGCAGTCATTACCAATAAGTGCGGCGGGGATTCAGCTTTTGCTTTGAGCGCATCTCTTTGCTCGACTCCAAATCGATGCTGTTCATCAACAATAATGAGACCTAAATCAGCAAATGCAACGCTTTCACCTAACAGTGCATGAGTTCCGACAATTATTCCGGCTTGTCCAGATGCAGCAAGTGCAAGTGATTCTTTTCGCGCAACCGTTGTTTGTGAACCAGTGATGAGTGCAATCTGAGTCGCATGCTCTGATCCGCCAAGCATTCCGCCTTGCGCTAATGGTCCTAAAAGTTTTTCAAGAGTTCGCATATGTTGGCTCGCAAGGACTTCAGTTGGCGCCAACATTGCAGCCTGTCCCCCACTGTCGATTACCGCTAACGCTGCCCGAATTGCAACGACTGTTTTTCCTGAGCCAACTTCTCCTTGCAAAAGTCGATGCATCGGATGCGATGCAGACATGTCACTTTCAATTTCTGCAATCACATCACGCTGACCAGGTGTTAATGTGAATGGGAGAGAAGAATCAAAAGCTTCTAGAAGCCCTCCTGATCGAGTAGGTCTAGCAGTTGCGTTCAATTTCTTTAATTCTGCCCTGCGTACAACAAGGAGCAGTTGCAATAAAAAGGCTTCATCAAAAGTTAGACGCTCACGTGCCATCTCCGCTTCATCAATATCTTGAGGCTGGTGCAGTGTTACCAAAGCCTCTTTGAGAGTTGGATACCTATGCTTTATTCGAATCTGTTCAGGCAAAAAATCTGGTAATTCATCGAGGGCACCGATTGCTAATTCGATGCACTGCGCAATTTTCCATGAAGGCAATTTTGACGTTGCTGGATATACGGGCAAATACTTTCCGGCAAAATCATCGACCGCGCTATCTACATCAGATCCCTCAGGAATCAATTCATAATCTGGATGTGCAAGTTGTCGTTTACCTTTAAATACGCCGACCTTGCCTGCAAAGAGTCCTTGGCGACCAACTCGCATTTCTCGCTCACGCCAGGGTTGATTGAAGAATGTCAGCGAGAGTTTTGCAGTTCCGTCAGTGACTACTACTTCCAGAATGGTTCCCCTACGCCCCTGTAACGTTCGTGTATTAGCGCTGTGAATCTGGGCCAAGATAGTTACTTCATCATCTTCTTTCAGCGTTGAGATATCAGTGAGTTCGCCACGTACGACATACCTTCGGGGGTAATGCCTGAGTAAGTCATCAACAGATCGTGCACCCATTGTTGAGGCCAAAACTTTGGCGGTGCGATCACCGACAACGTCAACAAGTTTGCTCTCAAGCGTGGCCATGGAGACATTGTCTCGTAAATGCCACTCGGAATCTCTTAACGCACCATCTCTAAAGTTTGTGCCTGCGCAACCCACTGTGAATGTGTAATAACAATCAGGGTTCGACCAAGTCCGGATATTTGATTTTGAATCCGAAATGAGAGCGCTTCATCAAGGTGCTCAGTTGGTTCATCCAGAACTAGTACTTCAGCAGGGGATAAAATTGCACGGGCTAAAGTAATTCTTTTCACTTCCCCGCCGGAAAGAGCCCGACCATACTGTCCAATAATCGTATCGAGGCCTTCGGGCATCTGGTCGATTAAAGAATCCAACTCAACACTGGCCAATGCGCCCATGAGTTCGAGATCGGTGGCCTCTGGCTTTGCAATCTTAAGGTTTTCACGAATGGTTGTATTAAATATATGGCTCATTTGAATTGTTCCGACAACGTGATCTGACAAATTTGAAATCAGTCGTAATTCATGACCGTTGATTTCAATACTTCCTTCATAATCCAAAAGTCCAAGGAGAGCCATTGCCAATGTTGATTTTCCACTCCCACTTCGGCCGCTAATAACCAGACATTGACCTGATTGAATGTCGAAGGAAACTGGAGTCATGAAAGGATCCTCGAGATTCCAAGCAACGCTCATGTTGTTCACTCGTATTGATTTAACTACACCTGAGATTTCAATAGGTAGTTGTCGCACTTCGTTTGCCCCAGCTTCGAGAAGTGCAATCTCCTTTTTCGCCAAAATAAGTTTGCCTGCCCCAAATAAATTTGGATACCACGCTGTAACAGCTTCAAACATCACGAGCGCCAAAAAGATCAACATCGATACTTGAACTGCCGGCATTTTTTCAGTCTGACTAAAGTGCTGAGCCATCCAAGTTAGAACAACGAGTGTAAGTCCAATTAGGAGAACAAAAAGGAATTGAAATCTTCGAGTCAACTTCAGGAGCGAGCGTTCCTGGGAAAGTAGTTCTTGCTCCTTTGCTTGAGTCTGTTCTAAGCGTTGATTTAAGTACCCATATAGCTGTGCTTCTACAACTCCATGTGATGCTTGAGCAACCAACGACGCGTATTCACTCTCGGCACTTTCGATACCTCTTGATATCTCTTCACAACCCTTTTTCACAAATGCGGGAATGACAGAAAGAATTGTAAAACTTACGGGAACGGTAATGATGAGTGACTGTGGTTGAATCCAAAAACCAACCAATGCGCCGAATAATACTGTGATGATTGATGCTACATGTGGCAAGGTTATTCGTAATTCAAACTCTTGCGCTCTCTCAACGTCATCAACCACGCGCTTGACCATGGTCCCTTTGTCATACATCAACGTTCTCGGGCTTGAGGCAATTTTTTTGAACAGTCGTACTCGCAATCGAGTTAACTGATCAAAGACCTGTTTATGGCTGGAGATTCTTTCTGCATAGCGAGCCACCGACCGCGAGATGCCGAAAAATCTCACCATAACAATCGAGACACTGAGTGTAAGGATCGGTGGTTGAAATGATGCCATTGTTATGAGCCATGCACTTGTAATCGTTAAACCAGCACCAGCGATGTATGCGCTCGAGCTAAGAAAATAGGGTGCAATACGTTTCACGAGACACCTTGCATTACTGCTAGAACTTGATCATCTGCACCTGGAAGAGTTTTATCGTGCGTTATGCAAATTACAATGCAACCTCGAGTTTGAGCTTCTCGCAATGAGCTCATGACTGCCAATGCGCTCAGTGAATCAAGATCCGCTGTTGGTTCGTCAGCAATGATGATGAGTGGGTTTCTAAAGAGGGCACGAGCCATTGCAATTCTGCGGATTTGCCCACCTGAAGCAGAATTAGCATGTTCGCCACTTCTACCTATTGGCGTATCTAAGCCTTGAGGTAAATCTGAAATCGAAAGCCCGGTTTTTAAAAGTATCGCTTCAATCTCTTTATCAGGGGCGTTGGCTGCAAGCAGCAGAAATTGATCACGAACTGTGCCAGTTGCAAGTTGAGGGTATTGAGGAATCCATCCCAAAAACTTTTGCCATTGCGTATGCACCGTGCGATTAAGCGCTATGGGTCCATCATCACTTTCCAAATTAACTTCGGCGTCGAAAGTAATCCCCAGTAGATTTGAGGCAAAGGTTGTTTTACCGATCCCAGATTCACCAACAATAAAAAGCATCTCACCGCGATGCACCCTTGCTGAACTGATCAGGACAGTTTCATTTTGATTTCTTTCAAATTTCCACTCTTTCCATGAGAGGGCTTTTACGCTTTCACGGTCAATGGCAAGTGGGCTCTGAGGACTTTTTTCAACAGGTTGACTCTTGATTTGCTCCAACTGGCGAAGTGCTTGAGTTCCATCTTCGGATGCGTGGAAAAGCGATGCAGCATTTCGAACTGGAAAATAAACCTCAGGGGCTAAAATCAAGACAATTAGCGAGGATTTAAAATCAATTGATCCCGAGACCAGTCGTAATCCAACGGATACAGCGACAACGGCAACTGACAGCGTTGCGACAAGTTCAAGGGCTAAAGCCGATAGAAATGAGATTTTAAGAACTTTCATGGTCTCATCTGTGTACTGGTCTCCCATTTGCCCGATGCGATCAGATTGAGTTTTGTTGCGACCAAAAATCTTTAACGTAGCAAAACCTCGAAGTGAGTCTTCAAAGTATCTAGATAAGACTCCAAGACTCTGCCACTTCTTCATAACGGCTCCCGATGAAAATCTCCCAATAAGGGCGCCAAAGAATGGAATGAGAGGAAGAGTTAGTAGAACAACAAAACCGGAGATTAAGTCTTCATAGAAAATCATTGCCATAATGGCAAAGGGGACTACACATGCGAAAAGCAATTGCGGCACAAAACGACCCAAATAAATATCAAGAGAATTGAGCCCCTTAGTGAGCAAGGTTGTTAAGTGTGCAGGAGAGGCCGATGCATAACTTGCGACCTCAGATGTAGTTTGATTTCTCAGCTCCGCTTTTATTTTGATGGCTTGAGCCGTACACCAATACTCAAATTGGGAATTGAATATCGCCCGGAAAATCCATAGAACGCCAAGCGCAATAATCAAACGGGGAATATTGCCTTTGTGGTCAATGATTCCAATGATTAACTCAGTAATAAGTAGCGCGTTAGCAATAAGGATTGCCGACCAGAGACCTGAAGCAATGAGCCCGGTCAAAAATAATCTGCGGCTACCCCTAGTTTTCAGGAGTAGCCGCAGATCAGCTGATTTCACAGATGCAATGTATCCAAGATGCCACGCTCAGGTTGTGAAATCTGGGAAGCGCTAACACGCTTTCTAAATACCCAGTATGTCCAACCTTGATACACCAAGACAATTGGGGTCATCACGACTGCAACTATTGTCATAACTTTTAAGGTGTATTGCGTGCTCGAAGCATTTCTGATCGTGAGATCAAATTGTGCACCGAGTGAACTTGGCATTACTCGTGGATATAGTGCAACGAATAAGCCTGTTACAAAAGTGGTGATTGCTATAGATGAGGAAATGAATGCCCATCCTTCGCGACCACGAAGATTTGCAACTATTCCTGCAACCCAGAACAGGGCGGTTAATACAGAGAAGATGAGGAAGTTTGTATTAATCGCAGGCAACATGAGATTGCTCCAAAGTAGGAACCCAACAGCAGCAACTGCTGAAATTAGGCCCAACTTAATAGCTAATCCGTGTGCTCTCTCGCGGATAGTGCCAGTTGTCTTAAGCGATAGGAAATGTGCTCCATGGGTTAAGAAAACAGTCAAGGTAACAACTCCGCCAAGTAAGGCATATGGATTGAGGAGATTGAAGAATCCGCCAACGTATTCAATTGAACCGCTTGCAGATTTCTCCAATGGAACCCCGCGAACGATATTTGCAAATGCAACGCCCCAAAGGAGGGAAGGAAGTGCACTGCTAACTACTATCGCAACGTCCCAGCGTTGACGCCATTGTGCTTTGCCGTACTTGCTCCGGTATTCAAATGCAACACCACGAACAATGAGGCCAACGAGAATTAAGAAGAGCGGCAAATAGAAACCACTAAAGAGCGTGGCATACCACTCAGGGAAAGCGGCAAAGGTTGCACCACCGGCAACCAATAGCCACACTTCATTTCCATCCCAAACAGGACCGAGTGTCGTTAGAACTGCTCGACGATCGGCCTCATTGCGGGAAACAAATGGAAGCAACATTCCA
>CAILKF010000068.1 GCA_903834705.1 uncultured Actinomycetes bacterium
GGCTCGTAGATAAGCCCTGCTCGCAACTTTTAATCTCTTTGAGGTAGATGTTTTTGCACGTTTAGTGAAAATGTCGTAGCCAATTCTCTCAACTTCATCAACAATGCCGCAATAAAGTTCGCTGGCAGCTTGAATGCAGGGCCTGCTCGCAGGGGCTAGAAAATTAATTCCCGGATCTGCCTCTGCTTGAAGGGAGCGAACACGTGCAATTTGTTCTTTGAGGGCGGAAACTATTTCTGGAGTCAACACTCGACGCTCAAGCATTGCTCGATCAACACCGTGCGCCTTCAATTCATTAAGTGGTAAATACACTCGACCACGATCGAGGTCTTCACCAACGTCACGAATAAAGTTTGCAAGTTGGAACGCGGTACCAAGTTTTTCTGCAGGCTCATAAGCGCTTTCTGACATTGCCCCCAGAATTGGAACCATCTCTAGGCCAATGACACATGCAGAACCATAGACATATGTCATGAGCTCTTCGTAGGTTTGATACTCAGTGACAGTGAGGTCCATTGCCATTGACGCAAGAAAAGCGGTGAAGTGTTCGTGCGGAATTGCGAACCGTTGGACGGTATCAATTAAAGCTTTGCCGATTGGGTCGTTATTTTTCCCCGTTTCAAGACTTTTTAAGATTGAATCTGACCAACGTTGCAACTCACCCTTTTTTTGAGTTGGAGTGAGGTGAGATGCCAGGTCATCGACAATTTCATCGGCGTAACGTGCAAATCCATAAAGTGCATGGACAAATGGACGCTTAGCTTTTGGCAGAAGCAAAGTTGCGAGGTAGTACGTTTTTCCGTGAAGTGCATTGAGTCTTTTACATTCGGCATACGATGCGCGAAGTTCTGGATCCAATATCCCTGCTCGTGTGAGTTCATCCATCTATTTCACCGGGCCAACTATTCGCTCCGCCGCCAATCTTCCCGAGATTAAAACCATTGGCACGCCAACTCCAGGTTGAGTACCTGATCCTGCAAATACTACGTTTTCAAATCCTTGTGCCATGTTGCGAGGTCGGAATGGGCCAGTTTGAAAAAATGTATGTGCGCTGGCAAATGGTGCACCACGTTCCATTCCTTGGTTTTGCCAATCTAGGGGAGTAGTAAGGGATTCCACTTCTATCGAATCTCCAAAATCTGTGTATCCGCGCGCTTCGAGTGTCTTAATCATTTGATCGCGGTAAGGCCCACGCATTTTCTTCCAATCAATATCTGCATCTAGGTTGGGAGTTGGAAAGAGAACGTAGTACGAATGTTTACCAACGGGAGCTAGAGATGGATCGTCCTTTGAAGGAACGGTTACAAGAACACTGGGATCGGTCATGAGAACTTTTTTGTGAATCAGCTCATCGAAAACACCATCCCAAGACTCTCCAAAGTGAATATTGTGATGAGCAAGGTGTGAATATTCCTTCTTTGAGCCAACAAGCATCGTTACGCAGGAGGGTGAATATTTCAAGCGCTTTACCGTGGCAGGTGTTCGACCGAGTAAATCACGCCATGCAACAGGAAGATCTGGGTTAAGCACGAGAACGTCGCACTCAATGCGCTCACCTGAGGCTGTGATGACAGCTTGCGCTCTACCATTTTTGAAATCTACTTTGGTCACTTCTGAGTTGTACTTAAATGTGATGCCATGTTTTTCACCAGCACGTGCTAGCGCCCTGGGGAGTGCATGCATACCGCCTTTTGGAAAATATACTCCGTTCACAGAATCCATATATGCAATCACTGCGTAAATTGCCAGCGCTTGCTGGGGGCTCACGCCGGCGTACATTGCTTGAAAGGAGTACACCTTTTGCAATCGGGGATCTTTGAGATATTGATTTACTTTTGGAGCTAATCGGCGAAAACCACCGAGTGCAATAAGACGCGCAAGATTAGGAGTTAAGAGATTCAGTGGAGAATCGATATTGCGATCAATGAAATCATTCATTTCATATTTGTATAACTTGGTTACGAAATCGACGTAGCGCCTGTAACCCATTGCATCGGAGGCACTGACATTCTTTGCAATTTCAGCTTCCATTTGGTTGGTATCTGCATGAATGTCCAGCTGAGAACCATCTGCGTAAAAGGCACGATAGAGAGGTGCAACAGGTGTGAGTTCCAACCAATCTGAAAGTTCTTCTCCTACGCTATTAAAGGCATCGTTTATCAGCGATGGCATTGTTAATACGGTTGGGCCAGTATCAAATGCGTAGCCGTCTTTTTTCAATAAACCGTTACGTCCACCAGGAACGCTTTCACGTTCAACAATTGTGACTTTTCGACCAGCTCCTGCAAGTCGCAATCCAGCACTAAGGCCCGCAAGCCCCGCGCCGACGATTACAACATGATCGGTAGGACCTTTTACTCGTGCTGGCATTTATGCGCTCCTGCGTACCGCAATCGAAGCAAGCTCATCCAAGAGAGCATGCGCTGAGGAGTCAATTTCATCACGGTTGAGAGCATCTTGCGCGGTGAGTGTTAATTTCTCAATGAGATCCTCAACATGTTGGCGCGCACCAGTTTCAGTAATGATGGTTCTGAGGGCTTCGACTCCCGTCGAATCCAATTCTTCAACGCCAAAGTATCGAGCAATGATTTTTTCCTGAGCAACATTTGCTCGGTCATGCGTCATCGCCATTAACACAGTGCGCTTTCCTTCTCGCAGATCATCACCTGCGGGTTTTCCAGTTGTTGCTGGATCGCCAAAAACTCCGAGAAGGTCATCGCGAAGTTGAAATGCTTCACCCAATGGAAGTCCAAATTCTGAATACATAGTCATAAGTGTGTGTCGTTGGCGCTCATCTGCAATCGCTAATGAAGCACCAAAATGGAGTGGTCTCTCGATCGTATATTTGCCCGACTTGTAACGAGCAATTTTGAGCGATCGCGCAACACTGGATGTTGCAAGTGCTTGCTCGTGAATATCAAGGAATTGCCCAGCCATAAGTTCAACGCGCATTTCATCGTGCACGCTTAATGATCGTACGAGAGTTTCTTGTGACAGCCCCGCGCTATGGAACATCTGATCGGACCAAACCAGAGCCAAATCTCCTAGTAAAATTGCAGCAGAGGCGCCGTATGCAGATGCAGAACCCGATAGTTCTTCTTGTTCATGAATAGATTCAAATCGACGATGCATCGCAGGTTTTCCACGTCGAGTATCAGACCCATCCATCAAGTCATCATGGATAAGAGCGCACGCTTGCAATAGTTCAAGGCTCGCAACAGCTTTGATAACAGCGCTATCTTCTGAACCACCTGCACCCAAATATCCTGCATAGGCAAAGAGCGGTCGTAAACGTTTTCCGCTATCGAGCAGGTATTCATTCATGGCTTCTGCCACGGGGGTGAGTTCGCTTCCGATCTCCCCGAGATACTGGGTTTGTTGCAAGAGAAAATCGGTCAGTTCACTTTGTACACTCATGCGAATGTGGGCTAAAGCGCGCTGTGGTTCAATCATCACGTAGTAACGGTACCCTCACTGTCCATAGTCGGCGAAAGGAGAGATGTGTCTGCCCCAACGATCTCTTTTGAGTTCTTCCCACCCAAAGATGTGGCTGGGGAAGAGCGCCTATGGGGCGCAATAGAGGCACTTGGCCCTATCGCCCCGGATTACGTTTCTGTCACATATGGCGCAGGTGGCTCGACTCGAGATCGCACTATTTCCATCACATCTGAAATCACCAAGAGAACACAGATTCCAACAATTGCACATTTAACATGTGTTGGCTCAACGCAGGAGGAAATTCTTCATATCCTCACCCGCTATCGCGATGCTGGTATCAAATCTATTTTGGCCCTACGAGGAGATCCAGAAGGTGGACCGCGTGCACCGTGGGTCACTATTGACGGTGGACTCAATCATGCTGATGAATTGGTTGCACTTGCATCTGAATTCGGTGATTTCACCGTGGGAGTTGCAGCATTTCCTGATGGACATCCAGCATCACATGGAAATCTTGATAAAGATATTGACGTCTTAATACGTAAAGAAGATTTAGGGGCGAGCTTTGCGACGACGCAATTCTTTTTCGATGCATCAAAGTGGAGCGCTCTCGTTGCACGGTTAGATGAACGAGGTTCAAAACTTCCTGTGATTCCGGGAATTATGCCTGTTACAAATGTAAAGCAATTAGTCAGGATGTCTGAACTCACCGGAACTCCCATCCCAGATGCTATGCGTAAGAAATTTGAAGCAATCGAATCTGATGCAGATGCTGTGAGGGCGCTTGGGATTGAAATTGCAACTGAGTTTTGTCAAAAATTGCTGTCTGCTGGTGCGCCTGGATTGCATTTTTACACCATGAATACATCAACTGCCACATCGCAGATTTATGAGAATTTAGCGCTCAAACGATGAATTTAAATTTTGCAGACTTTAGCGCTCAATGGAGCAAACTCCATGGTGGCACCGCAACTACAGGAATCGTGGGCGGATGGCTCAAAATCTCATTTCCACTTGCGCGCGCGTGCGCGAAATTGCGCATCACGCCAAATGTTTTAACCACGATCGGAGTACTCAGTGCCGGCGTCACTGCAATTGTTTCACCGCACTGGTGGAGTTTAGTTTTTCTCGCCATCTCACTGATTGCAGATGGAATTGACGGAAGTGTTGCAATTTATACAGAGCGAACAAGCGCATCTGGTGCAATCTGGGACGGGCTGGCCGACCGCATCTCTGAAGCGTTATGGGCAGTAGCTTTTTACCGACTAGGAATTCCTCTGGGCTTGATATTTGCCTTGGCCTCGCTTGCAGCTTTTCAAGAATACGCACGAGCTCGATTAGCCTCCCTTGGCATAGCTGAGGTTGGAGTTGTCACCTCAAGTGAGAGACCAGTGCGTGCAAGTTTTCTGGCGATTGCAATAGTTGCATGTGCCTTGAATTTTTCTAGCAATTGGTTGACTGGTATTGCAGGAGTTTTGACTGGTCTGCAACTCGTTGGATTTGCGATGGTTGTGCGTTTTGCTTTCAAATCATTAAAGAAGTTTTAAGCGCGACCAATTGCATCAGCAACGATTTCTGCACTAATTCCAACAAGTGGCAATCCTCCGCCAGGATGAGCTGATCCGCCTACGCAAAACAATCCCTTTAGCGGAGAACGATTGCGCGCACGCATGAATGCAGATCGCGCGCTATTGCTGGAAGAGCCATAAATTGAGCCCCCAGGTGTTCCGATACTTTTCTCTAAGTCTGCAGGGGTTCGAACTTCTAGAAGCTCGATGCGATTTCTCAAGGGGATTCCTCTAGCTTCAATTTGGGAAATAATTTTTGACGCATAAGCGCGAGCAAAATTCTCATCACTCCAATCAAATCCCTCTCCAATTGTCGAATGCCGAGGTGCGTTTACTAAGACGAACCAACTTTCATATCCTGGCGTACGAGACATAGATTCATCACGTGGTGCGCAAATGTAGATTGTTGGTTCTTCAACTGGCTTGTAATGCGTGAAAATTGAATCAAATTCAGCGTCGTAATCGGCAGGAAACAAAACAGTGTGGTGGTTCATTGCCGGAGCTTCGCTATCGGGTTTAAGACCTAAGAGTAAGGAAAAACCTGCCAAGGAGGGTTCAGATTGCGCAAGTGACTTTCGTTGTCTTCGAAGCACACGGACTTTTTCGGAAATCAAATGTGTATAAACGGTGGAAGCATCAGCATTTGCTACAACCACATCTGCAGTAACTTTTTCTCCGCTATTTAGCGTGATTCCCGAAACCTTTTTGCCATTATGGTTGATCGACGAAACTGGGGAATTGACGTGGAATTTCACACCTAGTTTTTTTGCTCGTTCTTCAATCGCTAAAGCTAATTGCCCGATACCGCCTTTTATATGCCAAGCGCCGAATGCTTCCTCAACAAATGCAATGGAGAGAAGCACGGCAGGAGCCTTTCTCGGATCTGAGCCGCTGTAAGTGGCGTAGCGGTCAATAATGTAAGAAAGGTGTTCGTCGTCTGTAACGCTTCTTACTAATTCCCGCAACGATTTCCACGGAGCAATAGTGAATAGATCGCGCAACAACGTTGGCCTCTTTAAGAGTGAAAGAGGCGAAGTTAACTCTGATTCAATGAAGGGTTCTCTAGAGACATCCCACATCTTTTCTGCGCGCTCCATGAGCACTTTCCATTGCGTGCTTACATTTTCACCAAAATTCTGACTCAGAGAAGTCAAGGTTTCATGTCTTGAAAGATTGGTGAAATTCACTTCAGAGCCATCTGCAAACTTATAATCAAATGAGGGATTTACAGGTTGAAGTTCTAAAACTTTTTCAATTGGCTCTCCGGTTTTTAAGAAAAAATCTCGATAGACAGCAGGCAGAGTTAGCAACGAAGGCCCTGTATCAAAGGCATACTTACCAATCCATTCGGTGCGACACTTACCGCCAACCTGGTCTGATCCTTCAAACACGTCAACGCTATGACCTAATTTTGCCAAGCGAGCTGCTGCACACATGCCGCCGATACCTGCTCCGATAACAACAATTCGGCTCATACCGTTCTACCTTTCCATTCGATGGTGCCTCTGCGCCACCATGAACGTGCCAGAAGATAGAGCAAGACGAGTATCGAAAGGGGATGAAAGACGGCGTCACGTATTCGAGATTTATTGGCAAGTGCGGAGATTAAACGCGAGAGAACTATGAGTACATAGCCAATTAATCCTGCTAGAAAACCATTAAGAGCGTAAACGAAAGGTATAAGGCCTGATAGCAATAGGAAGCAAGCAGCGCCAACGCTACCTAGCACCCCGCCAAATGCAACCCGAAGAGATTTCCCATATCCATCACGAAGTTGGCCCCATGAGGAATACATCTGACATTGCGCAATCGAGGAACCATTAGCCACGCTTCCGTGAAATCCGGTGCGGAGAAAATGTCGAACAAGGTGAATATCATCGAGAACTTCATTTTTTATTGCTGCGAATCCGCCGATCTTTGCAAGGCTAGAACTCTTAACTAAAAAAAATTGACCATTTGCAACTGCAAAAGCAGGGTTTGTGGATCTTTCTGCAATTCTTAAGGGCACAGTTGCCATCCAAGACCATTGAAGCAACGGTTGAATAAGGCGTTCAGACCAGGAAGTTGCAATTTGCTGCGGGTATGGAGAGAGGAAATCAAAATTATTAGTTGCCATCAAATCGAGTGATGCAGCAATTGCATGAGGTTTTAATCGCACATCAGCATCGACGGTGACAATCATTTCGGCTTGGGAGGCTATTCGGCCTTGCTCTAAGGCAAATGGTTTTCCTAACCATCCAGGTGGCAATTCATTTCCATTGAGCATCTGAAAGCGTTTATCTCCAAGAATGCTAGCGGTGATTAATTGAGGTGTGTTATCGGTCGAGTTGTCGTTAATCAA
>CAILKF010000069.1 GCA_903834705.1 uncultured Actinomycetes bacterium
GATGTGTTGAGCGAATCAGCTCCCCTCCCTTTCCCTGTCGATAGCGGGGACGACGCTGAGATTAATGAAGAAGTACGTTTGCGATATCGATATCTGGATTTACGACGAGAGAAGCCGGCGCGAAATTTGCGAATGCGCGCGAAAGTTACCGCCCTCATTAGGCAAGTTATGGATCAGCAAGAGTTCCTAGATATTGAAACGCCTTATTTGACTCGTTCAACCCCAGAAGGAGCACGCGATTTTCTCGTACCGGTACGTTTACAACCGGGAAGCTGGTATGCGTTGCCACAATCTCCGCAATTGTTTAAGCAGCTATTAATGGTTGCGGGTATGGAAAAGTATTATCAGATTGCACGATGTTTTCGAGATGAAGATTTTAGAGCTGATCGCCAACCAGAGTTCACACAGTTGGATATTGAAATGTCGTTCATAGACCAGGAAGACATACTTGCAGTTGCCGAAAAAATCGTGCACAAGATTTGGAAAGAGATTGTTAATTTTGAGATTGCCTTACCGATACCGAGAATGACTTATGCGGACGCTATGTCACGGTTTGGTAGCGATAAACCAGATTTGCGCTTTGGATATGAACTTACAGATCTCACAACTTTCTTCGCGCAAACCTCATTTAGAGTTTTTCAAGCTCCCTATGTGGGAAGTGTTGTTATGCCAGGTGGCGCATCGTCACCTCGTCGCGAGCTGGATGCTTGGCAAGACTGGGCTAAAGCGCGTGGGGCGAAAGGTTTGGCTTATGTATTAGTTCAAGAGGATGGGACATTGGGTGGACCAGTTGCAAAGAATTTATCCGAATCAGAGTTAGCATCGATTGCCAATATTGCAGGAGCAAAACCTGGTGATGCGATTTTCTTCGCAGCGGGAGAGAAGTCTGCTAGCCAGAATTTGTTAGGGGCAGTTCGTATTGAAATTGGTAAACGATGTGGATTAATCGATGAAGATGCCTGGAAATTCCTATGGGTTGTCGATGCACCTATGTTTGAACCAACAGACAATGGTGGTTGGACAGCGGTTCATCATCCTTTCACTGGGCCAAAGCCTGAGTTTGCTAAAACTTTTGCCAAAGATCCAGCTAATGCACTCGCTTACGCATATGACATCGTTCTAAACGGAACTGAACTCGGTGGTGGTTCAATAAGAATTCACGATCGCGTTATGCAAAAGCAAGTGTTTGACGTCATCGGGTTGAGCGATGAAGAGGCAATGAGCAAGTTTGGATTCCTATTAGAGGCATTCAATTATGGGCCTCCTCCCCACGGCGGAATTGCACTCGGGCTCGACCGAGTTTGTGCACTACTGAGCGGATCTGATTCGATTCGCGAAGTTATTGCATTTCCTAAAACTGCAAGCGGAGGAGATCCACTTACTGGCGCGCCAACTCCAATCACATCTGCACAACGTAAAGAGACGGGTATTGATGCGCCAGCAGTAAAGATGGAAAAGTAATTGTTTTCACGGAGTCGCTTTCTATTTGGTGCGCTTTGTATCACTCTGCTCTTATCTGCTTGTGGGCAATCGTCGCAAAAATATGCCGCATCGAAATCTGAAGGTGTCTATTTCACGGTACCTCCGAGCTGGAATGAAATTTCAACGCAACGCTTAACTGCGCACGAAGCTACCTCAAAAGAAGCTGGAGCTGCTGAGATATTGGCATTAGTAAAGTGGCAATTAGCATTTTCGCCTGCACGTCAGATGTCCCCTCACGATATTTTCAGTTTTGTTGCTACTGATGCCCCTGTTGCCTATGCCCGAGTGCGGTCACTTTTGCCCGCCGAGGCGAATTCAGTTTCCTATAATTCTTTACGCAATGTCATAGTTCCGATCACGCAATGGGTCACAAACCCGACTAAAGAAACTCCGGAATTCAACATTATCGATGATTACGAAGTTGTCGGAAAGGGAGCGCGTGGCGTTCGAACCATTTATTCTTTTACCGATGGCGGAAAATCCCAGACCGTAGATCAAACATCTATGGTTTCAAATGATAGGCAAATGATGTACATCTTTGTTATTCGGTGTTCGACCCAGTGCTACAACAAGAATTACAAAGTTATGACGAAAATTTCAGATTCTTTTACAGTTAGGGGAGCCAAATGACCAACGAAGAGATCCCAACGAGTCGGAAAAGGGATTCTGACCGAAAAACTCGAGTTCATCTCTCTATCTACGACAGATGTAAATTCCTCATTCTTTTCACAACGGTATTTTTAGTGCTGGTGTGGTCTGCTCTAGCTGATAATCCATTATTGAATTTCACAGATGCTGTTATAGAAATTAGAACAACTAAGTTCTGGCTGATTGTGTTGGTTCTCGTAGAATGCATCAGACAGGTGCATTTCTTAATTGCTGAATTTGCAGCGCCCTACCACGGCATCTGGCAAAAGTATTTCTCGTTCACGGATCGCATGCTTCATAAATTGAGCGATTGGACTAGATACAGACTTTCGCGAGTTATCAAATGGATCTTAATGATTTTCTTGTTAGCTGTAGTTCTGGGTGCCGTTTACAAAGAAACACCGGTACGCGCACTGTTTTTGGCTCCAAAGGCTTTGTGGAGTGCGTTGCCAATGCTGGGACAACTTCTGTTTGCAGTCTTCTTTGTCATTATTCAATTCGGTGCAATGTTTTGGTTCCTCAGCCGAGGCGGAGTAGATACCTATTTCCCCGATGATATTCGCACTCGATTTACGGATGTCTGGGGACAAGACCATGTTCTCAATCGCATTCGCGAGAACTTGATGTTCCTGGAACGTCCGCAAGATATCGAAAAGCATGGCGGGTACGTCCCTGGCGGCATTTTGTTATGGGGACCTCCTGGTACAGGTAAGACGTTAATGGCGGAATCGATGGCTGGAGAAACCGGAAAGCCTTTCGTTTTTGTTGATCCAGGTGCATTTACCAACATGTTTTTCGGTGTTGGAGTACTTAAAGTTAAATCTCTCTTCAGGAAACTTCGCAAGTTGGCTTTACGTTACGGAGGAGTTGTTGTCTTTTTTGACGAAGCGGATTCCTTAGGAAATCGTGGAATCATGCCATCGGGTGGTGGCGGAGCGCGTTCTTCCGAGGCCTCAGCTGCATTGTTTGGTACAGCATGTCACGGCGGAAATTACCTTTCACAAGCTGGCGCATCTCTTTTAGCACGTGAAAAATTTGTAGTTGGAGGCGCGGCCGGCGGAGGTGGCGGCGGTGGAATGGGAACATTGCAGGCGCTGTTAACGGAATTGTCTGGACTTAAAAAGCCGCGAGGTTTCATTAATCGTGTCGTGCGACGAACGCTGGGGATGCGTCCTAAGAATCCACCCAAATATCGAATACTTGTTGTTATGGCAACAAATATGCCTGAAGCCCTGGATGAAGCACTTTTGCGGCCAGGACGTATTGACCGTATGTATCGTGTGGGATATCCAAGTAAAGCTGGACGCGTGCGTACCTACGAGGGATATTTGGCAAAAGTTTCTCATTCTCTGAGCAGTGAAGAGATAGATAAATTGGCCACCATCACTCCATATGCAACTGGTGCCACGATCAAGGACACAATTAATGAAGCGCTTATTACGGCAATTAGAAATGGCCGAACTTCTATTACCTGGCCCGATGTTATTAAGGCAAAACAACTTAAAGAACTTGGGCCCTCTGAGGATGTTGAGTACATCGAACGCGAACGTCACGCAGTAGCAATTCATGAAGCTTGCCATGCGGTAATGGCTCACCGAGTTCGACAACATATGGCTATCGATTTAGCTACTATCGAAAAAGGTTCAGACTATTTGGGAATGGTTGCAAGTATTCCTCCTGATGATCAATTCACGAGGTGGCGTACGGAGTATCAAGCCGATATTTTGGTCTCTCTTGCGTCTTTAGCTGGTGAACGGATGTTTTTTGATGGAGATAATTCTTCAGGTGTTTCTGGTGATTTGGAGAGCGCAACAACCATTGCTTCCTTGATGGAGGGTCATTGGGGGATGGGCTCGACAATTTCATCTCATGCAAGTAATCGCAGATTTGAAGTGGGTTCACCAGGTGGAGGAAAAGGAAAAGACGATTCTGCCAAAGAAATGCAACGCGCACTTGGGGACCGAATCGAAGATAACCTTTCGGGGCTTTTGGCCAAGGCAGAGGAGCTCTTAAAAGCAAATCGCAACGAAGTTCTCGCACTGGCTCATGCTCTTGAAATACATAAAACGCTTTCAGGCGAAGATGTGGCCGCGGTCATTGATTGCACCCAAGGTGGGGTAATAGATGGCCGTCCTTATTCTGATTCAGCCCTTTTAGCCAAAATAGAGGAATATCACTCGGCGGCAGTGGTCGCTCATCGCGAACACAAGAGCCCGGATGTTCTCATTCCGCAGATTGGTTAGCGCCTGTTCAGGTAGGCTAAACACATAATCCACGCGTAGAAAGGAACGGACATGGGACCAGGCGGAATCGCAACAATCATCGCAGCGTGTTCATTGCTGGTTATTGCTTTCGCAATTAGTTATGCCGTGATCCGCTTCGGAAGACTTATCGATGAGGCGAAAGTTTCGTTGAAAACCATGACCGACGAAGCAACGCCATTATTGGAAGAAGTAACAACAACAGTCACCCTTGTCAATGGACCACTGCAATCTCTTAACAAGATCAGTAAAAATGCTGAGGAAATAAGCACAAAGGTAAATGACATTGC
>CAILKF010000070.1 GCA_903834705.1 uncultured Actinomycetes bacterium
CGCGTGACCGTCGCCAGTGCCTTCCCAAGAGTTAGAAGTAATTTTGAAGGTTTTTCCAACTCCTCCTGTAGCGATGATCACAGCAGGTGCTTCGAATAAAACTTCAGAACCACTTTCGCGCCAATATCCGTATGCGCCTGATACTTTCCCGTCTTCTTTCAATATTTCAGTAATAGTTAATTCTGCAAAAACTTTGATGTGGCTTTCAGCATTTCCAGATTCTTTTGCATCTTTTTGTTGTAGCGCGACGATTCTTTGTTGCATTGTGCGAATAAGTTCAAGGCCTGTTCGATCACCTACGTGAGCAAGTCGTGGATATTCGTGACCGCCGAAGTTACGTTGTGAAATCTTGCCTTCTTTTGTTCGGTCAAAAAGAGCGCCCCATACTTCAAGTTCATAAATTCTCTCTGGTGATTCTTTGGCGTGTAGTTCGGCCATCCGGAAATGATTGAGGAACTTGCCGCCTCGCATAGTGTCGCGAAAGTGCACCATCCAGTTATCGCCACTATTGACGTTTCCCATTGAAGCTGCAGCGCCACCTTCGGCCATAACGGTGTGGGCTTTACCAAAGAGGGATTTGCAAATAATTGCAACGCTTAATCCTGCTTCTCTTGCTTCAACTGCAGCGCGCAGACCGGCGCCACCCGCACCAATAACCAGTACGTCGTATTTGTATCGCTCTAAAGTGCTCATGGTTTTCTCCCGTTACCCTTTAAAAGAAATAGAGGTTCGAAATCGAACCAGATGAGACGGCACGGACATAAATATCACTCAATGCAACACCAATTAAAGAGATCCAAGCAAACGTTGGATGCTTGTGGTTGAGAATGGACACCCATGTCCACAATTTGTATCTCAAAGGATGCTTGGAGAAATGCTTGAGTCGACCACCAATTGTGTGACGACACGTGTGACAAGAAGCTGAGTAAAGCCAAAGAAGGGTTGCATTAGTTACGAGCACGAGTGTGCCGATGCTCATGTGGCCCCATTGGCCTTCTGAATTTCGAAATGCTAGTACGGCGTCAATTGTGAGCAGAACGTTGAAAACTAATCCTGCGAGGAAAAACCAACGGTGCCCATTTTGTAAAATGAGTGGCGCTTTTGTTTCGCCCGTATATTTCTTGTGTGGCTCTGCAACCGCACATGCTGGCGGAGATTGCCAGAAAGATCTGTAATAGGCCTTGCGATAGTAATAACACGTCATACGAAAACCAAGTGGAAATATCAAAATAAATAGTGCCGGCGAAATTGCCATACCAAAAATTGCGACAGTTCCTAGAGGTTGTCCAAGAAGTGACCCATTAGTTGGGCACGTAGCAGTTAAACAAGGAGAATAGAAAGGTGAGATTAAAGGCTCAGCAAAATAAAACTTTGCTTCAAACGCACGAATTGTTGAGTAAATAATAAATGAAACTAAAACCGCAACAGTTATGGCTGGTTGTAACCACCAACGATCAGTACGCAATGTGCGAACAGCAATTTTTGCCCTCGATGGCGAGAAAACACCTGACATAAAATCACTCCCTTGTGACGGCTCAGAAAAAGCCTATGGAGAAGTTTCCTGCTAATCCAACCTAGTTACTAGGTAGGTGTAGGCGTATGTGGCTATGAATTGAACCACACGCGTTTTTGTATTTCTTTTACGCTTTTTTTAGCGAAAAAAAGAGCGGAGGGCGAGGGATTTGAACCCTCGAAGGTTTCCCTTGCCGGTTTTCAAGACCGGTGCACTCGGCCGCTATGCGAGCCCTCCGTCGCGTAATGTACCCGATGGGCGCTCACTCAGGAAGTTGAAGTAATTCCTCCAGTATTTGTGCGACGCCATCATCCATATGTGGCGGTGCGATCGACTTTGAATACTTTTTGGCCTCTGGATGACCATCCTCCATCGCGTAGGAACGTCCGCACCATTCAAGCATCGAAAAATCATTTGGATTATCGCCAAACGAGACACAATCTTTTGAACTAATTCCTAATCGCCCGGCCATAATTGCAAGAGTTGCGCCTTTTGATACTCCTAAAGCAGATATTTCCAAAAGTGAGTCGTGTGGATTCGAGTGAGTGACAGTCACTAGTTCTGTAAGTTCTTTCAATGCTATTTCCAACATTTCATCTGAAGAGAGTTCTTGGTTTGAACACCTAGCTAAAATTTTCAAAGCTGGTGCGTTCATGATTTCTTCTATTTTATCTACACCAACGTTATCCATTCCCACATCCCAACGAGGGATATAGGACTTTTCTCTATGAAAATAACTGTTGCTTTCAACAGCAAAAGAAATCTCAGGAATGGCTATTCGTAAACGTTTAACAGATTCTATTTGTGCATCAAGAGGTATTAACCATTCTTCTAATACGGTTCCGGTTGGCAAGTCATACAACATTGCCCCGTTTCCACAAATTGCAGAACCAACACCAAATGCTTCTTGTATCTCGGGCATCCAGCGTGGAGGACGGCCTGTTACAAAAAAGATTGGGATTCCCATGCTATGTGCACTGCGAAAAACATTTATTGTGCGCTGAGAAATATCTCCATAGTTAGCAACTATGGTGCCGTCTAAATCACTTGCTATTAATTTTGGTCGAAAACTCACACAAGCTCAAATCTTTTCATTCCTAAGAAAGGTTGAAGTGCAAGCGGGACGTTAACTGTTCCGTCTGGGTTCTGGTGATTTTCCAATATCGCAACAATCATTCGAGGGATTGCTACAAGTGTTCCATTTAAGGTTGCGACAGGCTTTGTGTTTTGTCCATCTTTCATGCGGATATTAAGTCTTCTTGCTTGGAACTCAAGACAGTTAGATGTACTCGTTACTTCACGATAGGCATTTTGTGTCGGTATCCACGCTTCACAGTCAAACTTACGTGTTGCGCTCGAGCCAAGATCGCCAGAGGCTACATCGATTACGCGGTATGGGATCTCCATCGCGTTGAGAAAATCCTTTTCCCATTGCAATAATCGTTGATGTTCAGCTTCAGCTTCTTCTGGTTTACAGAAAGTAAACATTTCAACTTTATCAAATTGATGAACGCGAATTATTCCTCGAGTATCCTTGCCATAACTTCCAGCTTCGCGTCGAAAACATGTTGAATATCCTGCATAACGTAAAGGAAGTTTTTCACTATTTAGGATTTCATCCATATGGAAAGCTGCTAAAGGCACTTCACTAGTTCCCACAAGATAGAAGTCATCTTCTTCTAAGTGAAAGACATTTTCGGCGGCTTGACCAAGGAAACCAGTGCCTTCCATTGCGGGCGGTTTAACAAGTACTGGTGGAATGACTGGGATAAATCCCGATTTCATCGCGCTTGAAATTGCATAGTTAACGAGTGCAAACTCCAACAACGCACCAACGCCAGTTAGATAATAGAAGCGGGCTCCAGAAACTTTTGCTCCGCGTTCTGTGTCAATTGCACCTAATAACTTACCTATCTCCACGTGATCTTTAGGAGTAAATGCATCTTTAGAAAAATCGCGGGGAGTTCCGACGTGTTCTAAGACTTTAAAATCAGCTTCGCCACCAATAGGTGCTGCGGGATCAAGAATATTTGAAAGTTGCAATAAGAGTTCATTGGCTTCAGCATCGGCTTGTGTCTTACTTTGTTCCGCTTGCTTGACCGTCAGGGAGAGTTTCTTTCCTTCTTCTAATAACGCTGTTTTCTCTTCACCTTTTGCGGACCCTACTGATTTTGAAAAAATATTTTGTTCGGCTCTTAACGCCTCAAATTTAACTATTGCTTCTCTGCGATTTTCATCTGCTTTGAGTACGCGGTCAACAAGTTTTGGATCTTCTCCCCGTCCTTTTTGAGACTCGCGAATTACGTCGGGGTTCTCGCGCAAAAACTTAATATCGATCACTGCGCGTTTCCTTGTCGTGGATAGGATCCGAGGAAACGTATATCTTCGCAAATCAAGCGAAGTCCTGCTAACGCCTCACTCACTGGAGTGTCATTGATGTGTCCTTCGGCATCAATTATGAAATGGTAGTGGCCAAGCTCTAAGCCGGTGGGACGTGACTGGATAAAAGTAAGGTTTACGTTTCTTTTCGCGAATTCTGTCAAAATTTCTAGTAAAGCACCTGCGTGATCAATTCCAATAAATACCGCTAAAGATGTCCGGTCATTGCCTGTGGGTTTTGGGAGTTGTCCTGGTTTTGTCACTAAAACAAATCGCGTGACTGCTCCATTATTGTCGCCGATGTTATTGGCAATAATCTTTAAGCCGTAATGCTCTGCAGCAACAGCAGATGCAATAGCTGCGTCGAACTCACCCTGCTTAAGCGATTGAGCTGCCGCCGCAGTTGATGCGGTTGAAATAATCTCTGCCGTTGGGTAGGTCTTTGCTAAATATGAACGACATTGCGCTTCGGCATGTGGGTGTGTTGCAATTCTTAAAATTGTTTTTGTCTCAGGCAACGCCATTAACGCAAACGAAACCGGAAGAGTTACTTCACCGGCGATTACAAGTGGTTCGCCAGTCGCTAACTCATCAAGAGTTCGGGCAACAACTCCTTCTACTGAGTTCTCAATAGGGACTAAAGCAAAGTCTGCTTTGCCTTCTCTCACGGCATTCAACGTTGCAGTGACATTGACATAAGGAATGAGTTGGTCAGAGCTTTGTGTGATTTTCTTAAGAGCCTCTTGGGTAAAAGTGCCGACAGGCCCCAAGTAGGCATAAGTGCTCATTGCGCAAGGATAGCCGAGCGTCTTGTATCCGCGTTCGCGCCTTTGGCTCAGGCCGTAATATGGAAGCAGGTTTAGCACCGTTACTCTGAGCCCTAGAGATTTTTGATGGAGGAGTTGAAGTGAGCGCACAAGATCTGCCAAGTTTTGTGTTCTCAGCGCGCTCGGTAATTGGTTTAGTTCGTACCGGCAATGAAGATTCCGCTCTACTCCATTCACGATTACTTGCAGTTGCTGATGGAATGGGTGGTCATGCGGGTGGGGAAGTTGCTTCATCTCTTGCAATAAAAACTTTATCTCACTCATTAAATTATTTTGAAAATCCAGATTTTGCTTCGGATTCAATTGAAGATCTTTTTCTCAACTCAATTTATGACATAGATGCTGAAATTGGTCGTGTGGCTAAGGAAGATGACCAACTTTCAGGTATGGGTACAACCCTAAGTTCCCTGGCGCTTTATGTTATCGATGGGCAAAATACTGTGGCGTTGCTACATATCGGTGATTCTCGTTGCTACCGATTACGCAAGAACTCTTTGAAACAATTAAGTAAAGATCACACTATTTTACAAGAGTTATTAGATAAAGGCGCGATTACTCCGGCTGAAGCATTAGATCATCCACAACGATCCTTCCTCACACAAGCGCTCATGGGTGAAGGTGTGCTGACTCCTTTTCTCACAGTTTTCGACGTTGAACCGCATGACCGTTTCTTACTATGCAGCGACGGATTATCAGGTGTGCTTGATGAGAAAGAAATAAAGGATGCTCTCCAGATTTCAGATTTGGATGAAGTTGTTACTCGCTTGATTGATGGTGCATATGCCGGTGGTGCACCCGACAATGTCACCGTCATAGTTGCCGATATTTCGCAATCCCAGACAAGTGGCGAGAAAAAGTTCCTAGGAGCAGCACAATGAAAGATTTATTGGGTGCTCGATACAAGCTAGGTGAAATGATTGGCACTGGCGGAATGGCTGATGTTTATATCGCTCAAGATCAGCGCCTTTCTAGGCAAGTTGCCATAAAAGTTCTTCGAAGTGATTTAGCTAAGGACCCACAATTTGTCGCTCGTTTTCGCAAGGAGGCACTTGCTGCCGCTGCTTTAAATCACCCAGGTGTTGTTGCTGTTTACGATTCAGGCGAAGTTCCAGCTCCATACATAGTGATGGAATTGGTTTCTGGTAACACCTTGCGCGAAATTATTCATCAAGGAGAACGACTTCCTCTAAATAGAGCGTTGGAAATTGGTGAGGGAATTCTTGTAGCCCTTGAATATTCACATGAAAAGGGAATTGTTCATAGAGATATAAAGCCAGCTAACGTCATGATTACCGATCAAGGTGATGTGAAAGTGATGGACTTTGGAATTGCTAGAGCACTTGATGATGTTGGAGCGACCCTTACAAGTACGTGGAATGTTGTTGGAACAGCGCAATATCTTTCACCAGAACAAGCTCTGGGTGAAAGCGCTGATTACCGCAGTGATATCTACTCTGCTGGTTGTTTACTTTATGAAGTATTGACCGGTCGCCCTCCATACATTGGTGACACTCCAGTATCTATAGCGTTCCAACATGTTTCAGGCGAGTTGATCAAACCTCGTTCACTTAACCAGAATCTTCCAGAAGGTTTGGACATAATTTTGACAGTTGCATTAGCTAAAAAACCAGAAGATCGATATCAAAGCGCTAAAGATATGTTGGCTGATATCCGCAAACTGCGCGCTGGGCAAATTGTCACAACAAAGGTTGCCCGCAAGCCAATCAAGTGGCGTTCAATTCTCGTTGCCGCAATGGCTGCAATCATCGCAGGTGGATTAATCACTTATGGTGTATTAAATTCTTCTACCACCATAAGTAGTTCACTCATAGAAATACCTAACGTAGTTGGATTAACACAACCACAAGCAGAAGATTTACTAGGTGATTTTGTGGTGACTGTTCAACGTGCTCACGATGGTCGTGTACCTAAAGATCGAGTGGCTTCTCAAGTTCCGTTACCAACATCAAAAGTTAAAAAAGGTAGCGGTGTAATTTTGACTCTTTCTGATGGCCCTGGAGATGCAATTATTCCCACTGATTTAGTTGGAATGTCACTTGCTGATGCAAGAGTGTCGTTAGCTGCAGCTGGTTTAGTTATTGCTCGCACTGACCCAGTGTCATCTGATCAACCACAAGGAACAATCTTGCAAGTTACCCCTGATGCTGGTTCAACTATTCCCGCTGGTAGTGGAGTGGTGTTGCAAATTGCAAGCGGTGATATTGAAGTGCCTTCATTGGTTGGCATTGATGGCATACAAGCGTTAACTGTTCTGACTCAGGCAGGATTTTTAGTTAACCAAATTCAAGCATACGATGCCAATCAGCCGATCGGTATTGTTTTAGCTCAAGCGCCAGAACCTGGTTCCACACACACCATTGGTTCTTCCGTCACAATAACTATTAATCGCACTCCGTAAATTATTTTTTGCCTACGACAGGTGAAAGACCTACTGCTTTTTTGCGTGCATGTGTATCTCCGCACTGCTCTAACCAGTTAGCTAACATCGCATGTCCGTGCTCAGTTAAAACGGATTCTGGATGAAACTGCACTCCTTCAATAGGAAGTTCTTTATGTCTCATCGCCATAACTACGCCGGTTTCGGTTTCTCCAGTTACTTCAATAAAATTTGGAATAGTATTTTTCTCTACCGCGAGCGAGTGATAACGCGTTGCGCTAAATGGAGTTGGCAACTCTTTAAAAACTCCTTGACCTTGATGGTGCACCATAGAAGTTTTTCCGTGTAACAATTCAGGCGCTTGTGAAACAACCGCGCCGAATGCAACTCCTATTGCTTGATGGCCGAGGCACACTCCAAAAACTGGAATCTTTTTTGTTGCGCAATAATGAACCATGTCAACGCTGATACCCGCCCGCTCTGGAGTTCCAGGGCCTGGAGAAATAAGCACCCCGTCGTAATTATCTGCATCGGTAACTTTAAGTTCGTCGTTTCTTACAACGGTGCATTCGGCGCCAAGTTGAGCTAGGTATTGAACGAGGTTAAATACGAAAGAATCGTAATTATCAATAACGAGGATCTTCTTTGACGGCATAGGGATAATTCTCTCTCATATGGCTCACTTCATGCGTTTACAGGCTTGCCATAGGTATGGGCCTGCGTGTTACTCTGCCACCATGCCTAAATCAAAGTTACGCAAGAAGGTTAAAGACTCTGCAAGCCACCACGAGCAGGTAGTGAGTCACGAACCAGCGCCTTTAGATAGCCCAAGCTGGCTCGCCCCCACAATGGTTGGAGCTTTCTTAATTGGATTAATTTGGATCGTTGTTTTTTATATAACCCAAACTAGCTACCCAATTCCTGGCATTGGTGCGTGGAATATGGTCGTTGGTTTCGCTTTCATTGGAGTTGGGTTTTCACTAGCCACAAAGTGGCGTTAAATAACAACCATGTAATTCTCCACACGGTGGAAAACCTCTGTGGATAACTTATTTCCGTTTTCTTAGTAATACAAAAGCGCTGAGCCCTCCGCCGATAAGCCCACCCAGATGTGCATGCCAATCAATCCCGGGCAATATAAATCCGATAGCAAAGTTAATTACGAGAATTACCGCGATGCTTTTTACCTCTACGCCAATTCGTCGACCGACAACTGCCATTGCTCCGAATAATCCAAATAACGCACCCGATGCACCAACAGAGGGTGAGTTGGTTGGATTTAGCCATAAAGAAGTCAGGGATCCCGTAATCAATGCGATGGTAAAAACTGCTAGAAATTTTGATTTTCCAAAAGCTTTCTCCAGTGGATTACCTAATACTAAAAGTGCATACATATTAAACGCTAGGTGCATAAGACCACCATGAACCAGAGCCACTGTGAGAACTCTGTACCACTCTCCGGCTCCAACGCCGTGAATTAAACCGTCACTCAAAATTGCTTTGTTTATAAGAAAAAGTTTTTGTTCTATATCTGGGTTAACTAATTGCAGGAGATAAAACCCGCAAATTACTGTTATTAAAGAAGTTGTGGCTGTGCGTTTCACGCGACCGTGACTGAAGTGATCGTCACTGGGGTGTTTGGGCGATCTTGTGCATCAGTTTTTGTTTTCCCGATTGTGTCTACAACCCCTTGACTAGCAACATCTTTTACTTCACCGAAAATTGTGTGTTTACGATTAAGCCATGTTGTTGGGGCTAAAGTAATGAAAAATTGTGAGCCATTGGTGCCTGGTCCAGAGTTGGCCATTGCCAATATGTATGGGCGATCGAAAACTAACTCTCCGTGAAATTCATCGGCAAAACGATAACCAGGTCCGCCAGTTCCACGACCTAGTGGGTCTCCACCTTGAATCATAAAACCTTCAATGATGCGATGAAAAATAGTTCCATCAAATAAATGTGCAGTTGTTTTCTTTCCGTCGCGAGGATCTGTCCATTCACGTGCACCTGTTGCTAGTTCAATAAAGTTGGCAACAGTTTTTGGTGCATGGTTTGGAAAAAGTTCAACGACGATGTCGCCCATTGACGTGTGAAGGGTTGCTTGTGTTTGTTGTGTCATGTGGAGACCAGGGGAATCGAACCCCTAACCCCCGCCTTGCAAAGGCGGTGCTCTACCAATTGAGCTAGGTCCCCCAATTGATCACGAGTGATCAACAGGCGGTTAACGAGTGGGCCTGGGAGGACTTGAACCTCCGACCTCTTCCTTATCAGGGAAGCGCTCTAACCAGGCTGAGCTACAGGCCCGAAAACCTCGGTAAGGCTACAGGCAAGTAGAGGTAGGTCCAAAACCGCCAGAATTCTTACGCTTATTTTCAGTTCTCTGCGCTCTTGGTTACAGAAACCACGTGTACACCATCAGCGAGATTTACTAAACGTACTCCCATTGAATCACGCCCGGTTTGACGTACTTCAGCTGCTGGAGTGCGCATAACTGTACCAGCAGAAGTAATCGCAAGCACCTCATCTTCATCACGTAAGACGAGTGCGCTTACAAGAACCCCTCTGGAATCCTCATCGATCTTTGCTGCTTTTATTCCAATTCCCCCGCGGCCTTGAAGGCGATATTCATCGATTGGGGTTTTCTTGCCATAACCGCCATCGGTTGCGGTGAATACTAACAAATTTGAATCTTGTGAATTAATCCTGGCCATTGTGAGAAGTTCATCTCCAGCTCTGAATTTCATTCCTATAACACCACTTGTTGAACGGCCCATTGGTCGCAGCGTTTCATCATCTGCTGTGAATCTCATTGCCATTCCTTTTTTGGAAACTAGCAAGAGTTCATCACTTCCATCAACCAGCGATGCACTAACAACTTCATCGTTGTTTTTAAGTGAGATGGCGATTAAACCGCCAGCACGAGGTGAGTCATATTCGATGAGTGGAGTTTTCTTAACTAATCCGCTTTTTGTTGAAATCACTAAGTAGGGAGCAACCTCATAGTTTTTAACTGACAAAACTTGAGCGATAGTTTCGTTTGTTTTAAACGCCATAAGGTTAGCAACATGTTGTCCGCGTGCATCCCGACCTGCGTCTGGAAGTTCGTGCACTTTCGCACGATACACACGGCCTTGATTTGTGAAAAACAAAAGCCAATCATGGGTTGATGCAACAAAGAAATGATCAACCACATCATCTTGTTTTAGCGCTGCGCCTTTGACGCCTTTTCCTCCGCGTTTTTGCGAGCGATATAAGTCAGCATTTGTACGCTTGGCATAACCACTATGTGTGATGGTTACAACAGCATCTTGATCTGGAATCAAATCCTCAGCCGAGAAGTCTCCTTCATTAGCAACAATTTGTGTGCGTCTTTCGTCGCCATATTTTGCAACTACTTCAGAGAGCTCTGTTTTAATGATTTCGCGCTGTTTATCAGTGCTGGCAAGAATTGCTGTTAATTCAACGATGTCGGCCATAAGACCGTCGTATTCGTCATTGATTTTTTGGCGTTCTAAAGCAGCAATTCTTCGAAGTTGCATATCCAAAATTGCGTTAGCTTGAATCTCGTCAACTTCAAGTAATTTCATTAAACCAGTGCGTGCTTCTTCTGGCGTTGTGCTTGCCCTGATCAGCGCAATAACAGCATCGAGAGCATCTAGTGCTTTTAGGTATCCTTTAAGGATGTGTGCTCGTTTTTCTTTTTCTGCCAAGCGATATTTGGTTCTGCGAACAATAACTTCGACTTGATGTTCGATGTAATAGCGAACGAATTCATCTAGTCGAAGTGTTCTTGGCACGCCATCAACTAGTGCCAACATATTGGCTCCGAATGTGTCTTGAAGTTGTGTTTGCTTGTATAGGTTATTAAGCACAACTTTTGGAATTGCATCATTTCGAAGCACAACAACAAGGCGTTGTCCTAGGCGTTCATTGCCCTCGTCGCGAACATCTGCAATCCCTTTGATTTTCCCTTCTTTAACAAGTTCTGCAATTTTCAACGCTAAGTTGTCTGGGTTGACTTGATACGGTAATTCAGTAACAACTAGACATGTGCGTTTATTGATTTCTTCAATTAAAACCACTGCGCGCATTGTGATCGACCCTCGACCAGTTCGGTATGCGCTTTCAATTCCAGTGCGACCAACAATAAGAGCTTTTGTTGGAAAGTCTGGTCCTTTAACTACTTTCAGTAAATGAGCAAGGAGTTCGTCTGATTTTGCTTCTGGGTGTTCTAACGCCCAGAAAACGCCTTCTGAAATCTCTCGTAAATTATGTGGGGGGATGTTTGTTGCCATTCCAACAGCAATTCCTGCACTGCCATTAACGAGCAAGTTAGGAAAACGGCTTGGTAATACATCTGGTTCTTCTGAGCGACCGTCGTAATTTGGCGAAAAATTCACTGTGTCTTCATCAATATCGCGCATCATTTCCATCGCAATTGGTGAAAGGCGAGCTTCGGTGTAACGCATTGCAGCTGCTGGATCGTTACCAGGTGAGCCAAAATTACCGTTTCCATCAACTAATGGATAACGCAGTGACCATGTTTGTGCTAAACGAACAACGGTGTCGTAAATCGCTCCATCACCATGTGGGTGATAGTTACCCATTACATCTCCGACAATGCGAGATGATTTGTAATAACCCTTATCTGGGCGATAACCACCGTCATACATTGCATAAAGAACTCGGCGGTGAACTGGTTTTAATCCGTCGCGAACGTCAGGCAGTGCGCGTCCGACAATAACGCTCATTGCATAATCGAGATAAGAGCGCGCCATCTCCACTTGGAGATCAACTATCTCTACCCGATCAAAATCTTTACTGAGCTCGTCCATTGCCTGCCTTTTTTGTTAGTGGGTTAAATATCTAAGAATCGAACATCTTTGGCGTTACGTTGAATGAACTGTCTGCGTTGTTCTACATCTTCTCCCATGAGAACTGCAAAAAGATCATCTGCGGCTGCTGCATCGTCAAGACTTACTTTAATTAAAACTCGGTGTTGTGGGTCCATTGTTGTATCCCATAATTCTTTTGCTGGCATTTCTCCCAGACCTTTAAATCGTTGGATGCCATCTTCTTTTGGTAATCGCTTACCTGCATCAATGCCAATTTTGATAAAACCGTCTCGTTCTCTATCCGAAAATGCATATTGAACTGGCTCTTTTCCGCCCCATTTCAATTTATATAAAGGTGGTTGAGCTATATAAACAAAACCTTGTTCAATTAAAGGTCTCATAAATCTAAATAGTAAAGTGAGTAGAAGTGTTCTGATGTGTTGTCCGTCAACATCAGCATCTGCCATCAAAATTATTTTATGGTAGCGAAGTTTGGCTATATCGAAATCTTCGTGAACACCAGTGCCTAGGGCTGTAATTAGCGCTTGCACTTCATTGTTTTGCAAAACACGATCAATGCGAGCTTTCTCTACGTTGAGAATTTTTCCTCTGATAGGTAAAACTGCTTGATAACGTGAGTCACGTCCACCTTTTGTGGAACCACCAGCAGAATCACCTTCCACGATATAGAGCTCACATTTTTCTGGATCAGTCCACTGGCAATCTGCAAGCTTTCCTGGCATTCCACGACCTTCTAATAACCCTTTTCGGTTACGAGAGAGGTCGCGTGCTTTACGCGCTGCAACGCGGGCGGCGGCGGCGTCAATGCTTTTGCGGACAATGTCTTTTCCTTCGCCTGGGTTCTTCTCAAACCATGTCGTTAAATGATCATTAATAGCTTTTTGTGTAAAGGATTTTGCTTCTGTGTTTCCAAGTTTAGTTTTGGTTTGTCCTTCAAATTGTGGTTCGCCTAACTTAATTGAAACAATCGCGGTGAGACCTTCGCGAACATCATCTCCGGTGAGGCGATCTTCTTTCTTGCGGATGTAGCCCCACTCTTCACCAAATTTATTAACGATGGACGTCAGTGCTGTTCTGAAACCTTCTTCATGGGTTCCACCTTCTTGGGTGTTGATGGTGTTTGCGAATGTAAAGACTGACTCAGAGAACCCTGTATTCCATTGCATTGCAATTTCTAGCGACATGCGGTTCTTTTTTTCTTCTGTTTCGAAATAAATAATTGATTTATGGGTTTCGCCGCGAGTTAAATTCAAATGTTTAACAAAATCTGAAATACCGCCGTTGTATTGATACTTGGCGTTTAAAGCTTCGCCTTTTTCATCTACACGCCCTGGTCGGTTATCAGTAAGAGTAATAATTAAACCTCGGTTAAGAAACGCCATTTCTCTAAAACGTGCGGAAAGTGTTTCGAATGAGAAATCGATAGTTTCGAAAATTTCAGCTGATGGTTGGAATTGAATAGTTGTTCCGGTTTTTGCTGAAGCTTCACCTTTTGTAACTGGCGAGGTAGGAACACCTAGTTTGTAACTTTGTGTCCAGATAAAACCATCTCGTTGGACGGTGACTGAAAGATCAGAACTTAAAGCGTTTACAACGGATGCTCCAACGCCGTGTAGGCCTCCGGAAACCGAATAACCACTGTCTCCAAATTTTCCACCTGCGTGTAATACAGTCATTACTACTTCAAGTGCTGGTTTTTTTTCGACGGGATGTATGTCTACTGGGATTCCACGGCCGTTATCTATGACTTGCAAAGATCCATCTGGCATAAGCGTGACGTTAATTTCCGTGCAAAAACCAGCTAGAGCTTCATCGACTGAGTTATCAACTACTTCGTAAACAAGATGATGTAATCCGCGCTCTCCAGTGGAACCGATATACATTCCTGGGCGTTTTCGGACAGCCTCAAGACCTTCAAGTACCGTAATTGCGCTGGCGTCGTAATTGCCCGTTTTTGCCGGCACGTGACTCCTTAGGAACTTCGAGGAAGGCTTCTATAAGCCGCTGAGGGCAGTTATCCCTCAATTAACCCTTTTATCCTATCGTTAAATTCAGATCTCTGTAGCGCAGATAAGCCTTGGGGGTGGGTTTAGGGGCACGAACTCCGCCTTGTTGAGGGTTCCTATTGGGTTAGGCGATATTTCAGGTTTTAACCGTAGGTATCGCGAGGGCCTTTAGCGCCTCGGATAGTGCGAAGACCTTTTTTCCATGATGGTCCTTGAGGGCCGGTAAAAACTAGCGTTTCCACAAGAACGCCTGGTGCACTTTTTTGCACAGTTTCTAAAATTGCTGGGCTCACAAGTTTTAATTGGGTGGCCCACGCTGTTGAAGAAGTTTGAAGTGTTAAAACTCCATCGATTAGTGAGATTGGTGTGGAGTGTTGAGAGATTTCCTGGCCGACGATTTTTTCCCACGATGAAAATAAATTTCCTTCAGCTAGTGGGTTTTCCCATTCGCGGTCGCGGATTATATTTGAGAAAAGTTCCGATAAAAGTTGAGGGTCTGAAGCTTTATTTTGACTTTCTTTTACGATTTTTTTTCGAGTTCGTTTGCCGGTTTGAAAAGATCGAAATATTTCCAGCGCTAAATCTTTTTTTGTCACTGGGTTTTCCGTTCTGTCACTCGTCCTGGCTCAATGTACTTGCGTACTGTATTTAAGCCTTCTGGAAGATCTTCTTCAACAGCTGCTGTAATGATGGTTTGCTCTGCTACTTGTGTTGCTTCCATAAGATGTGCGCGGCGAGTGGAATCAAGTTCAGCAAACACGTCGTCTAAAATCAAAATTGGTTCTGACCCTTCTTTTCTTAGTAGAGAAAACGCACCAAGTTTAAGTGAGATTGCCATAGACCAGGATTCACCGTGGCTTGCATACCCTTTTGCTGGGAATTGCCCAATTTGTAAATTGAGGTCGTCTCTGTGTGGGCCAATAAGGGTTGTTCCCCTTTCGATCTCTTGGTACTGAAGTTCTTGAACGCTTTCTTTGTAAATATTTACGTTATTTTCTATATCTGAGGTTAAATTATTTATAGAAGATTTATAAGATATTTCAGCCGGTTTAACTTCATTTAAAGTTTTATAGTTCTCGTACACAAAGGGATTTAAAACCTCACATAAATTAATCCTTTGCGCCGTTAAATTTGCCCCTATTGATATAAGTTGTTCGTTCCATGGGTTGAGAGCGCTTTGTGGCGCTCTCGTTTTTAATAGTACGTTGCGTTGTTTTACAACTCTGTCATAGTCACTAATAACGCCCGCTAGACGGGGCGCTCGGGTTATAAGCAATTGGTCCATAAACGTGCGTCTTTGTGATGGGTCGCCTCGAACAAGATCTAAGTCTTCTGGCGAGAAATAAACACTTTGGCATGCTCCTAGTATTTCTCTTTGGCTTCGGACTGGATTGCCGTTTATTTGAGCTCGGTTACTTTTTTTGGCGTTAATTTCTAAATCAATTTCTAAGATTCTATTTTCTTTTTTTATTATGGTTTTAATGATCGCTTGTTCTGCTCCGAGGTGAATTAATGGTTGGTTGGTTGATACTCGGTGGGATGAAAGTTGTGAAAGATAGATGATGGCTTCAGCGATATTTGTTTTACCTGAACCATTGTCGCCAATTAGCGTGGTTGTGCCAGGTTCCAATTCGAGATCTAAGTTTTGGTATGACCTAAAGTTGGAAAGAGTTAACCTTTTTAAGTGCATTCATTTACGGGGTAAAAGAGTCGGCATTAAAATGTATTTGTAGTTATCTATTTCTTTACCATCGGCTGTGGGGATTCCAGTTAAGACTGCAGCTTTTGTTGCGGTTGTGAATGCAATTTTTACAAATGGAGTGCCTACTGCGTTTAAACCTTCCATTAAAAACTCTGGATTAAACGCGATAGTGATTGGTTCACCGTTTAAGATAATATTTAAACCTTCTTCTCCGATGCCTTTTCCGTCAGCGGAACCAGCTTCGAGTTCTAACCTATTTGGTGTGAAGGTTAAACGGAGCGGGATTGTTTTATCTGTTACTAAAGCTACTCGGCGAACAGAATCTAATAATGGTGCTACTTCGATTATCGCTGTAGATGTAAATTCTGTTGGGATAACTTTTGAGTATTCCGGGTAAGAATCGTTTAACATTCTTGATGTTAAAGATTTTCCGTCGATAACAAAACCGGCCAAGTGTTCTTTCGCTGTGTTGGGTGTTAAGTAGATTGAAACATTTTTTGATGTTGTAAGTGATTTAGCTGCATCTTCTAACGTCCGCGCTCGAAGCAGTGCAGTGAGTTCTAAGTTTGGGTGTGTTGCCTCCCATTGAACTTCACAAATCGCTAAACGGTATTTATCTGTGGCTGTTAAGGTGATTGTGTCGTTTTTGATTTGAACAAATACACCTGTGTATTTTTGTAAAGATTCGTCTTTGCTTGCAGCAGTTGCAACTTGCAGAACAGCTTTAGCGAAAACGTTGGAAGCGATAACGCCAGTTATTTCTGGGATTTCAGGCAATGTTGGGTAAGTCTCAGCATCTGTTGTTGGAAGTGTAAATTTCGCGCTTCCGGCGGTAACAAGAACTCGAGCGCCATCTAATTGGACCGTTACTGGTTTATTGGGCAGTGATCGAGAAATTTCGTTTAGTAAATGACCTGAAACTAATACTTTTCCATTTTCGGTTACATCTGCAGAGAAATCTGCTTTGCTTGATTTTTCTTGGTTAGATGCAGAGAGGTGAACTTTGTTGTTGTCAACCTCAATAACAATCCCGTGCAAAGCTGGGTTAATAGGGCGGGTGGGTAAGCTTTTTGAAACCCAACTTACGGCGTCAGCTAAAGCGTGTTGATCAACAACGAATTTCACAAACGCCCCCTTTAGGTAGTTCCTTAACTCTCCTTGATGGTTCACACCTTTTCAAGTCTTGCTTTCTTTGTTCTCCACACAGGTTGATGTAATAGATATAAGTAGTAGTAGTAACCACACCACTTTTTTGTGGAAAAACCACAAAAACGCTGGTCAGCACCTTTTATTAAGTTTTTACACTGTTAATAAACATAGGATTTCTGTGAGGAACCAACCTTTGAGCAAGAACCAACCTTTTTAAAAAAGTTAGAAACAGAACAAAAGAAACTTTTACCCACAAAAACCCTTCCTTTATCCACAGTTATCCACACCTTTCCCCCAGGCTGGGGGCAAAAGTCTTAAAACGGACATTTAACTACTTTTCGCCTGCTGTTTAATTCTATTGGTTAGCTCTGTCACTTGGTTATAGATAGATCGACGCTCGGCCATTAACTGGCGAATTTTTCTATCGGCGTGCATCACTGTCGTGTGGTCTCTACCCCCAAACATTTGCCCAATTTTAGGCAAAGAGAGCTCTGTGAGCTCGCGACATAAATACATCGCTATTTGACGGGCGTTGACCAACACCCGGGAGCGAGAGGTTCCGCAAAGGTCATCCAGCGTAAGGCTGAAATAAGCAGCAGTTTGAGCCATGATCGTGGCCCCGGTTATTTGAGGGTTAGATTCATTAGGTATTAAATCTTTAAGAACTATTTCAGCAAGGCTTAAATCAACCCCTTGGCGATTCAAGCTAGCGAAAGCAGTAACGCGAATTAAAGCTCCTTCTAATTCGCGAATATTTGTTGAAATTTTGCTCGCTATATATTCCAAAACATCATCAGGAGCATTTAATTTATCTTGCGCGGCTTTCTTACGCAAAATCGCAATACGTGTTTCCAGTTCAGGTGGTTGAATATCGGTAATTAAACCCCACTCAAAGCGACTTCTTAAACGATCTTCCAATGTAGTTAATTGCTTCGGAGGGCGATCGCTTGAAATAACAATTTGTTTGTTCGCGTTATACAAAGTATTAAAAGTATGGAAGAACTCTTCTTGAGTACGTTCTTTATTTTCTAAAAACTGGATGTCGTCAACGAGTAGCACATCAAGATCCCTATAACGTCTTTGGAAAACAGATGCTTTGTCATCTCGGATTGAGTTAATAAAGTCATTTGTAAACTCTTCACTCGAAACATAGCGAACACGAACACTGCCGTATAACTCTTTCGCATAAGCGCCAATAGCATGTAATAAGTGGGTTTTCCCAAGTCCGGACTCACCGTAGATAAACAAAGGGTTATAAGCTTTAGCAGGAGCTTCTGCAACAGCAACAGCAGCAGCGTGAGCAAAACGATTTGAAGCTCCGATAACAAACGTTTCAAAAATATATCGTGGGTTAAGTTGAGAAACCTCTGTGTTTTTTCCTGAAGTGTTTTCAACCCTCCCAGAACTTAAACGAGGTGGAACAAACTCAATTTCAACTTCCGGTAAAGGTGAGTCAATAATCTCTAAGTTCTCATCAATAGTGACAGCGATATTAGTTTTCTCACCAAGCTCCCTTGATAGGACATCACTAACAATGCTACGAAGGCGAGTTTCTAATACGTCTTTAGCGAAAGCGTTTGGGGCAGCTACAAGAAAATTAGTCGCTCCGTTACCTTTTAATAAACCCAACGGTTTTGTAAGGGATAAAAAAGCTCTGTGTTGAGGGGTGTCGATCTCGACATCGGAAATAACACGAGACCACAAAAGGGCTAGGTCGGTTTCTAATACATCCACAGCGCCCTCATCTCGTCCTACCGGTATCCACATGTTTATCCACAGGCTGTGGTCTAAACCCTAACTTGAGCCCTGGAGCCCTGTGGAAGAAGCGAAAAGTAGAGCGGTTTGGCCTAAAAAGCAAGTAGTTATCCACACCAATCAAAAAAGAGGGCAAGGGAGAGTCTGCCAAGGCAGGATAAGCGCTCAGTTTGACCCCTTTATCCCCAACCCTCTACCGTTACCTTCTCATTTGTCTCATTCGATCTTTCAACGCATTTTCTAGGAGTTCTCATGACTAAGCGCACTTTCCAGCCGAATGTCCGTCGGCGCGCAAAGAAACACGGTTTCCGCGCTCGTATGGCTAGCCGTGCAGGACGAGCTGTACTTTCTGCTCGCCGCGCAAAAGGTCGCCTTCGAATTTCTGCGTAGTTAATTCTCGTGTTACCGCGTAACGCACGTCTTACCTCACCTGAAGAGTTTGCACGCACAACCAAAAGTGGTTTCCGCCAATCAAGCACTTCTCTTGTTGCTTACCTCTACCTCACGGAAAAAACTGAACCAGCACGCTGTGGACTCATTGTTTCTAAAAATGTAGGCGGATCTGTAGTCCGTCACAGAATTGCCCGTCAACTTCGCCACGGACTTTTAGAACACATCACGCAACTTCCTACAGGAGCGTTGATAGTGATTCGAGCTCTACCAACAGCTACAGCTAAAGAAGTACGTCAGGAACTTGATTTAGCTTTACCGAAACTCATAACGAAATCGCTGGCGAAAAAATGAAATTTATTCTCACCGCACCATTATTGGCCTACCAAAAATGGATCTCACCAGCTTTTGCCCCGCGCTGTAAATATTATCCATCTTGCTCAAGTTATGCGATTACAGCGATTACAACGTACGGAATAAAAGGAATCGCAATGTCGGCTTGGAGGCTAGTTCGTTGTAACCCTTGGTCCCATGGTGGTGTTGATTACGTTCCCGAAAAAAATAGAGGTTTTTCCAACACAACAAGCGAGGTAGTGGCCTAATGAACACCATCCTAAACCCCATATATATAGGCGTTTCTTGGGTAATTGTGTCAATTCACAAACTACTCTCCCCTATATTTTCTGCAAACAGCGGTGTTTCTTGGAGTCTTTCAATTATTGGACTTGTAATTTTAATCCGCATCGCTCTCATTCCATTGTTTGTGAAGCAGATCAAAAGTCAACGTGCATTAACTGCTCTACAACCACATATGAAAGCAATTCAAACTAAATTTAAAGACGATCGCCAAAAACAATCAGAAGAAATGATGAAGCTTTATAAAGAGCACAAAACTAATCCTTTAGCATCCTGTTTCCCCATCCTTGCCCAAGCGCCAATATTTTTTGGTTTATTTACCGTTCTTAACGGAATTGGAAAAAACCCACCAGTTGCACATGGCGTATTGACAGAAGCAGATGTTGTTAGTGCAGCACAAGCAACAATATTTGGAGCTCCAATTTCTGCGACATTCCTTGGATCTTCAAACATGACAGTGAAGGTTGTAACTGTAGTACTCATCGCTTTTATGTCGATCACCACTTTCACTACACAGCGCCAATTAATGCTTAAAGGAATGCCAAAAATGGATTCCTCTAACAACATGATGTTGCAACAGCAGAAAATTATGTTGTACGCGTTCCCCTTAATATTTGCAGTATCTGGTGTTAACTTTCCCATCGGAGTTTTAATTTATTGGTCAACAACAAACCTTTGGACGTGGGGACAACAGTTTTACGTTATTAAACGAAATCCAACACCAGGATCTCCTGCATATTTAGAACTACAAACTAAAAAAGAAAAAAAGAATCCGCCATTAAATGCCGGCGACACTAAAGTTGATGAAAACAACCAACCAGAGAACACAAACGAGGTTAAAGGCCAACGCCAGCAACCCAACCGGAAAAAACCTCGGAAAAGAAATAAAACGGACAAATAGGTCTAAATCACCCAAACCCGATGCTCGGGTATAAAGGAGTTCATAATGAGCACAGTTGAAAACCAGACAGAGGTAGAAGAGAAGGCGCCCGTATCACTTATTGCCAAATTGGAAGAAGAAGGCGATATTGCCGCCGACTACCTTGAGGGCCTTCTTGATATTACCGATTTAGATGGCGATATCGATATTGATGTGGAAAATGATCGAGCCGCACTAGCAATCGTTGGCGGAAAACTTCGCCATTTAGTCGGGTCTGATGGAGAAGTTCTAGACGCACTCCAAGAACTCACCCGCCTAGCCGTACAAACCGCTACAGGTGACCGCAGTCGACTCATGCTTGATATTGATGGCTACCGAGCAGGCCGAAAGAGCGAGCTGAAGAAGCTAGCCGAGGATTCTGCAAAAGAGGTTACTGAATCAAAGAGCTCTCTCAAACTGGCTCCAATGAATGCCTTTGAGCGGAAAATAATTCACGACACTATTCAAACTCTTGGTTTAACAAGTGAATCCGAAGGCGAAGACCCAGATCGTTGCGTCATTATCTTCCCAGCCTAAACAACGACCTCTAAACCGAGAAAAGAACCTCTGCTAGTGCTGGTTTCACGTGAAACCCTTATAGAGACTTACTTTCCTGAAAAAAAGGAAGAGATTCTTCGTTATGCAGAATTTCTTACCACCGCAGGAATTGAAAGAGGGGTTATCGGCCCTAAAGAGGGTGAAATCATCTGGGAACGCCACATTTTCAACTCCTTACCCGTCATTTCACTTCTCCCCCTTGGGGCATCACTAGTCGATATCGGGTCCGGAGCAGGTTTGCCAGGGATTCCAATTGCCCTAGCTCGCCCAGATCTTGAGGTAACACTCGTAGAGCCCCTTCTAAGAAGGTATGAGTTTTTGGTTGAAGCCGTTGAAGGCCTAGGAATCACCGTCTTTCATGGGAGAGCAGAAGATTTCACAAACAAAACCTCCTTTGTAACCGCTCGAGCCGTTGCTCCTTTAGAGAAATTGGTGGCCATGAACCGTCACCTCATTAATAAAGGAGCCACCCTTTTAGCAATTAAAGGAGAAAACGCCGGGGAAGAGGCGAAAAAAGTCCCAGGAGCGCAACTTCATGAGATTTCTTTAGAGTCGCTCCCACTCGGGCGGGTAATTAGTGTCGCTAAGCGTGCTTAACTTGCCCTCATGATGGATTCACGTGAAACCACGAACCAAAACAAGAGCGTAATTGGCACACGTCGACTCAAAGAACCAATGGCCAAACCAGCCCACCTTCGAATTTTTACTGTTGCTAACCAAAAAGGTGGAGTAGGAAAAACCACAAGCACGGTCAATATTGGCGCAGCACTAGCTATGGGTGGGCTCCGCACTTTAATTATTGACCTTGATCCACAAGGAAATGCCAGCACAGCCCTTGGGGTTGAACATCAAAACAATGAAGGTATTTATGAAGTGTTAATGGGTAATGCTTCTATTGAAAACGTTGTACAAAAAGTTGCTGGATTTCCTCACCTTGAATGCATTTCCTCTAACACAGCGCTAGCACAAGCTGAAATTAATTTAGTGTCGATGGTTGCGCGCGAACTACGACTCAAAGAAGCGCTCAATGAATTAGTGATTGCACGAGAAAAATTAGGAACACCGTACGACTATATATTTATTGACTGCCCACCAAGCTTAGGTTTATTAACTGTTAATGCACTTGCAGCCGCCCAAGAATTATTAATTCCTATTCAATGCGAATACTACGCACTCGAAGGCTTAACTCAATTACTTGAAACGTATTCTGTTGTAAAAAAACGATTAAACACAGAGTTAAAACTCTCAACAATCATTCTTACAATGTTTGATGGACGTACACGTTTAGCAAACGATGTAGCAGCTAGCGTCCGAACACATTTCCCAACAGAGTTGATTGATATTCCTATCCCACGTGCTGTGCGAATCTCTGAAGCGCCTTCATATAACCAAACTGTCATGACTTACGATCCACTATCTCCAGGTGCATTGGCATATATGCAAGTCGCACGTGAAATAGCAGAACGAGGAAAACCATTTGATTCAAATGTTGTCAGCATTAATTACAAGAAGGAAGACATTGCGTGAGTGTTAAACGTGGGGGATTAGGTACCAATCTAGATGCGTTAATTCCAACTTCACTTTCAATTTCCGGAGTTGAAGTTGGGCAACAAAATGAAGTCCCTATAAGTGCAATTGCTCCTAACCCCCGCCAACCAAGAACTGTTTTCGACGAAGACGCTCTTAATGAATTAACACAATCAATAAAAGAAGTTGGATTACTACAACCACCAGTTGTTCGTGAAGTTTCACCCGGCCGATATGAATTAATTATGGGAGAGAGACGTTTTCGTGCTGCTAAAAATGCCGGTTTAAAAACAATTCCCGTAATAATAAGAGCAACTGCAGATAATGATTTATTGAGAGATGCTCTCATTGAAAATATTCACCGCAGCCAACTAAACGCTCTTGAAGAAGGGGCTGCGTACAGCCAATTACTCAACGACTTCGGTTGCACACACGAAGTTTTAGCAACACGACTAGGTAAATCAAGACCGCACATCTCTAACACGATGCGCTTATTGAATTTACCGGCATCAGTGCAAAGGAAAGTAGCGGCGGGAGTTCTTTCAGCCGGACACGCCCGCGCACTTTTAGGTTTAACTGATGAAGCAGAGATTGAACGTTTAGCTTCCAAAATTGTCTCCGAAGGATTAAGCGTTCGTGCGATTGAAGAGATTATTGCTGCAGGAATTAAGCCAACAAAAACAAAGAATATGAAAACTAAAACACACTCACCTAAACTTGCGCAAATCGCAGAGCAATTATCGGATCATTTCGATACACGGGTCAGTGTGCAAAGCGGAAAAGCAAAAGGAAAAATAACTATTGAATTTTCAGGTGGGGAAGATCTAGATCGTATTGTTGAAATTCTTAAAAAGAAGAACTAACTCTTTAACTCAAAATTGCCATTTCGTCGGGCAATTTCAGTTTTAACAACCCCAGCCAAAGCTTTAACACCTTCTCTAATTCGCTCTGGCGTTGGATGGCAATATGACAAACGCATCGCCCAAGTACCAAAACCATCTGCGTAAAAAGCGGTTCCAGGGACGTAAGCCACTTTGGCCACAATCGCCTTAGGCATCATTGCTTTTGTATCGATTTCTGGTGGCAAATTAACCCACACATAAAATCCCCCACCTGGTTTAGTCCATGTGGCAGAAGCAGGAAAATGCGTTTCAAGAGATTCAAGCATTGCATCTCGACGAACTTTATATAAACCACAAAAAGTTGCGATTTGATCTCGCCATGGCTGATCAGCCAAGTAATTAGAAATTGTCATTTGTGTGAAATTAGACGGGCAGAGAATTGAAGATTCACTAGCAATCACTATTTTTTCTTTGAGCGATGAAGGAACAAGAGCCCAACCTACGCGCAAACCTGGGGCAATTGTTTTAGAAAAGGAGCCCAGGTAAATAACATTTTCACTATCTTCAGAACGCATCGCGTTTGGCGATGGTACATCGAAACCTAATAAGCCATAAGGGTTATCTTCAACAACAAAAATGCTCTCACTTCGACATATTTCAAGGATTTCAGTTCTTCTATCAGCTGACAAAAGAACACCAGAGGGATTTTGATAGTTAGGTATTAAATACAAAAATTTGATTTTTCGACCACTCGAGCGCACAGATTTAATTGCTTGACGAAGTGCCTCAGGTACCAAACCTTGGTTATCAAGTTCAACATGTACAACTTGTGCCTCATATTGTTTAAAAGTTCCGAGAGCTCCAACATAAGAAGGGGCTTCAACTAAAACAACGTCACCTGGATCAATAAAAATTCGAGAAATAAGATCAAGAGCTTGTTGGGATCCAGTTGTAACAATAATGTCATCAGCGTTGGCATGAATTCCCTCAAGTGCCATCACTTCGCAAATTTGTTCACGCAATTTAGGCAAACCTTGACCATTGCCATACTGCAACGCTTCAGCCCCATTGCGTGAAATAAGATCATGAACAAGTGATGCCATAACATCCATCGGAAGAGCGGAAAGATTTGGCATTCCGCCTGCAAGTGAAACAATTTCAGGGCGAGAAGCTACTGCAAAAAGTGAGCGAATTTCACTTGCTTGCATACCACCAGCGCGCGAAGCGAAACGCTCCTCAAGTCTTAAAGGAGCGCCAGCATGTAGGCGAGGGGTCAGGTCAGACACTCTTCAAGTCTGCCACATTGAAGGGCTTCGACGTAAATCTATTTACGTATTCCAGCCTTTCGAAGGTCTTCAATTTTCAAAGTACCTGTTTTCGCGTCATCTTCTGAGGCAAGGTAAAGGCGTTGAATTGCTATCACAAGGGATTCGGCGATGACATCTCGAAAATCTCCTCGCCCTAATCGATCAGCATCGTGGCGATTGGTTAAATAGCCAAGATCTACTCGGACTGTTGGTGCTGTTGTTAGCCGCAATAAATCCCAGGTTTTGGCATGAGTTCTGCAATTGAGTAGATCAGTTCTGGCACAGATTTCTCTTTGCACAAGGGATGCGAATCTGTCACCAACTACGGAATGAATTCCATGTGTTTGGCTTCCGTAAAAATAGGTTGAAACGCCTTCTGCTTTTTCATTGGGATAAGAGTCAGCATGAAAAGAAACCATCAGGTCAGCTTTCGTTTCATTTGAAAAAGAGATTCTCTCTAACTCGGTAGGAGAGTTATTGCTACCTCGAGTTAAAAAAACACTCACACCAAGTGCAAGTAATCTACCTTCAAGGCGTTGTGCTAAATCATAAACAATTTCAGATTCATCAACACCGTGTGCGCTAATACCTTTATTCTCACCACCACAACTTGGATCCAAAACAATTATTTTATTTGCAAGTGCCGGCCCGCGGTTTTTCTGCACCGCGCTCTCTCGCAATAACGAAGGAACACCTCCGGAAATAGTTTTTGTTAACCGTAAGAGCGCTGTGATTGTTGCGGGTCCGCATTGCCCGTCAATATTTGCTCCTGCCGATTTTTGAAATTCCTTCACTGCCGTCTCGGTTCGAAGACCAAAAACACCATCAACTCGGCCGCAATCAAAACCCATTTCAGTTAAACGTGACTGTAGTAACGCAATGTCGTCACCACGCATTAATGGGAGCTCTTTTAAATAAAGAGAACGATCGCCTAGTTTCCAGCGAGCCTCATCTAATGCGCGAAGCGTGACAGCATTAACAACACCAGTGACCGTTAGACCTCGTGATTGTTGAAACGCGCGCACTGAATTTTCAACTTCGTCATCAAATAAGGTTTTTTGAGAATTAAGCAAACCTATTTTATTCAGAAATGAAATAACGCGCGTCGCTACATCGGAACTATCACCTTTTCCGACCGAGAGATCATCCATGACGCCACCTAAATCATCGAATTAAATAAAAGTTTCTAGATCCTTTAGTAGCGCTGGTTTTGGCTTGGCTCCAACGATTGATTTCACAACCTCGCCATTAACAAAAACATGAAGGGTAGGAATTGAGACAATTCCATACTTCATGGCAATTGCTGACTCTTCATCGGTATTGAGTTTGACTATCTTGAGTTTGTCGCCATGCTCATTAGCAATTTCTTCAAGGATTGGTCCGACAGCGCGACAAGGTCCACACCACTCAGCCCAAAAATCTACTAAAACAGGGATGGTGCTCTTAAGAACCACTTCATCAAAAGTGGAAGTTGTTACCGCTTGTGTTGAACCCATCTTCTGCTCCTTTTATAGTGTGAACTTGCCTTACGTTGAAATTTCAAGTCGTAGCGTTAATTACCTATTGTTAGTTTAGTGGTGGGCCAGGAATCGTTCAGTATCTAGCGCTGCTTGGCAACCAGATCCAGCAGCGGTAATTGCTTGACGATATGTGTGATCTACGAGATCTCCGCAGGCGAAGACACCTTTTATATTTGTGGCAGTTGTACGCCCAACAACCTCCACGTAGCCCTCAGCATCTATTGCCACTTGGCCAACAACTAACTCACTTCTTGGTAAATGTCCGATAGCTACGAAAAGGCCTGTTAAATCTTGGGTGGATTCAATTCCTGTAACCGTATTGCGAACGCGCAAACCAGAAACTTTCTCCTCGCCCAGCACGTCGATAACTTCGTGATTCCATAAAAACTCAATTTTTGGATTTGCATGAGCTCGGTCAGCCATAATTTTGGAAGCTCGAAGTGAATCTCGGCGATGAATCAAAATCACTTTACTAGCAAAACGCGTTAAAAAGTTCGCTTCTTCAATAGCAGAATCTCCACCACCTACTACGGCAACCACTTGATCACGAAAGAAAAACCCATCGCAAGTGGCGCACCAAGATACGCCACGTCCTGTCAATCTCTTTTCGTTCTCTAATCCGATTTCTTTATATGCCGAACCCATCGCAAGAATGACAGATTTAGCTTTAATTACATTCCCATTTCCATCTTTCAAAACTTTTTCGTCGCCCATTAAATTCATTTCAGTAATATCATCAGTAATAATCTTTGTTCCAAAACGTAACGCTTGCTTTCGCATTGAGTCCATAAGATCTGGCCCCATAACTCCATCAGTAAAACCAGGAAAATTTTCTACCTCTGTTGTATTCATTAACGCGCCACCAGCAGTAACGGATCCTTCATACAAAATTGGCTGGAGTTGCGCTCGCGCGGCATAAATAGCTGCGGTATACCCGGCTGGTCCAGAACCAACGATTGCTACCTGGTGGATTTCCTCTTGAGCGCTCATATATTTACCATAACCCAATCCTAGGTCTGGTTATTCCCCACCCTTGTTAGGTTGCTTACGTCTGGAGCCTGTGGCGCGAGCGAACTGAATCTTCACTAATTGAGCTGTAATTGAAATCTCATCAACATTCATTTTCTTGGCAATTAAGAAATAAGCAACAGGAGTTGCAAAAAGGACTAGTCCAAGTTCGGCTAAACGAGTAATTAGTGTTGAATCACTTGCTACCCATCCTGCGTACTGAGAGAGAAGAAAAACAGGCAACATTGCTAAGAAAGAGGAGATGTAGAGCTTGGCATGCTGCCCAAAAAAATCATAGATCGAAATCTTTCCTGTATGTCTAGTGAGTAAACCTAAAGTGACAAATAAACCAACGATGTAACTGACAGAAAAAGCAAAACCTAAACCAACTGTAATCCATTCATTTTGAAGTGTATTGAGGAAAAGATATGAGAGAGCAACGGAAATCAAGTTTATAACAAGAATAGAAAGTACTTGTGTTCTAGTATCTTCAAAGGCGTTAAAACCGCGGATAAGTATTAAGTTAATACTGAAAGTTACCAAGCCAATTCCGAGTGCTGAAAGAACATATCCAATATACGTTGAATCTTTATAATCAATTCCAACGAATAGAACTTTAGTAATGATTGGCCCAAAAAGAATAAAAGCAACACTGCTCGGAACGGTGACCACGCCCACCATTTTGATTGCTCGAATCAATTGGTCACGAACTTCACTTGACTTCTTTTCAATTGCAAGTTTAGAAAGGTGAGGAAGCAAAGCAGTGATGATTGAAATAGTGATAATCGAATAAGGCAACATCATGATGAGATAAGCATTGCTAAAAGGGGTATAACCAACACCAGTAGATAATCCCTCTTGAGAACTCCTTACCGCTGCACTAGTGGAAACATTTACCGTCACTAAATATCCCAATTGGGATATGAGAACATAAACCAGAGTCCAGCCAGCTAGAGAGAAAGATTTTCCTAGACCTTGCCAACCAAATTTAAGGCGCAGCGAGATTCCAGTTCTCTTAACAACAGGTATTAAAATTAAGGCTTGAATTACCACCCCAAGCGTGGTGCCCCACCCCAACACCTGTGTTTGCGCAGATGAAATGCTCCCTAAAGCAAGGTCGGGCGCTGTGATCAATACAAGAGTGAAAATCACGATAACAACCAAATTATTGGCGATAGGTGCCCACATTAAAGGTGCAAAAGATCCTCGCGAGTTGGCAACTTGGCCCAACATAGTAAAAAGCCCCAAGAAAAATATTTGAGGCAAACAATATCGAGTAAACGCAATCGCTAATCGAAATTCGGTTTCAAACCCGGTTGTTGAAAACTCAGGTGCGTAAATACGAACCAGAGTAGGCGCAAAAATTACGCCGATTGCTACAAGGAGTAACAAGATGGCGCTAATTGTTGTAACTAAGCGGGAAGCAAATGCCCGCCCGCCATCTTCATCATTAAATGAACGAATTAATTGCGGAACAAAAATGGCAGTCAACGCTCCACCAACAAGCAAGTTGTATAAAATATAAGGCAGGGTGTTGGCGACATTGTAAGTATCAGCCAACAACGCAGTGCCTAAAACTGCTACAGCAAGAATGCTTCTAATGAAACCCGTGATTCGAGAGAATATTGTTCCAAGCGCCATAACACTCGAAGCATGGAATAACTCAGCTGGTTTCACTTGCGCGATCTCCTAATACGCCGAACACTTTGAATGAGAGCACCTAAAAACAACAGTATTGCAGAGCCGGTTGTAAACCACGCAACTGCAGGACTTATTACAGAAACATTTAATGAAAGGATTGCTGACTCACCTATACCCACAGCTTTAGAATTGGTTAATTGAGCGAAAAGAGTAGTTGGCCCTGTGGCAATTGAAGTAATTGGGATACTGAGTTGTTTCTTTGAGCTTGGCTCCAAAATAATATCTCTCACTCCAGCAATTTGAACACGCGAGTTCTTGGGAATGATTTGTAGATTGACTAGCACTGATGTGTTGAAATCATTAACTAACGTAATAGGAAGCTTCTCTTTTTCAGAAGTCAGCCGGTACTTCCCCACGACCACACGTAATTTATGTTTTTGCCTGTTTATTGCTTCATCCGCGTTGGCGGCAAGTTTTACTGCGCTCTCTTTCGAGTACCCAGGAGCTAAAAGTGTAGATAACCTCAATCGCACACCATAAAGTTCAGAGGCTGGAATAACGGTTGCTAATAAGGCAATTGCACGCCTATTGAGCGTATAGGCAAGCACTCTATCTGCTTGAATAGTTTCTACTAATTTTGATCCAGATAATTTCTTATCAACGAAAATTTCTCTACCAAGAAAACTTTGAAGACGCTCTTTGCTAGTCGAGAAATAATATGAAAGCTCTGTAGGGGCCAACCGTTTAGCAAGGGCTAAATTGGGATGACCGTAAGCAAGCGCAAAAACATCATCATTTGAGGTGACATATTTTAATTGAGCAAGCCAATTTTTTGCCGCCACATTTTCAAGGGGCATTGCTAAAACATCATCCAATAAAGAAGCATCAATCAACCACGTTCGGGGTTTGGAAGGTGGCGAGAAAACTAAAGACCCAAGTGTTCCAGTTGGTAGCAGTGATGTGGAGAGTTCGTCGTCAATAAAATCTCCACCGATATTCCTATGCGGAAGATCAACAATCGAGATAATATCTTTAGAGGAAGCATGTGAAGTTTGCGGAATTACAACATTTATTGAAAGAAGTAAAAAAATTACACTTGCGCGCAAGAATCTTCTTGAAATTTTCATAACTGCAATTCACCACTGCGTGCTATTAGTTTCTTTTCATCTGGGTATGCGAGCTGGTCAATGATTTGCTCTAAAGGAAACCAAGCAACTTCATCAACTTCACTTATTTGAGGCGCGAGCGTTCCGCCAGTTTCACGGAAAAGAAAGTGATGGACAGTTTTATGGATACGTTTTCCACCAGCCATAAACCAGAAATCAATGGCGCCCAGAGATTTAGAAATCTCACTTTCAATTCCAGTCTCTTCTAAAACTTCACGCAAAGCAGCTTGCTCGGGAGTTTCACCTTCTTCGATATGTCCTTTAGGTAGCGACCACAACAACCGTTCTTTTGTGGCATCTTTGAGATCAATACGTCCAATGAGTAAGCCACGCGTTCCAGTAACGTCGATAACGAGTCCACCTGCGCTGACTTCATCTACGCGTTTAGCGTAAGGACGAGCAGGCTTAGACGGTTTTTTCTGCACGCTCTTTTGCGGAGCGTTTGGATCTTGTGGTTGTAGGGCGCGATGAGCGGGCCGTCTGCGCCGCTTCTTTTTCTTGGTTCCTTCGCTGCCCGCACCAGGTGCCGGGTTCATGAAGTAAGGGTACTGCCCTAACCTTGCCTTTGTGACGAGCGCATTAGGAGCCGCAGGCGAACTCGCCATTCGGTCGCTGATTGAAAAAGCGCCAATGGCAAGTTCTCTCGCCGACGCATTTAAAAGTGCGGGATATCGATTAGCCCTCGTCGGAGGCCCTGTCCGAGATGCAATTTTAGGACGCCTTGGCAACGATTTAGATTTCACAACTAACGCCCTCCCGCACGAAACGAAAAAGATTTTGCAATCTTGGGCAGAAAGTGTCTGGGAAACAGGAATTGTTTTTGGAACAGTTGCTGGAAAACGAGGCGACACCACTGTCGAAGTGACAACCTATCGAACAGATAGTTATGGAGAAGAAAGTCGTAAACCCGCAGTTGAATTTGGAGATTCAATTGAGGTCGATCTAAGCCGGAGAGATTTCACGATCAATGCGATGGCGCTTGAATTAACACAAGGTGCACCTGTATTTATTGATCCACACAATGGATTATCTGATCTAGCAAAGAAAATAATTCGCACACCAAGCACTCCGGAAGATTCTTTTTCAGACGACCCACTAAGAATTATGCGAGCTGCACGTTTTGCGAGCCAATTAGATTTCGCGATCGCCGATGAAGTTTTATTAGCGATGAAAAACATGAGCGGGCGAATTTCCATTATCTCTGCCGAGAGAGTTCGAGATGAATTAACTAAAATAGTTATGTCACCGAAGCCGCGAACGGGAATTACAATCCTGGTTGAAACGGGCGTTGCCGCACTAATCCTTCCTGAGATTCCTAAATTGCAACTTGAAATCGATGAGCATCACCACCATAAAGATGTTTACGAACACACTCTGACTGTTCTTGAACAAGCGATTGCTCACGAAAACCGTTTAGGTGGGGAAAACCTAGTTATTCGTCTCGCCGCACTTATGCACGATGTTGGAAAGCCTAAAACTCGTGCACTTATTGCTGGTGGAGGTGTTTCTTTTCACCACCACGAAGTTGTTGGAGCACGTTTAACAAAAGAGCGTTTAAAGGCTCTACGTTTCGATGGAAACACAATTGATGACGTAAGCACGCTTGTGGCACTGCATCTAAGGTTTCACGGGTATGGGGATGGTGAATGGACAGATTCTGCTGTGCGCCGATATGTAAGAGACGCGGGTGAATTACTGACACACCTGCATGTTCTCACTCGCGCTGATTGCACTACGAGAAACAAACGCAAAGCTGACGCCTTGGCGCGAACTTATCTATCTTTGGAAGAGCGAATTGAAGTATTAATGGAGCAAGAAGAACTCTCAAAAATTCGTCCAGATCTTGATGGAGAAGAGGTAATGCGTTTACTCCAACTCAAACCTTCGCGCGCAGTGGGGGACGCAATGGATTTTCTTCTAGAACTTCGACTTGAAAACGGGCCAATGGGAGCCGAGAAAGCTGAGGCTGAATTGCTGAAATGGTGGGCAGCTAGGAAACAAAACTAAATTTTGATTTCCTTAACAATCGCGCGCCTGTAATCAAGCTGAATAGAGAAACAATAATAGGAAGCACAATCGACTTTCCAGATGCCGGCAAAATGAGAGAGGCAATGAGTGCGCCACTAACAATCGCGCCGTTGACAACAACATCATAAACAGCGAATACGCGCCCTCTAAAGTAATCATCAATTTTCGATTGCACGAGCGCATCATTTGTCACTTTAAGACTTTGTCCAAAAACACTTCCGAAGAATGCCGTTAAATAAAGAGGGATAGGCTGCTGTGAAAGCGCTAACAAAAGAGGCGGAAAAACATTAAGAAAAATCATAAGCCGAATCCACCGGTGCCGACCTAAGCGTGAAACACCAAATGGAGCAATTAACGCACCGCATGTAATCCCAACACCGGCGATGGAAAGCGCAAGAGCTAAACCCGAAAGACCTGCATCAGGGTTATCTGGCGAATTGAAAGTATTTCTCTCAAGCAATAACGCAACAAGCAAAAGGGCTGTTAAGGATCCACGCTGCACCGCTGTTGCAAGAATTCCTCGTGCCGCATCGACATGACGATTAAGAAAAGCGAACCCATCTCGCATCTCAATAAACCCCTGAGTAAAACTCGCTGACTTTCTTTCGTGTTCCAGCGGACCAATTTCATTTCTTTTTAGTCTTAATACGAGAATTGACGAGAGAAAATAACCCCCGGAGGCGACAAAGACAATGAGTGCGTCAGAATGATTAGCGTTGCCAAAAAATTCAAGGAATTTACGAATTCCGAATCCAAGACCGCCACCTAGAACGACACATATTGAACCGCCAGTTACGGCCATTGCGTTAGCGCTTATCAGTGAAGGTTGATCCGTTAACAGTGGCAAACCAGCAGACAAACCAGCAAGAATGAGTCGGTTTATGCCAAAGGCCACAAGCACCACAACAGTTAATTCAATTCCAGTCTTTCCCTGAAATATAAAAAAAGAAATTACCAATAAATCTATTCCGCGGATGAGGTTAGAGAAAAATATCGCTTTCTGTCTTGAAACTCGGTCAAGGATTGTTCCTATAAACGGACCTACAATTGAGTAAGGTAACAAAACAATTGTAAAAGCTAAGGCAGCGCTGAGGGCATCTGTTTGTCTTTCAGGAGAAAAAAGTAAAAACGAGGCAAGGGCGCTTTGAAAAACCCCATCTGTGACTTGCCCAGTCCACCGCGCAGCAAACAAGCGAGAAAGTCTTGGGTGGCGCAAAAGTCCCAGGAAATTCAAACTTTGCATAACCTTAGAATAGTTTCTTTATTCGAATACGGCTCGTTATTCTTATCTTTATGAATTCTCAGCGCGCCTATATCGACTACACCCTTGATAAAAGGGCGACACTGAGCGCGCTCTTTCGGGGAATCGTAAATGCCTGCGATGCAGACCCCTACCTACTACTTGCTGCGAAATTTCATGGAGTTCGCGTCGAACGTTCATGTCCTGTTTGCAAAAAGAAGTCACTTGTCGAACTCAGATATACATATGGCGATCAACTCGGGCAATTCTCAGGTCGAATCAAATCAGTAGATGAGTTAGCGGAGATGGAAAAAGAATTTGGTGAATTTCGAGTGTATGTAGTTGAAGTGTGCAGAGAATGCTCATGGAACCATTTGTGCGCATCTTTCCTTCTAGGGGACGGGGAGTTTAGAAAACCTCCCAGGAAGCAACGAACACTTGAAGATGATGATTGGGTTAAGAGGTAACCTTCAGTCATGGTCCGCAAGGTGTTATTTCGAACTGCCATATTTGGCGGCGGTATCGCCTTCATTGTTGGGGCAATAGCATTTGCTTTTGCGTATTTCACAGTCAATATTCCAAACCCAAACGACTATGTAAATAGCCAAGCAACAATAATTCAATATTCTAATGGCGCTGAAATTGGCAGAATTGGCGCGCAAAATCGAACAATCGTTCCACTGGCCAAAATTCCACTTAATGTTCGCCATGCTGTTCAAGCGGCAGAGGATAGAAGTTTTTACACAAATCGCGCCTTCAGTGTCACTGGAATTTTGAGAGCTGTTGTTAACAATTTGCGAGGCGGAGCACTACAAGGCGGCTCGACAATTACTCAACAATACGCAAAGACAGCGTTTCTAACGCCAGAAAGAAGTATTCAGCGAAAAATCAAGGAACTTGTTATTGCAATAAAACTAGAAAACCAACTTTCAAAAGATCAAATTTTTGAAAACTATCTCAACACCATCTACTTTGGTCGTGGCTCTTACGGAGTTGAGACAGCTGCTCAGCAATATTTCAATAGGAATGTCAATCATCTAACACTGGCGCAATCTGCAGTTTTAGCAAGCATTTTACGATCCCCTGGATATTACGATCCCTCTTATTCAAAAGAGAATGTTGACAGATTGAATGCTCGCTTCCACTATGTAATTAACGGAATGCTCGACGCTAAGTGGATTACGAAGAAAGAGGCAGATGCAATAAAGTTTCCATTAGTTCGAGACAGAGTTACTTCAGGTTCACTCTCGGGCCCCAAGGGCCACATCATTGCTTTGGCTCAAAAAGATCTTAACGCTTTAGGGTTTAGCGACGATCAATTAATGATTGGTGGATTGATTGTAAGAACAACTCTTGATCAAAAAGCACAGCAATCTGCAGTAGACGCCGTTGATAAACAAACTCCAACTAAGGCCCCAGAAGATCTACATATTGGACTTGTTGCAGTTAGACCAGGTAGTGGCGAAATCATTGCTTTATATGGTGGAAAAGATTATTTGGTGCGCCAACTCAGTGACGCAACCCAAGCAATCGCTCTAGCGGGTTCCACCTTCAAACCATTTGCACTCATCGCAGCTCTAGAGCAAGGAATCCCACTAACTTCAGTATGGGATGGAAATTCTCCGCAAGTTTTTGATGATTTAGGTAAACCATATCCAGTTTCCAACTATGGAGATGAACAATGGGGACAAGTCGGTTTACTTAAAGCAACAGCGCACTCAGTAAATACGGTTTATGTTCCCTTAGGAATTAAAGTTGGACCAGATAAAGTTGTTGATGTCGCAAGACGGGCAGGAATTCCACAAAGTGTTGCGCTTATGCCAACGCCGTCCGTAGTTCTTGGACCAGCAAGCCCACATGTCATTGACATTGCGGCTGCCTATGCAACCTTTGCAGCACAAGGAATTTATGCGAAGCCTTATTTAATCAGCCAAGTACAGGGACCCAACAAAGGTGTTCTTTACGAAGCTAAACCACAAGGACAAGAAGTGTTTTCTAAAGATGTAATGGCTGACCTTACCTACGCATTAGCTGAAGTTGTTCGCAATGGAACTGCTACATACGGAACTTCTGGATTAGGCAGACCCGCTGCAGGAAAGACAGGAACAAGCGAGCAGAACGCCTCTGCATGGTTTAGTGGATATACCCCGCAACTTGCCGCCTCTGTAGCATTTTTTAAAGACAACGCCTCTATGACACTCAATGGAATTGGAGGACTTACTTCAGTAACAGGTGGAACTTTCCCCGCAAAAGTGTGGACTGCATTTATGAAAGGCGCCCTTAAAGGCGAACCAAAAATGTATTTCCCAAAACCCGTAAATATTGGTGGAACAGATCCGATTGTGATGACAACACCATCCCCAACAACTGAGCTAACCAGCCCTACTCCAAACCAAACACCTTAAGGAAGGTGCGATGCGCACTGCCTTTAGATGGAGTCCTTTAGTTTTCATACTCGTTGGCTTGAGCATTTTTGCATCCGTACTCTCCTTTATTAAGTCAGAACATTGCCGGGGCAATCTTTGGTCATCACCTGATGTTGTAATTCACGCTTGTTATTCAGACATTCCGGCTTTATTTACCAGTCATCATCTAGATGAGCACCAGTGGTCATACCAAGGCGGTTCCACTTCTGTCGAATACCCCACTTTGATGGGTGTCGTAATGTGGGCGACAGCGTGGCTAGTCCCTAGCGGAGAGAATTCACCGCGAACCTATTTCGATATCAATATTTTCTTTATCGCATTACTTTTAATTGTCAGCGTCTTAATCATAGGAAAGATTCGCCCCCAGTTTGCATACCTTGTTCCATTATCGCCAGCACTTATCGCATCTCTCTATATAAACTGGGACCTTTGGGGTATTGCAACAATGCTCTTAGCAATTCATTTATTTGATAGACAGAAATACTCATTAAGTGCAATTTCCTTAGCAATTTCCATTGCAACCAAATTCTTTTCGATCTTACTTATATTGCCGGCGATTTTTATTCTTTGGCGTAGAAACGAAATACGTGAAGCAGCAAGATATTTAGTTGTTACAACAAGTGTTTGGCTAATTATAAATTTACCTGTCATTTTAACTACTCCTAAGGGATGGTGGACTTTTTACCAATTAAATCTTTCAAGGAAATCAGAGTGGGGATCTATCTGGTACGCATTTTCATTACTCGGCTTTGATGTAAAGAATTTAAATTACATTTCAATCCTGATTTTATTTGCAATTTTTCTTGCTATGGCTATCTATTTATTTGAACTATCTACCACCCCAACCCTTGCACAGGTAAGTTTTATCTTGATGGCAAGTGTTTTGTGTGTTGGAAAGGTTTACTCGCCACAATATGTTCTCTGGTTAGTGCCTTTAGCAGCGATTGCAATAACAAATAAGAAAGCGCTACCTGCTTTCTGGATATGGCAAATAGGTGAGGGGATTTATCACATCGCTATTTGGGAACATTTAGCCAGCGGCGCCGGTGGCCACCATTTTGGACTTCCTGCCGGCGGTTATGCCATTGCCGCCCTCCTTCGGGCAGGCACTTGCGCTTACTTCATAGGCACATTGGTGGCTTTAAGCCTTAAAAACAGCTCCCCACAGCTAAAAGATGGGCACAGACCAGTTCTCGATTTTCTATTCGGCTCCTCCTCGAGTTACCCTTAACCCCCTTGCCAGGCAGGTGAATCTTTTGAAGATTTACCTTATTGGTTAGGAGCAATAACTCTCCTGTCACGGAAATACCGTGGCCGCTTTAGTCCAGAGGAGGTCGGGTTAACGCATGCGTCACTATGAATTAATGGTCATCCTTGATCCAGAGTTAGAAGAAAGAACTGTCACACCAAGCCTTGAGACATATCTCAAGATCATCAAAGAATCCGGCGGTCGCGTCGACAAGCTCGATGTTTGGGGCAAGCGTCGTATGTCATTTGAGATCCAAAAGAAATCTGAAGGAATCTACGCAGTTGTCGATATGCACTGCGAGCCAGCTGCGATAAAAGAGTTGGATCGTCAACTCAATTTAAATGAAGCAGTTCTGCGCACCAAAGTAATGCGTCCAGAATAAATTCGAAACGCAACTTTAATCAGCATTAGAGTCAAGTAGATACGAGGAAACTAAGATGGCAGCAGGAGACACCAACATCACTCTCATTGGTAACTTAACCGATGATCCAGAACTTCGCTTCACACCTTCTGGTTATGCAGTTGCAAATTTTACTGTTGCATCGACACCTCGAAACTATGACAAGGCAACAAACACATGGAAAGACGGAGAAACACTTTTTCTTCGTTGCTCAATCTGGCGTGAAGCTGCAGAGAGCGTTGCTGAATCACTATCTAAAGGAACTCGCGTTATTGTCTCCGGCCGTTTGAAACAGCGTTCGTATGACACCAAAGAAGGAGAGAAGCGCACAGTCTTTGAATTAGAAGTTGACGAAATTGGTCCATCATTGCGTTACGCAACGGCAAAGGTCACTCGCACCCAACGCCAAGGCGGAGCCGCAACAGGTGGATTCTCTGCAACATCAGGTGATGTCGTTAACGAAGATCCATGGGCTGCAGCATCAACACCTTCAACCGGAGGCGGATGGGCAAGTTCCACCGCTGACGATCAACCACCCTTTTAATCCACCCACTATCCATCCATTCCTGCCTAGGTAGGGCACCCGAAAAGGAGCACCACAATGGGAGCACGTAATAACAGAGCGCTGAAAGAGCCGAAGAATAAATCAGCTAAGGCCGCAGCGCTTAATAAGAAGTTCAAGAAGAAGCCATGCAGTTTCTGTCGCGACAAGGTGACGTATATCGATTACAAAGATATTGCCACATTGCGTAAGTACATCTCTGATCGCGGAAAAATTCGCGCTCGTCGAGTTACAGGCGCCTGCACACAACACCAACGCTCGGTTGCAACAGCTGTTAAGAACAGTCGTGAAGTTGCACTCTTGCCCTACACATCTACAGCGAGATAAGGGGATATAGAAAATGAAACTCATCCTTACTCGTGAGGTATCAGGTTTAGGTCGCGCTGGCGATGTCGTAACCGTTAAAGACGGATTCGCACGTAACTACTTACTACCTCGTGGCAATGCAATTGCATGGTCACTTGGTGGAGAAAAGCAGATTGACGGAATTCGTCGCGCTCGCGCATCTCGCGAAATTCGCGACATTGATCATGCTAAAGAAGTAAAGTCACTTCTAGAGGGTGCAACAATTACAGTTTCTGTAAAAGTTGGTACTGCTGGACGTCTCTTTGGTTCTGTAACAGATAAAGATGTTGCAGCAGCTATCAAAGCCTCTACAGGTCAAGATATTGATCGTCATTCAATCAAAACTGCCGGACACATCAAGAAGACCGGTGAGCACAACGTTAAGGTTTCACTTCCGCACCACATTGTTGCGAGTGTTACCGTGAAAGTTGTTGCTCTGGCATAAGCACGAAAAACTCTTAACGGACTCGCTGATTACAGCGGGTCCGTTTTGGTTTTCAGGCAATTCTCATATCGTGAGACTTAAGGAATTATCTTTCTCCACACCTTTACCTAGAGCTTGAACGGCTTTGACCTGCGCTTTTATCGCTAAAACCTCTTATAAATCAAAGTTACCCACAATTGATACACAGGGATTCCCACAGAGATAACCCCTCTTATCCACATCAACCCACACCTTCACCCACATCCAGATCTGCGCTATCTCGCTTCTGCTCACCCGAATACATAACCTTCACCCACCAGGGCAGTACATGCCCTTTAAGCAATAAATGTCAGTGCCTTTTGAGAGGGTGGTGAGCGTGAGCATCGCAGAACTACCTAATCGCACTGGCCGAAACGAGCCAGAATTCGAACGCACCCCACCTCAAGATCTCATTGCTGAGCAAAGTGTTTTGGGCGGAATGTTGCTCAGTAAAGATGCAATTGCAGATGTTGTTGAAGTGTTGCGTGAACGTGATTTTTATCGACCAGCACACGAAATTATTTACGACACAATTTTAGATTTATATGGCAGAGGCGAACCTGCTGATGCAGTTACAGTTTCTGCAGAGTTAACAAAACGCGGAGACATTGCACGCGCAGGTGGTGCGCCATATTTACATACACTTATTTCATCCGTTCCAACAGCTGCCAATGCTGGCTACTACGCAAAAATTGTTCGCGAACGCGCAATTATGCGACGACTCGTTGAAGCAGGAACAAAGATTGTTCAATTGGGTTATTCAGCCGAAGGCGATGTCGATGATTCGGTAGATCAAGCACAAGCCGAGGTCTATTCCGTAACTGAACGTCGCGCTAATGAAGATTACGTGCAACTGAGTACATTGTTACCACAGGCGCTAGATGAAATCGAAGCAATCTCTAAAGGTGTTGGTGCAGAAGGAGTTAAGACTGGTTTCAAAGATTTAGACTCACTCACAAATGGATTACATCCCGGAAACATGATTGTTCTTGCTGCAAGACCTGCTGTGGGTAAATCAACACTCGGTTTAGATATTGCGCGCCATGCGTCTATTACAGACGGCAATACATCAGTAATTTTCTCGCTGGAAATGAGTCGTTCAGAAATCACAATGCGTATGTTGTCAGCAGAGGCACGTGTTGGTCTTAATAACATTCGCGCAGGAAATCTCAGCGACGATGAATGGTCTCGTATGGCTCGACGCATGGGAGAGATTTCTGCAGCACCTCTCTTTATTGATGATTCGCCAAACCTTTCACTCATGGAGATACGGGCAAAAGCGCGTCGTCTTAAGCAACGCCACAACCTTAAATTGATTGTGATCGACTATTTGCAGTTGATGACGAGCGGAAAACGCGTAGAGAGTCGCCAACAAGAAGTATCGGAGTTCTCTCGCCAGTTAAAGCTCCTAGCTAAAGAGCTAGATGTGCCTGTAATCGCCATTTCACAGCTCAACCGTTCTCCAGAACAACGTACAGATAAGAAGCCAATGCTTTCAGACTTACGTGAATCCGGTTCGATCGAGCAGGATGCCGACGTTGTAATCCTTCTTCATCGCGATGATATGTACGACAATCAAAACCGAACTGGTGAGGCAGATTTAATTATTGCAAAACACAGAAACGGACCAACGCGCACAATTACAGTGTCAGCACAACTTCACTTTGCTCGCTTTGTAGATATGCCTCAAAACAATACTCCACAGGATTACACGCAACAACGAAACGAAGATTAGCGAGTAGACCTTCTTGCCCGCTCTGCGGCAATAATTCCCATAAATACAAAGACGCCACCGACTAATTGAACTGGTTTCAAAGTTTCACTAAGCCAAACCCACGCTATTCCGCCTGCAACTACAGGTTCGATCATAGTAATAACACTACTTGTGGCAGCTGCCAATTCTTTTATGCCATGGAGAATAAGAATGTAAGGAAGGATGGTTCCCATTACAACAATCCATAGGAATAGCACCCAGCCTGGAAGGTTGTAATGACTAAAAATTCCTAACAGATTTATGTTTTCGGAAAAAACACCGAATGGGAAACTCCAAATTGGAGTAATGATTAACCAAACGATTGTTGCAAAGCCAAACCCCCACACAGTTAGCGATTCTGTACTTCGCTTTGCTCCGAGCTTTTCTCCCAGCAAAAAATATCCAGCTAATGCAAAAGCATCAAGAAATGCTGCGATAACACCAATTCCATCAAGGGTTAGTCCTTGCCACACCCGAGCAACCAAAAATAGGCCACCGAATCCCAAGGCTATGGAAAACCACATCAATTTAGGGACGAATTTTTTCTTAACAAATCGAATATAAAGGACAATCCAAATGGGCGCGGTAAATTCAATAATAAGTGAAATACTCACCGGCATTCTCGAAATTGCAATGAAGTACCCAACCTGAACGGCGGCCATTCCAATCGCACCGTAGGCAGCCAGCGCCGCTATTTCCCCTTTCTTAACGCGCAATGATTGTCGATTTCGAAGAAGGACATAGAAGGCAATAATGATAAAAGCACCAGTACATCGCACCTGAGTTAGGCGCCATGCAGATAATCCGCTTGTAAGAACTAACTTCGCAACTATTCCGTTGAAAGCAAAGAGACATGCGCCGAGGATGAGAAAAAGTTCAGCGCGAAATTTTCTGAGCATCCTGCGAGTATACTTTAGAAAGCTTGCTCAGAGATCTCCATAATCGCACTATCGGTAGATTCAACGATCATTCTGTCAGCAGTGATATGTGGCAAATAATTAAGCACAAAGAATTTAGCGCTGGCGACCTTGCCTAGATAGAACTGAGACTCTTTCTCAGTGATTCCAGGAACTTTTGACTTGGCAATTGATATTTCAGCGCTACGCAGTAGTAACCACGCGGTAATTACATCTCCAACAGCCATTAACGCGCGAGAGGTATTGAGACCAACTTTGTAGATTTCATCGGATTTCTCTTGAGAAGCCATCGCGTGGCCAACAAGAACTCCAATAATTCCGTTGAGATCTCCGAGAGCCTTCAATAGCGCGTTCTTCTCATCAGCCAAATCTCCACCTGATTGTGCGAAGGCTGTAATTTCCTTACCAAGCAAACCAAGAGCACGTCCGCCATCTTTAACCACTTTACGGAAAAAGAAATCCAACCCTTGAATTGCAGTTGTTCCTTCATACAAAGTATCGATCTTTGCATCGCGAACATATTGTTCTAATGGCCAATCTTGAGTGAATCCAGAACCACCAAATGTTTGAAGAGATTCAGTACCCAATAACGTCCAAGATTTTTCACTTCCAAAACCTTTGACAACTGGTAGTAGTAAATCATTGAGGGCTTCAAGATCATCTAACTTATCTTTATCTCCCCCGTCAGCCCGAGCCATTGCAACCGCATCTTGTATAGATGCTGTGTAAAGAACAAGTGCGCGCATTCCTTCGGAGTACGCCTTTTGAACCATGAGAGAGCGGCGGACGTCTGGATGGTTAATGATGGGTACGCGGGGGCTGGCTTTATCATTCATGACTTTCATATCGCCACCCTGGATTCGAGTCTTGGCATATGCAAGCGCATGTTGGTAGCCGGTAGAAAGCGTTGCTATTGCTTTCGTTCCAACCATCATTCGAGCGAATTCAATAATCTTAAACATCTGAGAGATACCTTCGTGGACATCTCCAAGTAAGTACCCAACAGCGGGCTCTTTTTCTCCCAAATTCATTTCACAAGTGGCTGAAACATTAAGGCCCATTTTGTGTTCAACTTTTGTTACATAGACGCCATTGCGTTTTCCTAATGCGCCAGTTTCAAAATCAAACATCAACTTTGGTACAAGGAAAAGGCTTAAACCTTTTGTACCTGGACCTCCGCCTTCGCGGCGCGCTAAAACATAATGAATGATATTTTCATTGAGATCACTATCACCAGATGTAATAAATCTTTTCGTGCCCGTAACGTGCCAAGTGCCATCGCTTTGCACAACGGCCTTTGCGCGACCTGCGCCAACATCACTACCGGCATCAGGTTCAGTTAACATCATGGTTGCTCCCCAGTCGTTATCGACCATGAGCTTCGCCATTTTCTTTTGTTGATCGTTACCCAACATATATGCAACATGAGCAAAGGCGGTGCCCGAGGCATAAATGTGAATCGATGGATTTGACCCTAAAATCATTTCAGCAATTGCCCAACGCACTGATGCGGGAATAATTGTTCCGCCAATTTCAACCGGGGCATCTATCCGCCACCATTCACCGTCTATATATGAGCGATACGATTTTTTAAATGAAGGTGGAACTTTTATATCGCCCGTTGTGGCATTGAATTCAACGCCAAGACGATCTCCTTCAATAAAGGATGCTGCCAAATCATTTTCGGAGAGACGTTTAACTTCCTCGAGCATTCCCATGACTGTTTCGCGATCAAGTTCTGAGTAAATTGATTTTCCGAGAACACTTCCGCGATCTAATAGATCAAAGAGTGCGAATTCAATATCGCGCAGATTTGAGATGTAGTGACCCATGAGAAAAAGACTCCTTATGCGCTCAAGGCGAGCCCTCGAGTGCTACTGACCTAAGGATGCTACCGGTCGGTAACTTATGCAAGTATCCGGCCTTGTCCGGTGAATTTGAGTGCGCCCAAAGGGTCGTTAAGAGAGGTAAAGTCGCCAACTATGTTGCTTAGTGATCGCGATATCGCCAAAGAAATTCAAGCCGGCCGAGTCAAAGTTGAGCCATTTGAACAGGCAATGATTCAACCGTCGAGTGTGGATGTGCGCCTGGATAGATTCTTTCGAGTTTTTGAAAACCATAAATATTCAGTAATTGATCCTTCGATTGAGCAAGGCGAGCTCACGCGAGAAGTTGCAGTGGCCCATGATGAGTTTTTCATTCTTCACCCAGGTGAATTTGTACTAGCAAGCACGTATGAAGTCATTTCACTACCCGATGACATTGCAGGACGCCTTGAAGGAAAATCTTCACTAGGACGTTTAGGTTTACTCACTCACTCAACTGCTGGTTTCATTGACCCCGGATTTTCTGGTCACATCACACTTGAACTTTCCAATGTTGCCAACTTACCCGTCAAACTCTTTCCCGGAATGAAAATTGGGCAACTCTGTCTCATCAAACTCTCATCTCCAGCAGAGCATCCTTATGGATCAGCACTTTACGGTTCCCGATATCAAGGCCAACGTGGACCTACACAGAGCCGGTCGTGGATGAATTTTTACCAAAGTAAAGTGGAATAAAAATTCACTGTGCCCTCGGGTAAAAAAAGAGTAGATTAGTGACATGTCAAACTTATTGATCGTATTAGCGGTAATAGTAGTACTCGTTCTCATCCTCGTAACTTTCTATAATCGCCTTATCCGCCTTAACGTTTCAGTCGATGAAGCATTTGCGCAAATAGAAGTTCAACTTAAACGTAGATCTGACTTGATTCCGAATTTAGTTGAAACTGTCAAAGGTTATGCATCACACGAGAGCGCAACTTTTGAAAAAGTTATCAGCGCTCGCGCTAAGGCAACCACAGCAACAACAGTTGCCGACGTTGCAAAAGCGGATGGGGCGATTACACAAGCGCTACGCGGATTATTAGCTGTAGCCGAGGCTTATCCAGACCTAAAAGCTTCCACTAATTTTCTTTCGTTACAAGAAGAACTCTCAACAACTGAAAATAAGGTTTCATTCGCACGCCAGTTTTATAATGACAATGTTCGCTCCCTCAATACAGCGGTTAAAACTATCCCCACGTCATTTTTCGCGCCGATGGCAAAGGTAAGTGCACGTGAGTTTTATGAAGTAGAAGACTCGCAATCACGCCAAGCACCGAACGTTAAGTTTTAATCCTTAATGGATGGCGTTTCTTTCCGAGGTATGGAATCGGCTAATCGCCGAAAAACGTATCTCTTGCTTGCCGGAATGGGAGCCCTTGTTTGGGTTGTTGTTTATGCCGCACTTACTTATTTTGGCCAAAGCACTGTCGGAATAGTTCCTATTGCAGTGGGCATTGCTTTAGTTTCAGTGTGGGGCTCTTACTACGCGTCCGATTCAATAGTTCTAAAAATGACCGGAGCGAGGCTGCTAGAAGAAAGTGATAACCCAAAGTTATTTAATGTTATTCACGAAGTTGTTATTGCTAGCGGTCTTCCCATGCCCAAAGTTGCCGTTGTAGAAGATTCCGCGCCGAATGCATTTGCCACGGGCCGAAATCCCGAGCATGCAGTGATTGCCTTTACAACAGGAATTCTCGATGTAATGGATCGCGATCAACTTCAAGGCGTGATTGCTCACGAAATGTCACACGTTGCAAATCGAGACACACTTGTTTCTGCAGTTGCTGCAACGACTGCGGGTGCAATTGCGTTGCTCAGCGACATGCTTACTCGCATGATGTGGTTTGGTGGCCGCAGAGATAGCCGTGAAAACAACGGCAATCCAATAGCTTTAGTACTTTCACTTCTTGTCCTCATTCTTGCCCCACTGGCGGCTCTTCTTTTGAAATCTGCTGTATCTCGCCGACGCGAAGCACTCGCCGACGCCACTGCAGTGTCATTTACTCGAAACCCTGCAGGGTTGCGTTCAGCACTTGAAGTTCTTGCTAGGGATTCAACTGTTGTGCATCAACGCTCAACTGCTGTGGCACATATATGGATTGAATCTCCATTGGATGGGCGCAGTGTTTCAAAGTTGTTTGCAACTCATCCACCCATTGAGGAACGCATCGCGACACTAAAGGCAATGGAGAACTTGGGACCTTCGAGATAGTTCTGGATTTAAATAACTACTGGAAAAAATAGAGTGAAGGTTGCTCCCTCGCCGAGCTTAGAAGTCACGCTGACGCGACCTCCATGTGCACGCATCACCGCATCAACAATAGATAAACCAAGGCCACTTCCCTCATCTGTAGTTCGCGTCCGTGAGGGATCTGCTCGGAAGAAACGTTCAAAGATTCTTTCCTGGTCTTGATTAGATAAACCAGGTCCCTTATCTGTCACTGAAATTGAAGTTCCGTTATCGTCTTGAGTAACCACCACCGATATTGAAGTACCTACTGGTGTATGAGTTCTGGCATTTGCAAGTAAATTCGCAATCACTTGATGGACTCTATTGCCATCACCCAAAATATAGATATCTCCATCTGGGATAGAAATAGATATCGGATGCTCAGGCCCTGCTGCACGTGCCGATGCAACGACTTCTTCAACAGCACTTCGAATATTTACTGGATTCTTTTCTAATTCGCGAGATTGATCAAGTCGGGCAAGAAGTAAAAGGTCTTCAACAAGAGCGCCCATGCGCATCGACTCTTTTTCAATTCGAACAATGAGTTCATTTGTGGCTTCCTTACCTTGCACCGCACCTTGCCTATTCAACTCAGCAAAACCGCGAATCGCAGTTAGGGGGGTACGCAATTCATGACTTGCGTCGGCGACAAATCGGCGCAAACGATTTTCACTCTCTGTTTGCGCAGAGAATGCGCCTTCAATCCGAGTTAACATTTGGTTCAACGAAGAAACAAGCCGACCAACTTCTGTATCTGGCTTTGCATCCGGAAGGCGAGCCGAAAGATTTCCACCAGCAATTGATTCGGCAGTAGTTTCAACTTCTGCGAGTGGCTTCAAACCAATGTCAATCACTTTACGTGATGCAAGCCCAATCAAAAGTAGTGCCACCAAGCCAATAAAGATAAACAAAATTTGCAACTGATGAATAGTGTTGTCTACATTGTCTAAAGATTGCGCAACTACAACACTTCCTAATTCTGAGGGAAGAACTCGAGCAAGAACTCTAAAATCAGCGCCAGGTGCTGAAATCGTAAATGGTTTATCTCCGCACAGTTCGACGTCATGAATGGTAAGACCATTGACGTAGTTGCCAATTTCTTGAGTGTTTAAATCTCCGCCAATAA
>CAILKF010000071.1 GCA_903834705.1 uncultured Actinomycetes bacterium
CAAGTACAGATTAAAACTACGTTGTCGCCATGGTTTTCCAATTCCTTGGAATCAATAACGATGTTCTGCGGAATTGTTAAATAGCCCATGTCTTGTGCTATTTTCATGTTGCGGACCATCGAGCGTCCAACGAATGCAACTTTGCGATCGTGTGAAACAGCAGTATCGATAATTTGTTGTACTCGATGAACATGTGAGGCAAAGGATGCAACAATCACGCGTCGTTTTGTGGCACGGAAAACGCGATCCAGAACGGGCATGATTTCGCGCTCGGATGGAGTAAATCCAGGAACATCGGCATTTGTGGAATCAACTAGGAATAAGTCAACGCCCTTTTCACCCAACGTTGCAAAGGCTCGAAGATCGGTAATGCGTCCATCAAGTGGTAGCTGATCCATTTTGAAATCACCTGTATGCAAAACCGTGCCAGCGCTTGTATGAATTGCCACTGCTAGCGCATCTGGAATTGAGTGGTTAACTGCAACAAACTCGACTGTAAAAGGGCCAATGTCTTCGCTCATGTCAGCGCGAACTTCACGCATCAAAGGGGTAATCCGATGCTCTTTGAGTTTTGCACCAACGAGCGCCAAGGTAAGCGCAGAGCCATAGACGGCGATGTCACCTCGTTCGCGCAATAAATATGGGACAGCGCCAATGTGATCTTCATGGCCGTGTGTAAGGACAATGCCAATGACATCTGCAAGGCGATCTCGAATATATGAAAAATCAGGAAGAATTAAGTCAATACCTGGTTGCGTTTCTTCAGGAAAAAGTACGCCACAATCAACGATTAATAACTTTCCGGCAGTTTCGAAAACGGTCATATTGCGACCAATTTCGCCTAATCCGCCGAGAGCGACAATGCGTAACCCGCCTGCAACTAATTTTGCTGGAGTATCTAGCCCTGGATGCGGATGCGTCATTATTTCAAAGTTACGCCGCCGGCGATCAGATCTTGGCGCAATTGCGCAATCTGTTCAGGCGTTGCATCCACTAAAGGTAAACGGGTGAAGCCACCAGGTAATCCCATTAAATTGAGGGCGGCTTTTGTCAAGATCGCACCCTGAGTGCGAAATGTTCCTGTAAAGACAGGCAATATCTTCTGATGAATTTCTAGTGCTCTCGAAGGATTTCCTGCAAACCAACTATCGAGCATTTCTCGCAACTGCCCACCAACGGTATGTCCGCACACAGATACAAACCCAACTGCACCAACAGATAACAAAGGTAAGTTAAGAATGTCATCGCCTGAATAAACAGGAATCCCCGAGCGCTTGATAACCCATGATGTTGAAGCAACATCTCCCTTTGCATCTTTAAGTGCAGCAATACGTGGGTGTTCGGCTAAGCGAACGATGGTGTCTGGCTCAATAGCGATACCAGTTCGTCCCGGAATGTCGTACATCATGACGGGCAAATCACTGGCATCTGCAATTGCACGAAAATGTGCTTCGATACCCGCCTGCGGTGGCTTGTTGTAGTAAGGAGTGACAACAAGAAGTCCGTGGGCTCCGGCTTTTTGAGCACGCAGTGCTTGCTCCACCGAGTGAGAAGTTTCATTATTTCCGGCACCAGCAACTACTTGCGCCTTATTCCCAACAGCTTCTAAAACGACTTTAATTATTTTATCTTTTTCATCATCACTTGTTGTCGGCGCTTCTCCAGTTGTTCCGTTAACAACAATTGCATCATGGCCAGTAGATACGAGATGGCTAGCAAGCGTTGAAACGCCATCCCAATCAATAGTGAGATCCTTTTTAAATGGCGTCACCATCGCAGTGGCCAAGCGCCCAAAAGGCGGAAGGATTGTCATGAGGTAAGGCTACCGCACGCTTAAGGAGCGATACGGCCTGATTTTTGAAATGCTCCGTACGTCAAAGGCATAAGGGTGGCGAAATGTTCTTCCATTTTCTCTGCGACCATCTCAATTTCACGCTGAGGGTAGCTTGGGAAATGTGAACCCTCCCGAGAGGTACGTAAAGAAAGAAAATTCATCAGGGCTCGCGCATTCATGGTGACATACATCGATGAGTAGAGAGCTACTGGCAAGACTGCTCGCGCGACTTCTCGTGCAACGCCGGCCTCAAGCATCTTTTGATAGCGCTCATACACAAATACATAACTTTCCTTCATTGCTTTGACAGTGAGATCAAATTGTTCTTGTGTGCCGTCTTCAAAAGTATATGCACCAGTTTTGCCGACTTGGACTAATTTACGATCTTTATTTGGTACATAGAAAACTGGTTGAAGTTCGCGATATCGACCGCTTTCTTCATTGTATGAAGCGATTCGGTGGCGCATAAACTCGCGGAAAACAAAAATGGGAGCCGATACGAAAAAAGTCATCGAGGTGTGCTCAAAAGGTGAACCGTGTCGCTCGCGTGCAAGGTAATTGATTAAACCAGCCGAACGTGCTGGGTCTTCTCCAACTTCTTCTAATGATTGCTCGCCGGCAGTGGAAACCCGCGCTGCCCAAATAACGTCAGCATCACTTGCACTTGCTTTGACCAGTTCAACGGTCATATCGCTTCGAAAAATCGCCTCGGACATGTCGTGACCCTATCTATCGGAAGTAGAACTGGAATGGATTGATACGGCACAATGGCGGTCGTGTCGAACACAAGAGGACTAACCCTTAGAGATTCACTCAGTGTCTCCATCACCGTTGGGGCTTACGGCGCAGCATTTGGAGCTGCCAGTGTTGCTGCAGGTTTTTCAGTGCTCCAGAGTTGCCTGCTATCCCTGTTAACTTTTTCTGGCGCCTCACAATTTGCAGTCATTGGAGTTATCGGAGCAGGCGGAAGTGCGCTAAGCGGAATCACCACTGCTTCTCTCTTGGGTTTTCGAAACGGGCTATATGGCTTGCGCATGGCCCAACTTCTCAAGGTGCGCGGATTAAGAAGAGTGATTGGAGCGCACGTCACTATCGATGAATCAACTGGTGTTGCACTTTCGCAAGAGCCGCGCGGAATCGAGGCAATGCGACAGGGATTTTGGTATACGGGTTTTGGAGTTTTTATCTTTTGGAATCTATTTACCCTTGCTGGCGCGCTAGGAGCGCAAGCAATGGGTGATCCAGCTGCGTGGGGCCTTGATGCTGCAGTGCCTGCAGCATTTCTAGGACTTGTTTGGCCACGGTTGAAAACAACCTCAGATCGAATTCTTGCGCTAAGCGCTGTGGCTATGGCACTCCTGCTCACACCAGTTCTGCCAGCAGGTTTACCCATAATTGCTACAACGCTATTAGCACTTGGCATGGGGGTTCGAAAGAAATGAGCATTTACTGGTGGGGCGTAATTGGCACTAGCGCAATTGCTTTTTTGCTGAAGTACCTCGGTCATTCAATTCCTGAACGCTATTTATCGCATCCAAAAATTCAAGCTACAAATGCACTCATCCCTATTGTTCTGCTCAGCGCACTGGTGGGCGTCCAATCTTTCACCGACAAAACTAAGTTGGTTTTAGATCACAGAGCGCTAGGCGTTGGAGTTGCATTTCTTGCGCTCTTCTTGAAAGCGCCTTTCCCTATTGTTGTTATCAGCGCTGCAGTTTCATCAGCGTTGCTCTACCACCTTTAATAAAAAAGAATTAAAGTGGCAACCCATTTTCAGATTTAAGCCCATATTTCTTAGCTAAATCAGGATCCAAATCACCTGCTCCTAACGCTGAAGTCCAACCACCTTCAACTGCCAAACTTTGGCCAGAAACATAAGAGGCTTTAGATGAAAGCAAGAACGACACAACTTCAGCGATTTCGCTTGGATCTGCAAGTCGCTTGAGAGGCGTTAATAGTTCTAGCGCTTCGCGATGCTTTGGACCAATTTTCACAAAATACTCTTTTAGGGCGGGAGTCAAAATTGCACCCGGCGCAACTGCGTTTGCGCGAATTCCGTAAGGACCATAAGTAACTGCAACGTTACGTGTCAGCGCATCAACTGCACCCTTTGTCATCTCATAAACTGCGTGATCTCTCCAAGCTCGACGACCATGCACCGATGAAATATTAACAACGGCTCCCTTCACTTTTCCCGTGACATATGAGGCAACTGCCTCAGTACACCCCCAAAAAGTTCCTACTTGATTAATTGCGATGATTTCATCCATAAGTGTTGGATCATTTGGAAAATCATGTAGCGGCGCTCCACGTGTAATACCAGCGCAATTGACCCAGGAAACTAGCGTTCCTTTTTCTTCGGCCAATACGCGAGCTCTCTTGTGTGTTTCACGTAGTGATACATCCCCAAGGAGGCTGAAAACTTTATGTCCAGCACTTGAAAGCTCTGCCTCAACTTCTGCAAGACCCTTGGGATTAATGTCTACAAGAATGACTATGTAATCTTCTACTAATTTTGTGGCGATTGCGCGACCAATTCCTGAACCGGCACCTGTTACTACTGCAACATCAGCCATAGTTATTAACTCCCTTGAGGTGAATGGCAAAGCCACGAATGTGTGGATGTGCCGTTAGTAAGCGTAAGGGCGGTTGATTTGCAATCTGGACGATTGATTCCAACGGCACAACGTGTTCGATATAGGCAGGCATCACCTTCTGCAGGGCTTGGTAAAGATTGCACTTGTTCTTTATTGGTTTTAGCTGCTTGTGGATTTGCTAGAGGAACTGAAGCTAACAATCCGATTGTGTAGTGATGGCGAGAATTTTTGAAAACATCTTCTCGGGTACCACGTTCAACAATTCGGCCACGGAACATCACAGCAATCTCATCCGCTACATAG
>CAILKF010000072.1 GCA_903834705.1 uncultured Actinomycetes bacterium
CCTCGTTAATAGAAATATTGAACGCGAAGTTTTGCCTTGCATGCAAGAATTAGGAGTAGGGCTTTTAGCTTGGTCCCCCCTTGGCCGTGGCGTGTTAAGTGCAAAATATCGTCATGGAATTCCAAGTGATTCCAGAGCCGCCAGCGCTCATTTATCAAATTTCGTACAGCCATATTTGGACGAAAGAAGCGCCAGCATTGTTGAGGCTGTATGTGTCGCGGCTGAAGGTCTTGGTTATTCGCCACTAGAAGTTGCATTGGCGTGGGTACGCGATGCTCCTGGCGTTACTAGCGCGATTGTTGGGGCCCGAACTGGAGCGCAATTGCGAGGAATCCTAACGAGCGAAGAAATTGCGCTTCCGGCAATAGTTCGTAGTGCTTTAGATGACGTTTCAAAACCTTTTTAAATATTAACTATTGGCTAAGAAATTTTCTAAGGCATTTACCCCGAATATCAATCCATCAACTGGAACTCTTTCGTCAACCCCGTGAAAGAGTGACATGAAATCCAAATCAGCTGGTAAGCGCAGTGGCGAGAATCCATAACCAGTAATTCCAATTTTTGCTAACGCCTTGTTATCTGTGCCACCGCTCATGAGATAAGGAACTGGAATACCATCAGGGTCCTGATCCTTAATTGCTTGACACATTGCATCTACCAGTGCCCCACTGAATTCAACCTCTAAGGCGATGTCTTGGGCAATACTTTCAATTGCAATATCGGGTCCAATTATTTTACGAATAGTGTCATCGAACTCCCCCTCTAACCCTGGGAGAAATCGTCCATCAATCACGGCGGTTGCAGTTTGAGGGATAACGTTAGCTTTGTACCCAGAATCCAGCATCGTTGGATTGGCGGTGTTTTGCAAGGTTGCCCCGATCATCCGCGCCACCCCGCCCAATTCAACGAGCAATGGTCGCAAATCCTTTTCGTCGTAAACCTTGCCTGTTGCTTCTGCAACTTTACGAAAAAGAATCTTTGCGGTTTTTGTGTACCGTTGTGGCCATGTGTATTCACCAATTTTCGAAACGGCCTGCGAGATAGCTGTAACTGCATTCTCACCGTTAATCATCGATCCATGACCCGCCCGTCCATTGGCAATCAACTTCATCCAGTGAATGCCCTTCTCCGCGGTTTGAATCAAATACAAACGCTTACCATCTCCTACGGTTACCGAGAAACCACCTACCTCGGATACTGCTTCAGAACAGTTAGCAAAAACTTCTGGGTGTTCGGTGCTCATCCATCGCGAACCGTAAATGCTTCCAGCTTCTTCATCAGCGAAGAAAGCAATAACTAAATTTCTGGGAGGTTTAACACCTGTGCGCGCCCATTTCCTTAAGACAGCCAGAATCATGGCATCCATATTCTTCATATCGAGTGCGCCACGACCCCAAATCATTCCATCGCGAATCTCTCCTCCAAATGGATCTGCAGACCAATCAGAGGCATCTGCCGGAACTACATCTAAGTGACCATGAACAACTAACCCTGGTCGAGTTGTATCGCTACCTTCGATCTTAGCGATGACATTGCATCGACCGGGAGCTGATTCATAAATAGTGGCAGCTATTCCAACCTCTAACAGTTTAGAAACAACATAATCTGCCATGGCTCGTTCATCGCCTTTGCCATCCCCAAAATTAACGCTGGGAATTCGAATCATTTCTTGGCATAACGTAACGACATCCTTCTCAAGATCATTGCTCATGGAGCCATTCTCTCGTAGTTTCTCCTACAAAGCATCTTTGCATTGCGCGACTTTGTCTCTCATCGCTTGGATTGCTATCGTTACGCCTCACTCGTCCGGGTGGCGGAATTGGCAGACGCGCTAGCTTGAGGTGCTAGTGCCCGCAAGGGCTTCGGGGTTCAAGTCCCCGTTCGGACACAACAGGGGGTTAGAGTGGAAATAAAGCAAGCTCTGGCGCTAATTAAATCCATACCCAATTTCCCTCAAGATGGAATTGTGTTTCAAGACATCACACCGTTACTTTCCCATCCCGAAGGTTTTCAATCGTTGATACGCGCTCTCAACACTATTGATTCAACCGCAGATTCCATAGTTGCCATTGAAGCACGAGGTTTCATTATCGGTGCGGCGCTTGCGCATAGTCGTTCGATAGGCTTTATTCCAGTTCGAAAAAAGGGAAAACTCCCTAGAGCCGTTTTCCAAGAGAATTACTCCTTGGAATATGGAGATGACTGTCTAGAGATTCATCGTGACGCTTGTGCCCACAATTCGCGAATTCTATTGGTTGATGATGTTCTAGCTACAGGTGGAACAATCAATGCAGCAATTAAACTTATAGAACAAGCTGGTGGAACTGTAAAGACTGTAGTGGTCCTCATCGAGATTTCGGCTCTTGGAGGCAGAGAACTCATACTCAAGCACAATCCTGATATATCAATCGAAACTCTCCTAACCATATGAGTAAACGCGTCCTCGAAATCCAAGGGCTACGAGCTTTCGCAGCAATTTTAGTTGTCATATTTCATGCGCGACTAGTTGGCGGTGGGTTCATAGGTGTAGATATCTTCTATGTAATTTCTGGATATCTCATTACCGGGCTCATTGTTCGTGAAATATCCAAAACAGGAACATTGGATTTCTCGCAATTCTATTTACGGCGAATAAAACGCCTACTGCCAACTTCCAGCTTTGTTTTGATTCTGACAGCCGTAGCATCGTGGTTACTTCTTGCACCGAATACGAGAACATCTATCGGTCGAGACGTCATCGCGGCAAGCATTTACATTTGCAATTATCTCTTTGCGTGGTGGGAGAATGATTATCAAAATTTAGGAGCAATCCCTTCACCCCTCATTCATTATTGGTCTCTAGCGGTGGAAGAACAGTTCTATCTCCTTTGGCCGGCTTTTCTTTTCATATTGGCAAAATTTGGGAAACGAACAGCAATAACTATCGGAATCTGGGCATCAACGATTGCCTCTTTTATGTATTCGATCTATCTCACTCACGCTTCCCCAATTTGGTCTTTCTATTCTCTACCCACACGTGCGTGGGAATTGGGAGCCGGGGCACTTCTTGCCCTCTCACCGAATCTCAAAGTGAAGCGTCCGATCACTTCCTGGATAGCGGTAGTTGTACTTCTGTATGCAACTTTCGAGTTCAATTCCTCAACCGCATTTCCTGGTTTTGCGGCATTGGCACCAACGCTTGCCACCGTGTTACTGATTGCAAGTATTGGTTCTTGGCCTCCTATCTTGGCTGATCTTGCCCAATCAAAAATCTCACAATGGTTGGGTGGAATCTCTTACCCTTTGTATCTCTGGCATTGGCCGCTATTGGTACTCCCCAGCGCTTATTACGGACGACCATTGCATTTTTACGAAAGAGCGATGTGCATTGTCGCCACGGTTATTGCAGCGGATTTAACACATAGGTTTATTGAAGAACCACTTCGATTGCGCGCGTTGGCTACAAAAACTATCGTTTTCGGCGCAGTTGTAATCACAGTACTATCGATCGCCATTGGATTTACGATTAGTCATAGCGTCTCCTCAAAAATTGCAATCGAAGGACAGGGCAAACAATATTCTCTGGTAAAGATTGTAAGAAAACCAGCTGTGTACGCAAACGGATGTCATGTTAATTATGGAGAGAATTCATCTCCCCTTTGTGAGTTCGGCGACCTGAAATCCAAAAAGAAAATCGTTCTCTACGGCGATTCTCATGCAGCGCAATGGTTTCCAACCCTGGAGAAATTGGCAAATGAAGAGCATTTCACTCTCATTTCGTTGACAAAATCAGCTTGTCCATCCATTGAAGTTACACGCACTTCGCGTGGTGCGTTCAGCGCTTCAGAATGTGATCTGTGGAGAAGTAATTCGGTGAAACGCATCCATGCACTTCATCCAGATGCCGTACTCGTCACTGGATTCCAGTGGTATGCACCGCCAAAGGGTTCTGGATCTCGAGAGCAATGGTGGCGAACCGGTCAGATTCTTACGGTCGAACATTTGCGCGGTGCAACCGACAAACTGGTATTTATCTCTGATACCCCCCATGTTAATCGTGACATCCCCACATGTCTTGCATCAGCAAAATTGCATGATTGCAACAATTCAGAGCCGTCGTTTAATAATATTCCGAGTCAGGAACTAGCAATTGACCCAACAGCATGGCTATGCAAATCCACATGCAACGCGCTCATGGATGACATCGTTGCCTATCGTGATGGTTCCCACATTTCTGTAGATGTTGCGCTTTCTCTTGCATCTAAAATGAAGGATGCACTATCGAGATTCAACATTTTATGAACTCGTACAAAGATTGCCAATCTATGACAGGATATGAGACATGGCCGAACTAACCTATTACTGCGGAACAATGGATAGCGGAAAATCTACACTCGCTCTACAAACCGCGCATAACCACCAAAGCCGTGGTCGATCCGGTCTTATCTTCACCAGCAAAGACAGGGCAGGATCTGGCGTAATTTCTTCACGCCTAGGTTTACAAAGAGATGCCGTGGAAGTTGTTCCAGCGCTGGATATACATAGATTCGTAGCTGATCGACTTTCCGGCGGAGAACGCATTGATTATGTCATTTGCGATGAAGCTCAGTTTTACGAGCCAGCGCAAATAGAACAGCTCGCGAAAATTGTAGATGGTCTGGGAATCGATGTTTTTGCATTTGGAATTTTGACTGATTTTCGTACAAGTCTATTTCCTGGTTCAGCCCGGCTAGTTGAACTTTCCGATCGAGTAAATACTCTGCAAGTGGAAGCTCTTTGTTGGTGCGGTGCCAGGGCTACTCACAATGCTCGAACCTCTGCTGGTGTGATGATTACTGAAGGTGAACAGGTTGTAGTAGGTGATGTTTCTCCCGAAAACGAAATAGCGTACGAGGTATTGTGCCGTCGACACCATATGCGCAACGTTACTGCCCGTGCTTCTAAACTCATCGACCCTTCCCTCAACATAAAGGAGTAACAGATGTCTACTCGCGGATTAGCTGCCCTGCATGCTGGAAAAAACCTCACCCCTTTTTCATTTGATCGTCGCACGCCCAACACTAACGACATAGATTTTTCGGTCTCTTTTGCAGGTATTTGCCACTCTGATATTCATCAAGTGCGCGAAGAATGGGGCCCTGCTCTATTTCCTATGGTTCCTGGTCACGAAATTGTAGGGATAGTTGACCGTGTGGGATCTGACGTATCTGGTTTCAAACCAGGCGACAAAATTGGCGTGGGAGTTTTCGTTGATTCTTGCCGGAGCTGTGCTCAATGCGTGAATGGTTTGGAACAATACTGCGCTGAAGGCATGACTCCTACATACAACGGATATGAAAGAGATGGAAAAACCATATCCTTCGGTGGCTATTCGAATAGATTCGTGATCGATCAAAAATACGCATTGCACGTTCCAGACTCTTTAGAATTCTCAGGAGTTGCTCCACTACTTTGTGCAGGGATTACCTTGTATTCACCCCTTCGCTTTTGGAAAACCGATAGCAAAACTAAAGTTGCGATCATGGGATTGGGAGGTCTCGGACACCTCGGGTTGAAATTTGCTAAGGCCATGGGTGCGCATGTAACAGTGCTTTCTCACTCCGCCAAAAAGGAACAAGACGCTCGTGCGATGGGTGCCGACGATTTCATTAATACCAGCGATGAAGCAGCAATGCTCGCGGCTGAGAAACGATTCGACCTCATTCTCAACACAGTTTCGGCGGAATTGAATATCAATGATTTTCTCAAACAACTTTCCCTCAACGGAACACTTGTCTGTATTGGACTTCCTGGTAAGCCTTATTCTGTAAATGTTGGATCACTCCTGGAGGCAAGACGCAGCTTGGCTGGGTCAATGATTGGCGGAATCAAAGAAACTCAGGAGATGCTTAATTTTGCCGCAGAACATGGGATCGTAAGCGAGGTTGAAGTTATCGACGCCAACTACGTGAATACCGCTTACGAGCGCACTGTCGCCAGCGATGTTCGATATAGATTTGTGATCGACGCTAAAACTTTCTAGTCTCAAACAAATTGATGCATAGCCCAAGCAATCACAGGAGCAAATGCTAAAGCCGGCAGTAAATTTCCCACAGCAATTTCTTTGATGCGCAATAATCTCAAACCAATACACACCAGCATCAATCCGCCAGTAACTGTCATGGCATCTATTTGATAACCTGAAAGTACGGTGCCGAGAACTAGGCCAACTAAAGTCCATACAGCTTGGTAAATTCCTACGGGAATAGCAGAAGCGGCAACCCCCCAACCTAGCGTGGCGGCAAATGCCATCGCAGCAAAAAAATCGAGTGTACTTTTCAATAACAACTGCTCTATACCAGTGGACATTCCATCGCTGATGCTTCCAAGGATTGCTAAAGGACCGATTGCAAAAAGTAACGAAGCCGCAACAAATCCTTCTACGAACGTGCTCTCTTTGGAAGATCGGAACTTCTTCCGTAGATTCTCTCCAAATGTTTCAAGTCGATCTTCAATACGCGCAAGAGATCCAACAAAACCGCCAAGCAGTAATGCGGCTAAAACTGTTAGTAGTGACCATCCTGTAGGCAAAGCAGATGTATACCTATGTGCCCACAGCGATGCTAATGCTGACGCCGCACCTAATAGTGTTGTTAAACCTAAAACATCCATAAGTAACAAACGTGTTTTTTCCGGCATCCTAGAACCTGCCAAAACTCCAAAACCAGCACCCACGACGATTGTGGCTATGTTAATAACCGTTCCGATTCCGGGAAACATGAATTTATCCTGCGAATCGGATAATCGATAAGCCGCCGACGATTAAACAATAAATTGCGAACGGGTAGAGAGTTCTCGATTTGAACCATCGAACCAAGAAAGTAATTGAAACGTAAGTGCAGATAAAAGACACGATAGATCCAACAAATATAGGACCAAGTAAATGTGAATTTTCGGAGAGCAGTAGATCTGGCAATTTGTAGAAAGATGCCCCAGCAATGACGGGTAGTGCAAGCAAAAACGCAAAATCTGAAGAAGTTGAGTGAGATAAACCCCGTAACAAACCAGCACTCATAGAAATTCCAAACCTTGAGATACCTGCAAACAACGCTAATGATTGGCCGAATCCAATCGCTAGTGCACTTTTAACGGAGATTGATTGAGAAATATGCGCGTTCTCTTCCCTAATAGACTCAGAACGGGCTTTCGAACGGGTAATCAATTCCACGGTTAGCAATATGCAACCATTGATGGATATAAAAATCGATGAAGCAAGTGGGTTAGAAAACAACTGACGAAGATTCTTTTCGAAAACAAAACCTAAAATTGCAACGGGGATAGTTGCAACTACCAAGCGCCAAAAGACCGAACTTTCGCGACTATGCCGGCCAATCAAGCTCTTAGCCCCGGATGAAACCAAACCCAACCATCGTTTACGGAAAACAAGGAATAGGGCAAGTGCGCTGGCGCCATGGAGTGCAATGGTTGCGGTTAGGTATGGCGAGTTTTCATTAGTGGTGAAATCACTCCACTGTCCCCCAATCCACGCCGGAATAAGCACTGCATGTCCGAGACTTGAAACTGGGAAAAGTTCAGTAACTCCTTGAATGAATCCCGTGATAATTGCTTGAGCGTAGGTGAATTCCATAATCTGAGAATTCTAAGGGTCATTGTTCCCTGCTCCAGTGACCGAAATAGGCTAATCTCTAACAATGTCGAGCGCTAATGGATTGATTCGCTTGATAACGCACTGGTTCAAGCCTCATCACACGATTCCGCGCACTCCTTGGCGCGCGCATAGTCGTTGGAACGTTGCGCCGATTCGATTCATTATTCTAATTTTTGGGTTGGCGATTTTCGGATTTGGTGAAGCGCTACTTGTGCAATCCGATATCGGTAATTCACCATGGGTGGTTTTTGCAGAAGGTTTATCGCTAAAAACAAGTCTCTCCTTGGGCTGGTCAACGTTTATAACAAGTTGTGCGGTTTTGTTTCTATGGATTCCATTGCAAGAAAGAATTGGATTTGGAACACTCGCGAACGCAATCGTGATACCGCTCACTCTGCAACTTGGCGTGGATCATTTTCCTCTACAAGAATCCATGGTGAATGGTGTTGTTGTTGCTTTTTGCGGTATCGCCCTTGTCGGTATCGCCACAGCTCTCTACATCAGTTGTGGCTTAGGTCCTGGCCCAAGAGACGGCCTGATGACAGCCTTGCATCACCGCACCAAAGTGCGCGTGGGTCGAGTCAGACTTGGAATTGAGGCGTGTGTAGTGCTGATCGGAATATTGCTGGGCGGAAATGCGGGCCTTGGAACAATTCTTTTCGCTCTTTTCGTAGGGCAATCGGTGGCAATTTCCTGTGGTGTCTTGGCCAGACTTACCGCTCGGTAACTACTACCACGTATTAGCCTTCAGACATCTTCCTCCGGCTTGTGGGCCGTGAATTCACACGGGGTCGCAAACACCCCCGATACCAAAACAGTAAGGGGAAAACCATGCTCGATTCGTATTTCAAAATATCGCAACGTGGCTCCACAGTTGGCCGAGAAGTTCGTGGCGGAATAGTCACATTCTTCACTATGGCTTACATCGTGGCGCTTAACCCACTCATCATCGGACTTACAAAAGATGCTGATGGCAAGTTCCTAGGCGGCGGAGATGCACCAAACCTTGCTTTGATTGCAGCAGCCACTGCGCTGATCGCTGGCGTGTTAACAATCCTCATGGGATTTGTTGCAAACTTTCCATTGGCACTTGCTACCGGATTAGGACTCAACACATTCGTAGCCGTGGGTATAGCTTCGAAGATGTCTTGGGCCGATGCAATGGGGCTCGTAGTCCTAGAAGGTTTGATTATTACAGTTCTCGTTCTTACCGGATTTAGAACTGCAGTCTTTCGCGCTGTACCAACTCAACTCAAAATTGCAATATCGGTTGGTATTGGTCTCTTCATTGCTTTGATCGGACTTGTAGATGCGGGATTCGTTCGTCGTACTGGTTCGGGTCCTGTTCCTGTAACTCTGGGTGACAACGGCACTCTTGTGGGTTGGCCAATTATTGTTTTCGCTTTTGGCCTATTTCTCATGATTGGCTTGATGGTTAAGAAAATCAAGGGAGCGCTACTTATTGGTATCGGCTTGGCAACTGTCGCGGCAATTGCGATTGAATCTGCGTTCAAAGTCGGTCCAAATTTCATTGCACCCGACAAGGTGAATCCAAAAGGATGGGGACTTAACGTTCCTGCGTTCCCAAGTGATGTTATAGCTACGCCAGATTTTGGTTTGCTTGGACATTTCAACCTCTTTGGTTCATTTAGCAGAATCACTGCAGTATCCGCCATCTTGCTAGTTTTCACACTTTTGCTCGCCGACTTCTTCGACACAATGGGCACAATGACTGCCATTGGCCATGAAGCCGGTTTAGTAGACCGTGAAGGAAATGTACCTAACGCAAACAAAATCTTGTTTGTTGACTCCATAGCCGCTGCGGCAGGAGGAGCATCTGGTATCTCTACCAACACTTCCTATATCGCATCTGCATCAGGTGTCGGAGAAGGCGCTCGCACAGGCTTAGCATCCGTCGTAACAGGAATTTGTTTTCTGCTTACAACATTCTTAGCTCCGCTAGTTGCAGTTATTCCATACGAAGCTGCAACCCCCGCTCTCGTTATCGTTGGTTTCTTGATGATGACACAGATCAAATCTATTGATTGGGAAGATTTCGGAATTGCAATTCCAGCTTTTCTTACCATCATTTTGATGCCTTTTACTTACAGCATCTCGGTTGGAATTGGAGCAGGATTCGTTTCGCACGTGGTGATTAGAATGATTCAAGGTCGCAGAAAAGAACTTCATCCTCTACTGCTCCTGGTTTCAGCTCTATTCATCGTGTACTTCCTTTCCTCACCCATCAATGCGTGGTTAGGCTAGTTACACACTCTCTCAATTGAAATGGGCCCTGATGCAAATCGGGGCCCATTTCTATGTAAGGCGCCAATCAACAATTTCACGTCCATTGATTTCTAATAGTTGATTGATCCGACTAAATGGTTTAGAACCAAAGAAACCCCGGTATGCTGAAAGCGGGCTGGGATGAGCAGATATAATTCTTTGATCCTTTGGAAAATAATGTGACAACTGTTGCGCATCTTTGCCCCAAAAAACACCAATAATCTGTGATGAACCTAGGACACGGGCGACTTCATTTGTAAATTCTTCCCATAAAGATATCGATGGGAAACCTTGAGTAAATGTGAGTGAGCGATTAACCAATGCCACTCCTTGATCTACCCATGCCGTTAAATCACCATGTGAGGCAGGTGGTATATCTAAATCGCTATGTAGTTCGGTATAAATATTTCGTAAAGAAGCAGGAATCTTTTTCTTAAGGCGCGGAATCGAAAAAGCCAATCCAGTGGCATCACCGTGGCCTGGATAGGGATCCTGGCCGAAAATAGCCACCTTAATATCTCGAGGCGGACGAACAAATGCGCGCATGACAGTTTCTTTGGACGGCACAAATTCCCTATTTTCCAATGCCAGTTCGATCTTATTAAGAAGTGGTTCGCAATGAGGCAGCAAAATCTGCCAATCCGGATGCATAGACCCGAAAAACATCATTCAGCCCTTGCGAAAAAGCGCGATCCTTCTTTTGCTACAACTATCGGTAATCCAAAAACAGCGCTGACATGCTCACTTGTAATTACTTGGTCTACAGGACCAGAAACAGCGTTCCGACCATCTTTAAGCAACAACGCATGCGTGGTTCCTTCAGGTATTTCTTCTATGTGATGGGTTACCAAGATAGAAACTGGCGCTCGTTCATCTTGAGAAAATGCAGAAAATCTTTTGAGTAGATCTTCCCTACCTCCGAGATCCAAGCCGGCGGCAGGTTCATCCAAAAGCACCAGTTCGGGATCAGCCATCAAAGCTCGACATATTTGAACACGTTTGCGCTCACCTTCACTCAACGTCCCAAAGAGGCGATCACCTAAATCTCGTACACCAAACGTTGTTAGCAACGCTATCGCGCGAGATTCATCCCATAAATCATATTCTTCGCGCCACCGACCAACTATTGCGTAGGCGGCCGTGAGCACCACATCTCGCACACATTCATCGGCGGGGATATTTTCTGCCAAAATTGCGCTACATAAACCAATACGAGTGCGTAATTCAAAAACATCTACTTTACCCATCTGCTCTCCCAAAATTTCTACCGTACCGGTAGTGGGAAAGTTCAATGCAGATAACAACGAAAGTAGAGTTGATTTACCGGCACCGTTAGGGCCAAGAATTACCCATCTCTCCCCCTCAACAATACGTAAAGAGAGTGGCCCGAGGATTGTTCGTTCGCCTCTGCGAACAGTTACTTCCTCGAGTGAAAGAACGACTTGATTTCCCATAGAGAACGAAAGATATCGCCATTAAGCCATGAATTCAGGAAATTCCGCACCTAGGTAACGTATTTCACGATAATCTGCCCCAATGCCCAAGGATAATCCGATACACAATGATGCTTTCACCGGCCTCATACTTCTTTCAGGAATAGATACCCCGGGCATCACCCAAGCTCTATTTGAAACCCTCTCCCCTTTTGCAATAACTGTTTTAGACATTGAACAAGTAGTTATACGCGATCGAGTTATCCTCACTGCACTCATTGCCCTCGATAAATCGCATGCCAAGGCCGTTGAAGAAGACTTGGCTCTGTGCGCTACGACGCTTAACGTTGATATAGCAGTGGCATTTTCTCAATCGTCAATCCACTCTATTGCGGCTAAAACTGGCTTACTACATGTCATCGTTCTGGGTAATCCATTAAAACCCTCCGCTATCGCGATGATTGCGAAAACTTTGGCCACGCAAAACGCCAATATTGAGCGTATCTTTCGCAATGCCTCTTACCCAGTAACTGCCGTTGAGTTTGTCGTTTCTGGCGCATCTCAGCAAAACGTGCGGACATCACTAGCTCAAGTTTCTGTTTCAGAAAATATTGATATCGCAGTTCAACCTGGTGGTTTGATGCGCTGGGCAAAAAAACTTATTCTCATGGATGTTGACTCCACCTTAATTGCCCAAGAAGTCATTGAACTTTTGGCGAAGAAGGCGGGAGTTGGCGAACAGGTTGTAAAAATTACTGAAGCAGCAATGCGCGGAGACATTGATTTCGAACAATCGCTACGAGATCGCGTTGCACTTCTCAAAGGTTTGCCAGAGTCAGCAATCGCGGAAGTTCGCGCAGAAATTACTCTCACCCCCGGTGCACGCACTCTGATTCGCACCCTCACTCGCCTGGGGCACACGGTTGCAGTAGTTTCGGGCGGTTTCATAGAAGTTATCGAACCGTTATTGCAAGATTTAGGTATTGAACTTTATCGAGCAAATAGTCTAGAAACTTCCCAGGGCATCATCACCGGCGGTCTTCGCGGTCCGATCATTGATCGAGCAGCGAAAGCACAAACACTGGTAGATTTCGCTTCAGCCGTCGGAGTTGGAATTGAGCAAACAATTGCAATCGGTGATGGCGCTAATGATCTTGACATGATTGCTGCTGCGGGCTTAGGTATTGCGTTCAATGCAAAGCCAGCAGTGCGCGCTGCGGCCGACAGTGCAGTTTCTCAACCGTATTTAGATTCAGTTCTTTATCTCATGGGTATTTCTCGTGAGGATGTAGAAGAAGCCGACCGCTAAAGTCTGCAAGCGTGGATATCTGTAACGAGAATTCCGCGAGCCCCAAGGGCCCACAATTCATCCATTAAACGATTTGTTTCACTTCGTAAAACCATAGCTCGCACAGCCATCCAATCCGGTTTCTGCAACGGCGAAATTGTGGGAGATTCCAAACCTGGCGTGATCGCGCAAGCTCGCTCCACTTGGTCTTTCGGAACGTCATAATCTAACAATACGTATTGGCGCGCTGTCACTACGCCCTGTAAACGACGAATAAGAATTTCTAAACCTGCCGGAATCGTTCCGCCTTTTCGAGAGATAACTACCGCTTCACTGGTAAGTATTGGATCAGCAAAGACTTCTAAACCGGCTTGTCGTAAAGTATTACCAGTACTAACAACGTCCGCAATTACATCAGCAACTCCTAGTCGGATACTGCTTTCCACTGCTCCATCTAAACGCACGACCGTGGCTTGAATACCCAATTCGGAAAGATGTTGTGAAACCAAACCCGGATAGGCAGTTGCAATTCGCAAGCCTTGAATATCTTTTAGAGTAAGTTTTTGATTAATCGGTCCCGCAAAGCGAAATGTGGAAGCACCAAAATTTAGCGACAGTACTTCTGCAGCCTCTGCGCCAGAATCAATCATGAGATCTCTACCAGTGATTCCCGCTTCTAATTCACCAGATCCAACATAAACCGCAATATCGCGCGGGCGTAAATAATAGAATTCCACGCCATTTTCTTGATCTAAAAGAATGAGATCTCGGGAGTCCGTGCGTTGCCTATATCCGGCTTCTCTGAGAATTTCAGCTGAACTATCTGACAGAGATCCCTTATTGGGAACAGCGATTCTCAACACGTTGGGTACCTAGTTTCAGCTACAAGTAGCGATAGACATCAGAGGGAGTAATTCCACGAGCGATCATCATCGTTTGTAGATGATAGAGAAGTTGGCTCATTTCTTCGGCTAGCGCTTCGTTGCTTTCATGTTCGGCAGCTAACCAAACTTCGCCCGCCTCTTCAATAATCTTCTTACCGATCTGATGAACTCCGGCATCTAAAGCGTCAACAGTTGATGAGTCTGATGGACGATCTTTCGCAATCTTTTGAAGTTCTACCCATAACTCATCAAATGTTTTCACGCTCCTAGTTTACCCGACGTTGCTCTCTCGCGGGATGCAATTGATAACCAGGACACAAATCCCCATATAACAAATGCTCCGTAAATCCCATAAAGAGTCGCAGATGGGTAGTAACCGCCCTTAATCAGCAAAGGAACACCTACGGCATCAACAGCGATCCAGACAAGCCAAAATTCTACAAAACCTTTGCTCATACCATACGTTGCCAAAACCGTGCCCGTGAAGATCCATGCATCAGGTATCGGGGCCCAAGAACCAAGGGATCGCAAGAGCAGATAAGAAATCACATAGAAAACGAAAACAACCGGAAGAATTCGCAATTTCTCACCGCGTGTAGTCCATCGAGGCGTGACGGATGTATTGGAATTGTGTTTGCGATTGTTTCGCCAGGTAGCCCAACCGTACATGCTGAGGATTATAAGAAATACTTGTCTACCAGCTTGTCCATAAAGATTCTTGTCTTGTGGGGTATTGAACACCGCACCTAAAAACACAGTGAAAAGCAAAATGTTGCCGGCCATTCCAACAGGCCATGTCCAAACTTTTCGACGCATCCCGTATATGGCACCTGCCAAACCGAAACCGTTTCCGATTACTTCACGCCACAGAATCGCTTTAGAACCTATATGGATTTCGGCTTCGAACAACCAATTTAATACTGACATATCTCCTCCAATGAATAGAGGGGGTACTTACATTCAACGCGCAGGCAGGTAGCACAACACAATTGATGTCCCTTTATCCAGACTTTAACTGTCGGTCTTGGAATTACACCAAGTCAACCGACCACTGGCGATGGTCGGGTCGCGGACTTTAACCGCCGGTTCGGATTTACACCGACCCCCGGAACTTCAAGGATTAGTCTGCCACGTTCTGCGCCAATGCGCGCAATGTAGAAACCATTACAGCTGGGTCTTCGGCCTTAAACACAGCACTACCCGCTACAAAAGTATCAGCACCAGCCTGCGTGGCCCGTTCAATGGTTTCAATGGATATTCCACCGTCTACTTGCAACCAGATAGGCCGGTCACCAATAATCTCGCGAGTTCGCCTAATCTTGGGAAGCATCGCATCCATAAATGATTGTCCACCGAAACCAGGCTCAACTGTCATGATTAAAAACATATCTACTAACTCAACAATATCTGCGTAGAGTTCTACCGCAGTGTTGGGTTTGATTCCTAACCCCGCGCGAACTCCCGCGTTGCGAATGGTTTTAAGAGTTCCTGAAATATCCTGGCTTGCTTCAGCGTGAATAGTGACACTCGCACAACCAATATCAGCATACTGTGGACCCATTTGATCGCAATCTGCAACCATCAGGTGTGCATCGACGGGTAGGGCGCTGGCAGCAATAATTTTTTGGGCCGATTCGAAATCAAATGTGAAATTCGGAACAAAAATATTATCCATAACATCCAAATGGACGAAATCAGATACCTCAGAAATTACTCTAATTTCAGATTCCAAATTGGAAAAATCAGCATTGAGGATGCTAGGCGTCATTCGAATTTCACGAATCATGACAGAACAGTACCCATTCGATTCTAGGAAACGCGTTCAAAAAGCGCCATGAACATTGAATCTGTTCCGTGTTTATGTGTCCACAGTTGCATGCTCTCCCCTGCCCTGGCATCTTCCAGGCCGCTAGGCAGAAAACTACCGATTGGGATCTGACGAATATTCCTATGTCGTTCGAGGGCATCCCTTACTTGGAGTTTGGTTTCGGCCAGATGTGGCGAACACGTGACATATGCAATCAATCCCTTTGGTTCCGTGACCGTAATTGCAGAATCCAATAATTCCCGTTGCAATGCTATTAAATTGGCTAAATCACCTGGGGTTCTACGCCAACGAACTTCTGGCCGCCTGCGCAACGCTCCGATTCCCGTGCAAGGAACATCAGCAATTACAGCGTTGAAATTTTCGCCGCGCTCGTGAATTTCGCGACCATCACCGACCCACACTTGAGTGCCTACAACCACTTGCTCCACAAGCTTGGCACGGGCCGAGGATACTTCGTTAGCAGTAAATGATTTCTGTTCCTGCGAGGCAATACTAGATAGGAGGGCAGCCTTTCCTCCTGGTCCGGCACAAAGATCCAACCACTTTGATTGTCGAGAAGCGGCTTTGGCAAAAATAGTCGCAACTATTTGCGATCCCTCATCCTGCACCCCTGCCAATCTGTTACGAATCAAATCAATTTCTGATGGGATGCTCTGTGCGGTTGCACCGTAAGCTGAATATTTGGTCGCAGTTCCTCCATATGCAAGAAGATCCTCTTGCGTGGACCTACCCGGCCAAGCAACCAGAGTGGGAGATGCGGGTACATTATTTGCTCGTAGCGCCACCACAACTTCATCACTTTCTTTCAGTAGATCAAAATAGGAAGAAACAATCCATTCTGGGTGCGAATGTTCAATGGCGTAACGAGCAACCAAATCATCCATCGATGAAAGAGGCTCGATCCAGTGCGTCAATTCTCTGGCACTGATCTTACGAAGAGATGCATTCACGTACGTTGCTTTGGATTCTCCCAATACTTTGCGGGCCAACTCCACTGTAGCTGAGACACCCGCATGCACTGGCACCCGCATATGAAAAAGCTGATGAATGCCCAATCTCAAGACATCGACAATGCCTGCATCTACCTCACTAAAATCTCGATCGATAACTTGTTCGATGATCCAATCATGTAAACCCTGCATTCGCAGAGTTCCATATACCAATTCTGTGACAAAGCCCTTGTCTCGCGATTCTAAATCGCTCTCTTGCAAAGCCCTGGGCAATAACAAATTGGCAAATCCACCTCGCTGATTAACTTCGGAAAGAACTTCAAATGCTAAGAGTCTTGAAGGATCTGGACGCGGGGATCTGAAGGATTTGGCCCCTGATTTAACGATCTTTGGCGGAGTATTAGACAAAAGTTGCACCTTGCTGAAGTCGAGCACCGTTAGCCCAATCTTTGGCAGGCATCTCACGTCGGCCAGATGGAATGAGCGTGGATATTTGCAACACCTCATTGTCACCACACCCTGCTAACAAGACTCCATTAACAAGTGCAATCTCTCCTGCTTGCAATAACGATGTCGAATTCTCTACCTGAGTTCTACGAATCTGCAATGGCTCATCGCGCCACGTTGTCCACGCACCTGGTTCAGGATTAAGGCCCCGTACTTTGTTATGTATATCTCTAGCGGCCTTCGTCCAATCAATTTTGGCACCTTGCCGTGAAATCTTTGGCGCTAGAGAAATACCGTCACCAGATTGAGGTACAGGCGATTCGCCGGCGACTACTTTCTCTAGGGCTCGTTTAACTGCGCTCACTCCTAATTCCGACATCTGTTCAAGAACTTCGCCGTACGTAGCATCAGATGAAACTTCCAACGAATTTGATGAGAACACGGGACCGGTATCTACGCCGGTTTCGAGTCTAAACACTGTTACACCCAAAGCATTTTGACCCTGCATCAATGCATGTTGCACGGGAGCGGCACCTCGCCACTGTGGAAGTAGGGAAAAATGTAAGTTGATACACCCAAACTTTGGTGCGTTAAGGATTTGCTCCGAAAAAATAACCCCAAAACCAATAACAAGAACAATATCAACACTACGGAAACACTCTTCCAACACTTCTAGTTCGCGAGTGGTTGTTAAAGGAACGCCATGAGCCTTCGCCCACGTACTCACAGGAGAAGAGATAAGTGCTCTACCCCTACCTGCTGGTTGATCTGGCGTTGAAAATACATGCACAAGGCTATATTGACTATCTAATAACCAATCAAGAGTTGGCAATGCAACCGAAGGAGTGGCCGCAACACCTATGCGCACTAGAGCCCTTTTTCAAATACGTTATGTGGAGAAACCTTTATCTGTGGCGTGATTCCCTGCGCAATCGCAGTGCCGAACCAATCCGATTCGCGAATCTCTTTCATTGCCAATTTCCTATCGTCATTCGATAATCGATCGATAAACAAGATTCCATCTAAATGATCAGTTTCATGCTGCAAGGCTCGAGCCAAAAGTTGAGAACCTTCTACTTCGATCGGTTCTCCATACATGTTCCACCCTTTGGCAACCACACTCATAGCCCTGGGTGTTTCATAGCGCATATCCGGGAAAGACAAACAACCTTCTTCACCTTCTTGAATTTCTTGACCTAAATGCAACGTTGGATTAACCAAATGTCCCAAGGCTTCATCAACATCCCAAACAAATACGCGCAAGGGAACACCAATTTGAGGCGCGGCCAAACCAGCACCTGGTGCCGCCAGCATCGTTTCGGTTAAATCAGCAACTAACGTTCGCAATTCTTTGTCAAAGTCAACAACCTCACTTGTCGGTGTAACCAAGACGGGATCACCGAATAGTCGTATAGGTTGAATTGGCATGGGTTAATCTTAGCAATCAAGTGAGTTCGTATGGATCAACATGGATTACCAACAACTCCTTCTTCGAAAGATTGCGTCTTTTCTGATATTCCTGCAGAAAAGCGGTGACAACCGACGCTTCCTCAAAAGGGACCGAAAGGTGTATTGAACCCGTATTTTTGGAACCAATTATCGGTGGACGTAACTCGAGATTTTTGGGCAACCGATTATCAGATTGTGCATGCGAAATACCATCAAAGATCTGCTGGGCTTCGTCGCCAGGAACATCGAGGCGAATGAATCTTCTATATGGAGGCAAGCCAAGATTTTCGCGCTCTTGCAACTCTCGTCGAACCATTGGTAATGGATTCCACCTGGTTAGCGCGGCCACTATTGGATGCACGGCTTGCATCGAAATGTAAATTGCAGCGCCAGCGGTAGCTAACGATGCGCCGGAGAAATAATGTTCGCGTGCTCGTTCATCCGCGCGCAGGCTTGCATGACCGAAGAATCGATTACCTTCCAATAATACGACAGCGCTATAACCACCCTCAACAAATGGTTCGGCCCCCGGAGTTGCCAAAACTAACGCAACCCTTCTCTCGACTGTTCTTAAGATGTGTTCTCCAGAGGATTTGATGATGGGAAAATTTGGAAAAGCTCGACCGATCTCCTCCGTAAAGCGGTCGATTCCTCTTGATGCCAGAAATATTCTCTCTCCACCACACGAGGAGCATCTCCAATCATCTATAACTTTTTTACATAACGAGCATTCAGGGAGGGCATCTGCAGAATTGCGCGTTAAACGCCCCCCGCAATCGCATAATCCGATATTGCGACACTTAGAGCACAGAATTGCATTTCCGTAACCTTTGCTCGGCACAAGAAACAAAACGGGCCCAATTTTCAGAGCATTTCGTATGATGGAAAAACCTTTACTCGGAATCAACTCACCGTTCTTTGATTCCGATGCTGAAACGATATGCACCGATGGTGATTGCACTAGGCGGAGCCACCCTACGTCGAGCAATCGAGCAACTTCCATTGATGGTGAAAAACCTGTCAGGATTAGAGCAAAATGTGAATGGGTGCTTCGCAATAACCCGACGTCACGAGCATTCCAACGTGGTGCGCGAGGTTCATAAAAATGAGGCGAGCTTTCATGAGAAATAATTAGGGTAGCCCCATCTGAAAGCGGTGTGAATATAGCTCCGCGTAAGCCAAGAGCTATAGAACGCTGTTGTCGCGTGAAAAGCAGAAAATCTCTATACCGATCAGAACGTTCGCTTCCGGAATCTAATCGAGCATAAAACCCTGTTCCAATGAGAGTGTTAATCTCTTGAGCCACGCCATCAAGTTCAGCTTCATCATTGAAAATTGCGAGAACTTGATTTTCTCTTGCTCTAAGCACAATGAGGAGGGCTAACGTGCGATGCGGAGAGGAATCAGGTGGCAAGGCCCAGAAGACTCTCAAATTCTCCTTGAGTAGCTCCTCTTCTATTGAAGAATTGAAATCCATTTTAGGTAAAGGCGCGCATGTATTATCTATCTCTTTTTCAACACGCGCACTGCGCGGTGGAATTGCAGAACGCACTACATCTAACGCTGTTCCAGCAAACCGATTAGCGACCTTTGTGAAAAGATCAATCGTTTCATGGGTAGCGACTGGAAAAGTGGAAATTACTTTCTCAATAAATTTGAGATTTGACGTACTTTGTGAGACATCTCCCCGGGAAATCACTAACCCTTCACATATGCTCTTATTAAATGGAACACTTACCCGAACTCCGACCTGCACGTGCTCCGTGAGTTCAAGTGGAACCAGATACTCATAAGCTTCGTCCAGATGATAAACACCGCTATCAACCCAAATCGATGCAATTGCAGATTCTGGAGCTGGAACTTGCGTAACCCTAGGGCTGGCAGGAGATTTTAATTTAAGAGGCCGTGGAGTGACCACGTTTATGAATACTTACTTCGTCGCAGAGCGCAAAGCATCCACGCGGTTCGTTGCCTCCCACGTGAATTGTGGCAACTCTCTGCCAAAATGTCCGTACGCACTTGTTAATGCATAAATTGGGCGAAGTAGCGCGAGATCTTTGATGATCGCTGCGGGTCGCAAATCAAAAGTTGCTAAAACTGCCTGTTGTATTTTCTCTACTGGAACATTTTCTGTACCAAAAGTTTCCACGAAAAGACCCACCGGTTGGGCCTTACCAATGGCGTAAGCCACCTGCACTTCGCAACGTCGTGCTAAGCCAGCAGCAACAACATTTTTTGCAACCCAACGCATCGCGTATGCGGCTGAGCGATCAACTTTTGATGGATCTTTACCGCTGAAAGCTCCCCCGCCGTGGCGCGCCATTCCGCCGTACGTATCCACAATGATTTTTCGTCCTGTAAGCCCAGCATCACCCATAGGGCCACCAATAACAAAACGTCCAGTTGGGTTGATAAGAGTTTTCAGATTCTTTCTAGGCAAATCAATTTCAGCGAGTATTGGATCAATAACATGTTTAATTACATCAGGCGTTAAGGTCTTAGCAACGTCAACATCAGCCGAATGTTGACTAGAAATAACGACTGTATCAAGTGCAACCGCTTTATCCCCGTCATAGGCAATGGTCACTTGAGTTTTTCCATCAGGGCGTAGATAAGGCAACGTTCCGTCTTTTCTTACCTCAGAAAGCCTTGCCGCCAATTTGTGCGCTAACCAAATAGGTAATGGCATCAATTCCTTAGTGTCATCACAGGCATACCCAAACATCAAACCTTGATCACCAGCTCCTTGTAGATCAAGAGGATCCCCAGATGAAGAAATTCGTTTTTCATAAGCGTCATCAACGCCTTGCGCAATATCTTGTGATTGCTGTCCGATTGATATGGAGACGCCACAAGTATTTCCATCGAAACCTTTGTCTGAGGAGTCATATCCAATTCCCAAAACCGTATCCCTAACAATTCCCATAACATCGGCATAACCATTAGTGGTTACTTCACCTGCAACATGAACTTGACCGGTGGTGATAAGTGTTTCGACCGCCACGCGACTTGCTGCATCTTGCGACAGGAGTGAATCCAGAACCGCATCAGAAATTTGATCTGCGATCTTGTCTGGGTGACCCTCGGTCACCGATTCTGAGGTAAATAGGCGCTGTGACATTGGGCTAACTTAACCGATTGCGAACCTGATTGAGTAATTCATGGGCCAGCGTGTCTTTGGATGTTGGAGCAATTTCGATTCCGGGGGCATCCTTAAAGAGGAATCTGCCGTGTGTTTGGTCACTACCAAATATGGCTCCACCCGAAACGTCATTAACGAAAATCATGTCCAAGCCCTTTTCGTCAAGTTTGTTTTGAGCATGCAACTCTAGATTGGATGTTTCGGCTGCAAACCCAACAATTATCTGGCCTGCTTTTCTATTGTGCGAAATTGTTGCAAGAAGGTCTGGATTGGCCACCAATTCAATGGAATGTAGATCCTTTTTCTTGATTTTCATTTCACTTAAGTTTCGAGGCTTAGCATCTGCAACCGCTGCACACATGACGAGAACATCACTGTCTTCAAAGAATTCCTCAAGAGCATCTTGCATCTGATCTGCGGTTTCCACGGGAGTTACTTGTGCTCCTTGTGGAATCGGTAGATCGCAATTTGCCGATACCAATCTCACGGTAGCGCCACGTGCTAACGCTGCCTGGGCAATCGCATACCCTTGTTTCCCAGAAGAGCGATTCCCGATGAATCTCACTGGATCTATTGCTTCGCGAGTTCCACCTGCCGTGATTAAAATTTTGACACCTAGCAAATCACTTGTTCTACCCACTATGGCGCTTAATTCAGAAATTATCGAACCGCTATCGGGAAAACGACCTGCTCCAACATCGCTTCCAGTTAAACGACCAACGTCTGGTTCCATCACAACAAATCCGCGGTTGCGCAAAACTTCTACGTTGTCAGCAGTCGCACGATCGTGCCACATCTCTGGATGCATTGCAGGGACAATCAATTTAGGGACTGCACTCGCTAGAACTATGTTCGTCAATAAATCATCCGCGCGACCTTGAGCTAAACGTGCTATCAAATCTGCAGTGGCAGGTGCGATGACAATGTAGTCAGCATTCTCAGCCAACGAAATATGCGGGACTGCATGAACGTTTTCCCACACCTGGGTCTGGACGGGTCTACCCGTTAACGCCTCCCACGTAGCACTTCCTACAAAATTCAATGATGCAGGGGTAGGAACTACGGTAACAAGGTATCCGCTATCTTGAAGTCGACGAACTAAGTCCGCCGATTTGTACGCTGCGATCCCACCACCGACGCCCAGTAAAATTTCTCTTCCTGAACGTGACATGCGAAAAAATATCGAACGGTAGTTACGCGGTCGGTTCTAGATTTTCAATAGTAAGAAGACCTTCATTGATCTCGCGAAGCGCTATCGACAATGGCTTTTCATGAACGTGGGTTTCAACCAAGGGTCCGACATATTCCAACAGTCCTTCACCAAGTTGTGAGTAGTAAGCATTGATCTGACGGGCGCGCTTTGCCGCGTAAAGAACCAAGCTGTACTTCGAACCACTCTTGTCAAGAAGTTCATCAATTGGTGGATTTGTAATGCCGTCCATGGTGCCCCTTAGAAATAATTGTTCAAAACCAAACCTGCTAAGTGGTCAAGGATACCAGTCGTGAGACCACGTTCTCGACCTCGTCATTGACCAGAACGAGGTCGAAATCCCCGGATGCGGCAATCTCTTCTTGTGCTAAAGCCAGTCTTTGCGCTCTTCTTTCAGGGGTATCCGTCCCTCGAGCTTCCAATCGCGCAACTAAGTGCTCCCAGCTTGGTGGTTGGAGAAAGACCAAAATCGCTTCAGAACTATGCGCTTTCACTTGTCTTGCGCCTTCAATTTCAATTTCTAAAAGAACATCATGACCTTGAGCTAATGAATTTTCTACACCGGCACGGGGTGTCCCGTACAGTGCGCCTGCAAATTCGGCCCATTCCAAGAATTCATCATTATCAATCTTGGTGAGAAATTCATCGCGCGAGAGAAAGAAATAATCAATGCCTTCGCGTTCATTGGGTCTTGGATTTCTCGTTGTCGCAGAAACGCTGACATAAAAATTATTACGAGATCGCAAGCGCTCTGCAATTGTGCTTTTACCAACTCCCCCGGGTCCTGATAAGACAATGAGTTTGCCGCGTCTAGTACTGGAAGAAGGCACAGCAAATTCTCTCATTAAGGCGTTCAATTGATGAACTCCCAATCCTTGAATTCTGCGTGTTAGTGAAATCTCTAGCTTTTCCATCATCACGGCTGCTCTGATTTTTCCAACGCCAGGCACTGATTCAATAAGTTCGCGAACTCTCATCTTTGCGATAATCTGATCAGTTTTCGCTAGATCCAAAACATCTCGAAAACTCAACTCTCCATTTTTAAGTTGAATCTTTATCGCAGCTCTTTTTTTACGAGAGAAAGATGCTTTTTCAAGGGCTTGCTGGCGCTGTAGAACCGATAGCACGGGAGGGTTCTTCATGTCGCAAACCTATCTCGCACCACAACTCTTATGAAAGCTCACCTGCAATGGCTCGTGCTCGCTCGCGCATTGCCGCTTCGCCCTTTTCCCAGAAACCGGTGATGGGGCGCCCGATAACGAGCAAATCAGCTCCTGCTTCCAGTGCTTTCCTCGGCGTCATCACTCTACTTTGATCGTCTTTCCCAACATCCTCCAACGCTCTTACGCCAGGAGTAATGATTAGAACATTCTCCGAAATCTCATTGGCGATAGCGGCAATTTCTAACGGTGAACACACTATGGCGCGTGCACCTGCTTTAACCGCCAAAATTGCTAAACCAACGGCGCTATCTAATGCGCTGCGCTCGAAACCAATTTCCTTAAGGTCGTCTTCACTTAGCGAGGTAAGAATTGTGACCGCTGTAATGGCGCTATCGGGAACCGCAGTCACCGCTTTTTCAATCATTGCACTACCACCTGACGCATGCACCGTGAGAAATCGCGGAGAAAGCTCTGCCACTTGAAGGGCTGCTTTAGCGACCGTATTTGGAATATCATGCAATTTCAAATCTAAGAAAAGATCGAGATCAGTATTGTTTTGAATTTGACGTACGCCCTCAGCGCCATGGGTTAAGAAAAACTCCAAACCAAGTTTGTAGGCACTGATGTAATCCCCAGTGCATTCCACCCATCGTTGGGCCAATTCCAAGTTGGGAGTATCTAGCGCAAGAATGATTGGTGGCTTTGACATCAAGGATTAGCCTTCGAGGGCCTATGAGCAAATCCAACCGCTTCTTGCACAGAGTTAAATCCTTTAGAGATCAATAATTGTTTAAGCTCATTTTGGACATCGATTAATGCAGTTGGATTTCCGAATGAAGCCGTTCCCACTGAAACTCCACTGGCTCCAGCTAAAATCATTTCAAACGCATCTCTGCCTGTCCGAACTCCACCCATGCCAAGAATTGGAACTTTAGGGAGGGCTTCATGAACTTGGAAAATAGCTCTCACCGCAACAGGGCGAATCGCAGGACCTGAAAGCCCACCAGTTTTGCCACCCAAATGCGGAAACATAGTGTCTGTATTAATCACCATTCCCAATAGAGTGTTAATTAGCGCAAGTGCATCAGCGCCCGCATCAACAACAACGCGTGCAATGGAGGCAATATTTGTTACATCCGGTGAAAGCTTAACAATGATAGGAAGGTCACCTGCCAGAGTGCGTCGTACGCTTTCAACAACAGCTTTCGCCGATTCTGGATCACATGCGAAAACCAAGCCTCTGTTATCTACATTCGGGCAACTAATGTTGACCTCCACTGCAGAAATACCAGGAACGGAACGTAAACGTCTTGCTAAAACTCCGTACTCATCAACAGTTTCACCAGCGATAGAAACAATTACACGTGCCTTATTTTCAACAAGCCATGGCACATCTTTAGCCAAAAAGGCATCAATTCCCGGACCTTGTAATCCGATGGAATTGAGCATTCCACTTGGAGTTTCAGCCATACGAGGTGTTGGGCGACCTAATCGCTCCTTGAGCATTACCGATTTTGTCACAACTGCCCCAATCTCATCGAGTGGGAAAAACTGCGACAACTCTCTGCCCGAACTAGCACAACCACTGGCGGTAAAAACAGGTGCCGGAAACCATGCCGAGCCTAATGTTGTGGAAAAATCAAAAGAACTTTCTCTCATGGCGTCATTGCATTCTTGCCGACGAGTTCCCACGCAACACTTGAACCATCCATTACCGGTCCATCAATACACGATCGAAGCATCGCAATCGATCCATCAGATTTGCGAACGGGCAATACACACGTCATACAAATACCAACTCCACACGCCATTGATTCTTCAACAGCGCATTGGTGTACTACATCGGTGTTTGAGGTGATGCCAGAAATAGCTTGGAGCATACCCATGGGACCACATGAATAAATTACATCAACAGCGCCTTCTGAAATTAGCGAAGGTAGAGGATCTGTAACTTTACCCATCTCTCCAGTGCTTCCATCTTCAGTGTAAATCTTCAACGAATTAACTGATCTTTTGCCCTCTATTGGTGCATAAATTTTGGCTACCGTACTGGCACCCAAAATCATATCGACGCGACACCCGCGGGCTTTGAGCACTTCGGCCAAACCAAAAAGTGGGGCTGAACCATATCCGCCTCCAATAAGGAGAGCTTGAACAGGCTCTGTTGGAATACCAAATGGCGTGCCTAGCGGAGCAACAAGATCAAGTGAACTTCCTACTTCTTGGGTACACAGCCATCGACTACCAGAACCGTGAGGAGCAACAATGAGTTCCATTGTGCCACCATATTCTCCACGATCTGAAACTCGCGAAATTGCAAAAGCTCTTCGCAAGATTAAACTCGAATGATCACCGCCAACTTTGATTGCTACGAAATTGCCAGGCTTGCAATGTTTCACAATCTCACCCACATTGATCAAAATTTGGTGATATTGCCCCACACGTTTGTTGCTTAAGATTGTCGCAACAACCTGCTGGCTATGCCTATTGATAGAACTCATTATTGTGAAAGCCAATCCTGAAGCGACCGAATCGATAGAGTACTCGATTGCAACGCTTTGATACCTTCAACGGCCGCACTGAAACCAGCCGTTGTGGTGATGCAAGGGATACTTCTTTGCACCGCAGCGGTACGAATAAACCAGCCATCTGCTCTGGTTCCTCTTCCTACAGGTGTATTGATGACTAAATCCACACTTGAGGAATTGATCAAATCAACGGCTGTGGGCTCACCGAAAGGCCCGATTCCTTCAGAATTCTTGCGAACAATTGATGTAGCGATTCCTTGTTGCTGCAGAAAATGAGCAGTACCTGCAGTTGCAACAAGTGAAAAACCCATCGAAACTAGCGCTCGCGCAGGTGCGATACCGGCGTTCTTGTCTTTATCGGCGAGAGAGATAAATACCTTTCCGTGTTTTGGTAGCGAACCAAAAGCGGCAATTTGACTCTTGGCGTAACTTTCACCAAATGTTTGTGCGATTCCCATAACTTCGCCAGTTGATCGCATCTCCGGGCCCAGCACTGCATCAACGCCACGTCCATCACTTCTTCTGAATCTATTCCAAGGCAGAACTGCCTCTTTCACTGATATGCCTCGAGCTATCCCATCGCCATTGCGCGGCAACAAACCTTCAATTCGCAATTGTTCAATGGTGGTTCCTACGGCAATACGAGCGGCAGCTCTTGCTAATGAAACCCCAGTGGCTTTACTGACAAAAGGAACTGTACGTGAGGCGCGAGGGTTGGCCTCTAAGACAAAAACGGTGTTATCTGCGATTGCAAACTGAATATTGATCAAACCTCTTACACCAACACTGCGTGCAATCTTCTCGGTTGCATCGCGAATTTCAGCACGCTGTTTTTCAGATACCGTCATAGAAGGAATAACGCAAGCACTATCTCCTGAGTGAATACCCGCCTCTTCAATATGCTCCATCACTCCGCCGAGAAAAAGTTCATCTCCATCGAAGAGAGCATCGACATCAATCTCAATGGCAGAATCCAGAAATCTGTCAACGAGAACCGGGTGATCTGGAGTGATATCTGTGGCTCTTTCAATGAATGAAGATAAAGCCATATCGTCATAAACAATTTCCATACCACGTCCACCTAAAACAAACGATGGTCTCACTAATACCGGATAACCAATTCGACTAGAAATAACTAGCGCTTCTTGCTTCGTCGATGCCATTCCAAATTCTGGAGCAACAAGATTTTGTTGTGCCAAAATGTTTCCGAATGCTCCCCGCTCCTCTGCAAGATTGATTGCCTCTGGACTCGTACCCAACATAGTTACACCGGCAGAAGCCAGTCCTTGCGCTAACGACAAAGGTGTTTGACCCCCAAGTTGGGTTATTACGCCAAGAACCGGCCCGGCAAGTTCTTCGGCATGGACAACTTCTAGAACGTCCTCAATTGTTAATGGTTCAAAATAGAGTCGATCGCTGGTGTCGTAATCTGTAGAAACAGTTTCTGGATTGCAGTTGATCATAATTGTTTCGAAACCAGCTTTACGCAACTCAAATGATGCATGAACGCACGAATAATCAAATTCGATTCCCTGTCCAATTCGATTTGGCCCACTACCTAAAATGATTACGGCCGGTTTAGTACGCGGGCGAACCTCACTCTCTTCTTCATAACTGGAGTAGTGATAAGGCGTGAAGGCTTCAAATTCCGCGGCGCATGTATCTACGGTCTTAAATACAGGTCGTATCCCCGCTGCATGTCTTAGCTTCCTCAATTCTTCTTGACTAATACCACGGATAGCAGCTAATTGAATATCTGAAAAACCCATCTGCTTAGAATCTTTCAACAACGCATCTGTAAGCTCTCCAGCTGTTGCAACAATTTTTGCTTGATCATTAATAGCCGAAATTTGATTGAGGTACCAACGATCGATCTTCGTCTGCTCAAAAACCTCAGCAATTGTCGCGCCATGCCAAAGCGCCTGTTGAACATCCTTCAAGCGATATTCTGTAGGAATCTTGATTGTCTTAAGTAGAGAATTCTTGGTTTCGACAGCAATCTCTGCGGGAAAAGTGAAGGGGGCCTCTTTGCGTTCAAGCGAACGCAAAGCCTTTTGGAGGGCTTCTGGGAAAGAGCGTCCGATTGCCATGGCTTCGCCAACGCTCTTCATGGTGGTCGTCAAGCGCGCATCTGCGTCAGGAAATTTCTCAAAAGCAAAACGCGGCACCTTTACAACCACGTAGTCTAAAGTTGGTTCAAACGAAGCCGGTGTGACTTTTGTTATGTCGTTTTCAATTTCATCCAAGGTATAACCAATAGCCAATTTCGTTGCAATTTTCGCTATAGGAAAACCAGTGGCTTTAGACGCCAAGGCACTCGATCGCGAAACCCTAGGGTTCATCTCAATGACAATGATGCGACCTGTTTCTGGATGAATCGCAAACTGTATATTGCAACCGCCAGTGTCTACTCCTACCTCGCGAATGATTTTCAAAGATAAATCACGCAGATTTTGGAATTCAACATCCGTGAGGGTCATAGCGGGTGCTACCGTAATTGAATCACCGGTATGCACTCCCATGGGATCTAAATTTTCAATTGTACAAACAATAACGACGTTATCTTTGCGATCACGCATTACTTCAAGTTCAAATTCTTTCCAACCAATAATGGACTCTTCTAAGAGAATCTCGGAAGTGGGACTGTGGCGTAGTCCTGCACCGGCTATCTGGAGAAGTTCTCTTTCATCGAAAGCAATTCCTGAACCTAATCCCCCCATTGTGAAAGATGGCCGAACAACTACTGGATAGTTCAAAACCTTTACTGCATCGAGACAATCGGGCATGGAATGACAGATGAATGATTTA
>CAILKF010000073.1 GCA_903834705.1 uncultured Actinomycetes bacterium
CAACTCCGAATTACGCCTTTTTACCGATCCCTGATTGAAAAACATCGCGCACTAGCAGAAAGAATTAAAGGGCTCATCGACGAGCTAGAAGGCGATAAAAGTGCTTTAGTTCATGGCGATTTTTCTCCAAAAAATATTCTTGTTGAAGATGATAGAAAAGCAATAGTTCTCGATTTCGAAGTGGCTCACACTGGAAATCCAGTCTTCGATTTGGCATTCATCCTTGGTCATTTAATGTGCAAACAAGAATTTTTCACCGACCCACAGCAAAAGAGTTCTCTTGCTGTCTGCGCCAAGGAGTTCATAGAAAGTTATGAGAGCGTCCTAGGACGAAAAGCACCACACACCTTTACATGGCATGCAGCAACTATTGCCTTAGCTCGGGTTGATGGTGTGTCACTGGTGCATTACTTGAATACCCAAGCCCAAGAATCACTTCGTAATCGCGCAATTAACCTACTCTCTCGCGCAACTCCACCCACTCTTTCTGAAGTATTCTTGATTCCATGACAACGCTGATTACCAAGATTCAGGGATTGCAAGTTTTAGATTCTCGGGGCCGTCCAACAGTATGTGCAATCATCGAATTAAGTGATGGATCGATTCACAAAGCCAGTGTTCCTTCTGGTGCGTCCACCGGCGCCCATGAAGCATCAGAGCTAAGAGACCACAACTCCCCTCAAGCTGAAAAATTCTATGCCGGAACAAGTGTGTATCAAGCAGTCAGCCACATCAATAACGAAATTGCTCCTCGACTTGTTGGCGGTCAACCGTCAACGCATGCAAGTGATGAAACTATGGTTGAACTTGATGCTACTTCCAGGCATGAGCGGATAGGTGCAAACGCAACTCTTGCAGTTTCAATTGCAACTGCCAAAGCATGCGCGCATCTTGCAGGTCTTTCGCTTGCTCAGTTTTATCAAGGGCAAGGCCCACTTCTTATTCCGATGCCAATGGTCAACATTCTCTCTGGAGGCGCACACGCAAACGGAGCACTTGATATCCAAGATGTATTGGTACTGCCACACGGCGCCGAGAATTTTGCTCAAGCCCTTTCTTGGGTTGTGGCAATTCGTGAAATGGCAGCAAAATTGGGTGCCAAAAGAGGATACGTCACCAATCTCGTTGCAGATGAAGGCGGATTAGGAATTGGCTTTGAATCATCTAATACAGCTTGCGCATTTGTTACTGAATGCATAGAAGTTGTGGGCCTGAATCCAGGCAAAGACGTTTCAATTGCACTCGACATTGCATCCACGCAGTTTTACTCCGATGGAAAATACACATCGAGAAACTCTGGCACGATCTATTCAAGCCAGCAGTGGAACGACCAATTGGTCGAACTCGTACATTCACATCCAATTATTTCTATCGAAGATCCTTTCGCGGAGGATGATTGGGATTCTTGGAATTCATTCATGAATCAGGTGCCGTCTACTTTGCAAGTTGTAGGAGATGACCTTTTCACCACCAATTTAGAACGCTTGCGTAAAGGAATCGCTGAAAAAAGCGCCAATTCGATTTTGATTAAAGCAAATCAGAACGGCCTAATTACGCACACGCACCAAGTAATCAAGGAAGCTCAAAACAATGGCTTCAAGACAATTGTTTCAGCTCGATCAGGCGAGACTGAAGACAGCTGGCTTTCAGATATCGCAACTGGTTGGAGCGCTGGTCAAATCAAAGTTGGATCTACTCATGGCTCTGACAGGACAGCTAAGTGGAACCGACTTCTTGAATTAGAAGCAACCCAAGAATGCGTATTCAGTAAACCTTTTTAAGGCTTCTTGTACGCCAAGACTTTGGACTTAATTGTTCCAATGCCTTCGATTCCGGTTTCTACAACTTCTCCACCATGAATGTATTTCTCTGGCTTGAATCCCATACCCACGCCTTGTGGAGTTCCGGTATTGATGATGTCGCCAGCTTTGAGTTCCATGAACTGGGTGATGTACCAAATGCAGTGTTCGATACCGAAAATCATGTCACTCGTCCGTGAATCCTGACGTTTTTCACCATCGACAGTGCACCAAAGGCGAACATCAGTAGGGTCAAAAGAGTCCGCGGTAACAATCCATGGGCCAATTGGATTAAATGATGGGAAAGACTTGCCCTTCATCCACTGACCTAAACGCTCTACCTGCCAATGACGTTCGGAAACATCTTGAGAGATTGTGTATCCAAGTATGTGCTCACGAGCTTGAGCCGGAGAATCTAAATACAACGCGTTCTTTCCTATAACAACGCAAATTTCAACTTCATAATCTGTCTTCTTTGATCCTGGTGGCACGATGATGTCATCAAATCCGCCAACGACAGTATCTGGAGCTTTCATGAAAACAATTGGCTCTGTTGGAATTGTTGCCCCAGTTTCAATTGCATGTTGGGTGTAGTTAAGTCCCACACAAATTGCTTTTGTAGGGCGTGCTACAGGTGAACCTAAACGGTAATCCGCAAACTTTACGCGCGGACGTGTTGAAAGATCTAGAGCTTTTACTTTTTCAAGTGCGCCGTTTTCAAGCGCTACGCGATTCCAGTCCCCGATAACATCATCAACAAAAACTGCCTCTGTATCGCTTACGATGACAGCCGCTCTTTCTTTTTCGAATTCTCCAAGTCGGGCTATACGCATCTGTTTATTTTCCTTTCACGGTATCGGCAGTAACTGCTCTGTATGACTCATCGGGTAGACCTTGGAATGCTACAGGTCGCAAGAAGCGTGTGATTGCACTTGTTCCAACGGAGGTATGCAGGGATGACGTTGAGGCAGGGTAAGGACCACCATGGTTTTGGCCAGCAGTAACTGCCACTCCCGTGGGCCACGCATTAAATGCAACTCGACCAGCCTTTGAGGCTAAAGCATTGAGGATTAGTTCTTCAGCAGTTGAGATATTTTGTGAAAAAAGGCATCCGACAAGTGCGCCTTCAAGTTTGGACAGAACGGCATGCAGTTCGTCCGAATGAGAATATGTCACAACTAATCCAGTTGGACCAAAACATTCCGTGGCCAAATACTCAGGGTGTGTCAGAACACTCTGAGCAGATACAACCAGCACGGCGGGTGAGGAGAAAAATCCTTGAGTCGGCGCACTCTTTCCTTGCAATAAGCGTGCACTTGTTTTGGAAATAACATCTGCGCGATTTTTGTCGTGGAGTGACTTAGTTGCCTCGCTCAAAAATGGCGAAGGCTCTCGGTGTGACAATTGCTCTTGGACCGCGTTGATAAATTCTGCATTATCTGGAACAAAGAGAACACTTGGGTTCGTGCAAAATTGCCCATTACCCATGAGAAGTGAATCTAAATAAGCACCAGCAAAAGCATTTACATCGCTCAAGGCCGTCGACGTAACAACAACTGGATTGACGCTTCCTAGTTCTCCGTAAAAGGGAATCGGACATTCGCGATCTTGCGCTAAATCAAAAAGTGCTCGGCCACCAGCTTTAGAGCCAGTAAATGCACCTGCGCTGATGCGTGGATCCGTGATCACACTCTTTCCGAAATCAAAACCATGGCCCAAAGAAATTATTCCCTCCGGCGCTCCCGCATCTATCAACGCTTTCTTTGCGATATCAAAACTCAATTGAGAAGTTTGAGGGTGCGCGGGATGCGCTTTGATGACAACCGAACATCCTGCAGCAAGTGCCGAAGCAGTGTCTCCGCCTAGAACGCTAAAAGCAAAAGGAAAATTGCTTGCGCCAAAAACTGCAACAGGCCCAATTGCACGCAGAGTTTTCAAAAACTTAGGGTGACCTTGTGGAAGAGGAGCATCGACTGCCGAATCAATCGATGGCGCTACGAACTCACCCTTCTCAAGTGCTTGCGCAAAAGTTCTCAATTGAAAAGTGGTACGTCCTACTTCACCCGTTAGTCGAGGTATCCCAAGTGCAGTTTCAGCATCAGCGATTTCCACCAATTTCTCAGTGTTAGCGTCTAGAGCATCAGCTAATGCGAAAAGTACTTTGGCCCGACTAGTTGCCGAAGTGAGAGACCACCTCTCAAAAGCAGTTACGGCACTAGCAATCATTGAATCAACTTGGGCCGATGTTGTCGGAGCAATTATTGGGCCGAAGGACTCCCCGGTTCGTGGATTTACAGATTGAATAGACATTTCTACCTTTTCACTAAGCATCGGAGAGTTATGCAGGGATTCTAATCTAAGAAGAAGTCCAACAAAAAATCAGTCGTGCCTGGCACTACTGCGTATTTATCAAGATCAGTTATTCCCTCTGATGCCAGCAATTCATCGTCAATGAAGAAATTCCCGGTGCATTCGGTAGATGGGCGATTGAGAATAATGTAGGCAGAGTCGGAGAGGATTTCAGGTTTGCGGCACGCATGTGTATCAACACCGGGAATCATTGCAAGAGCGGCTGTATCTATGGCTGTTCGTGGCCAGAGCGCGTTCACTGCAATGCCATCGCGCTTAAATTCGGCAGACATTCCCAGCACGCACATACTCATTCCATATTTGGCCATTGTGTAGGCCACATGATTCTTAAACCAATGAGGTTTCATGGACAGTGGCGGTGAGAGATTGAGAATATGTGGATTTCGGCCCGCTTGAGCGGAAGCGATCAGATGAGGCAACACTGCTTGGGAGGTGAGGAAAGTTCCTCGAACATTGACATCAAACATCAAATCAAAACGCTTTGCGGGGGTTTCTAAAGTCTTGGTCAAATTAATTGCACTAGCGTTATTTATCAAAATATCTATTCCCCCAAAAGCTTCGGCAGCCTTTTCTACCGCCATGGCTATTTGGGTTTCATCACGTAAATCACACTGAATGGGTAGCGCTACTCCACCAGCATTTCGAATCTCCTCAGCTGCTGTAAAAATGGTGCCAGGCAACTTCGGATTAGATTCAACTGTTTTGGCAGCGATTGCCACACTGGCTCCATCGCGTGCAGCCCTTAAAGCAATCGCTAAGCCAATACCACGTGAGCCTCCCGTAATGAATAACTTCTTTCCGCTAAGACTCATTTCTGCTCTCTATTCGCTGCAAATTTCATGAACGCCCCCATGGCTTCTTCGGATTGCAAAGCTATTCTAAATAATTCTCCCTCTGCCCTCATAACGGCAGAAACTGCATCATGAGTTCTGCTTTTCATCAGTGCTTTTGTATTTATTACCGAAGTCGGAGGTTGCCCTGCAATTTTCTTGGCCATTGCTTGTGCTAGATCACGGGCGCTATCGCTTACTTCAAGTACGAGCCCCATTTCTTTGGCTTGGCTGGCATCAAAACTCTCCCCCGATAGAAAAGTTTTCGCTGCTCTTTGATATCCGACAAGAAGTGGGAACAGATAGCTGGAACCGGCTTCAGGCACCAAACCCAAAGTCACAAAAGGCATCGAGAATTTCGCTGTAGGTGTCGCGTAAACTAGATCGCAATGAAACAGCATGGTTGTTCCAATACCCACAGCATTGCCTTGCACAACTGCGATGATCGGTTTGGGGAAATTTTGAAGCTCTGTTAAGAACTGAAAAACTTCTGAATCGGCGTCAGTTGGTGGGTCATTCATAAAATCAAAGATGTCATTACCTGCGCAAAAATTTTCTCCAGCCCCTGAGATAACCAAGGTGCGAATAGAGAAGTCTCCAGATGCATCTCTGAGGTGCGAGGCAAGTTCTGCGTACATGGCCCGGGTGAGGGAATTCATCTTCGCGGGACGGTTAATTTCAAGGGTTAACACCTCAGCATCTTGGCTGAGAGAAATTTCACTCATAGAGCAATCCTAATGCTGGTCAAAGGGGGAACAAAGAGGCACAATAGGCCGGTAGTCAGATTGGCAAATCAGACAGGTAATTCAGGAAAGCAATGGAGAGGCCCTGAAAGTATTATGGCAACAGATATAACAATCGCCACGCGTGAGTTAACTCCTTTTGAGCGCTTAGTCATGGACCTTCTTTGTGAAGGAAAATCTAATGGCTCAATTGCACGCGAAACTGCGCACACGGAAAAAGTAATTGAAAATACCGTGAGTCGCACTGCTAAAGCATTTGGCATCAAGGCCGACGGTGACACTAATTTACGAGTCCTTTTGGCACTGGCATATAGAACTCATTTTGGAGATAAGGCCTTCGATCGCCTAGGGGTTGCGTGTTCTCACTTTGAGCTTGGCCCTGATGGGCAATCTCTCTGCGCACGTCATATTTAATAGCGTTTTTGCAAAAGCTTTACCGAGAAGAAGTATCTCCATACAACTCCTTAACCTAAATCACAGTTCATCGAGTGGTAGCCCCCTGCAATAATCTTTCTGCGCTCTTTGTAATCACTTACCCTTGAACCGTTCTCAATTCGGGAGCAATAAAGGAGAGATTTACTATGAAACGCCGAACATTTGATGGAATTGTCACACTCGTAGGTTTTGGACTCGGTTTATTTCTAATCATTGCAGCCGGTCTTCTCAATTGGGGTTATGGGTTTGCAGACAAAGCAGTGTCGAGTCAGTTATCTTCACAGGAAATTTCACTTCCCTCTGTTACGGGAAACGCTAAAGAAGAAGCATCTGTTACCGCTTTCTTCAAAGACAATGGCGATAAGCCGATGACAACTGGAAAGCAAGCGCAGATGTACGCCGATCACTACCTTGGCTTCCATCTATCTGCAATGCCTACATACGCTGACGCAACAACAGCAAGTCGTTCAGCAGCGGGTGCACTAGCAGCAAGTCCCGATGATCCTGCATTACAAGCAGCTGCGGCTAAAGCTAATGGTGTTGTAGATACAGTCTTCAAAGGAACAATGCTCCGCGGAACATTGCTTACAGCCTATGCATTTTGGGAGTTAGGACAGATTGCAAGAATATCTGCAGGCGTTGTACTCATTGCAGCGTTGCTTTTGCTCTTGCTTTCATTTGCCGGATGGCTACACCTTCGTCGCACTCCAGAAGAGGCGACGATCTAGCCCTCTACTCTCCGTGAGGGTGAAGAAAAAACTCCCCCCGAGTTTACTCGGAGGGAGTTTTTTTGCCTCAATTTTCAACACCTAAAGGAAACTAATCCCTATCGTTCAATAGTTCCCGCAATAAATTGCTCCGTGCGAACATGAGCTTCTTCATCACTGTATTGCTCAGGTGGAGTTTTCATAAAGTAACTTGCAGGTGATAACAACGGTCCACCAATCTTGCGATCCAAAGCAATTTTGGCGCAACGAAGTGCATCAATGATTACGCCAGCAGAGTTAGGGGAATCCCAGACTTCGAGTTTGTATTCGAGGTTTAGAGGAACATCTCCAAATGCACGACCTTCAAGGCGGACATACGCCCACTTGCGATCATCAAGCCAAGGGATGTAGTCCGATGGTCCGATATGAACATTTCGTTCACCTAGGTCGTGATCTAACTGCGACGTTACAGAATTTGTCTTTGAAATCTTTTTAGATTCGAGACGGTCTCTTTCGAGCATGTTCTTAAAGTCCATATTTCCGCCAACATTGAGTTGGTATGTGCGATCTAAGTGGACACCACGATCTTGAAAGAGTTTGGCCATGATGCGGTGCGTGATAGTTGCACCCACCTGGCTTTTAATGTCATCTCCAACAATTGGCAACCCTGCCTTTGTGAATTTATCGGCCCAGACTGGGTCGGATGCGATAAATACTGGAAGGGCGTTAACGAATGCGCAGCCTGCGTCGAGTGCGCATTGCGCGTAGAACTTTGCAGCAGTTTCAGATCCGACTGGCAAGTAACAGATCAAAACTTCTACAGCTTCTTCTTTCAATACTTTAACCACATCAACGGCTGGCGCAGTTGATTCAGTAATGGTCTCTCGGTAGTACTTTCCAAGACCGTCGTGCGTGACCCCGCGTTGTACCTCAACGCCAGTTTTGGCGACACTTGCAAATTTGATTGTGTTGTTCTCGCTAGCCCAGATAGCGTCGGCTAAGTCAAGCCCGACCTTTTTTGCATCAACATCGAAGGCTGCTACGAACTTCACGCTACTCACGTGATAACCACCAACAACGGCGTGCATCAAACCAGGAATCTCCTGATCGGTTGCAGCGTCTTGATAGTAGGTAATGCCTTGAACTAGTGAGTTGGCGCAGTTGCCGACTCCTACGATTGCGACACGAATGTCACCTTTGCCAGTTGCGATCTTCACGCTATTTCCTTTCGGTTTTGATCATGTCTTCCAACCAAGTAATTTCTCGCTCGGCGGATTCCAAAGAATGACGTCGCCACTCTTCAAGGTATTTATCGATTCCAACGGGAGACTTTTCTAGCTCCCCTCGAAGGATTTCTGCTTTCTCTTTAAGTCGTCGGTGGCGACCCTCAAGAATTCTTACGCGGTTAGGGCGTGAAGTTGGGCCGAAGAATGCGAATCGAACTTCGAATCCTTCATCTTCCCAAGTATCTGGACTCACGGTTTCGGTCAACGTTGCAAAGCGATTGGAGCCTTGCTTAGAGAGGCGATACACAATTCGCGAGCGCCGTGAAAGTCCGCCCTCATCACTGAGTGATTCTTCAATGAGTCCGGCATCAAGCATTCTGCGTAATTGCGGATAAAGAACTGAAAATGAGAGAGCGCGGAAAGGTCCGTATATAGCAATCAAACGCTTACGTAGTTCATACCCGTGAAGTGGGCTCTGCGATAGAAGGCCAAGGAGGGCAAACTCCAGGGACTCGCTCCGTGATCGCATTGTGATGGTCGCCTTTTCACTCGAGAATTGCCGGCAGGTGGGGATACTCCTGCTTGTATATCGATTCGATATATCGAGTGCTCATCTAATCGGATATAGGCCCTGGAGGCAACCTGGGCGCTCAATTGCCCTCGGCGTGGCGTACTTCCCAGTAATCGTGGGCCAAATCGGCCTCAGTTCTACCCTAGATACGCACATTCATCAGCTGCTCTCACCCGAGAAAGCAGCGCTTCGGAAGGAATGATTAATGTCTCTACTCACGTGGAAACTTCACGGCACTGGCAAGACCATTGGTGCAGGAGAAGTTGTTTCAACAGATGAGCGCTTAAGTTGGCCCCGGACAATCGGTGTCGGCGTACAACATATCGCCGCAATGTTTGGTGCCACATTCTTAGTCCCAATCATTACCGGTCTGCCTCCAACTACAACCTTGTTCTTCTCAGGAATTGGAACTCTCCTATTCCTGACTATTACAAAGAACCGAGTTCCTAGCTATCTGGGATCTTCCTTTGCATTCTTGGCTCCTATTGCTGCTGCTAAAGCTGGAGGCGGAATGTCTAGCGCCCTGGGTGGTGTGGTTGCAACCGGTGTCATTTTGGCAATCATCGGCCTCATTGTTAAATCTGCAGGCATCGGCTGGATCAATTGGCTCCTTCCTCCACTTGTTACCGGCACAATCGTTATGGTCATTGGCTTAAATCTTGCAGGTGCTGCAAAAAATAATTTCGTACAGGGTCCACTTGTCGGAATCATTACCTTGGCATCCATCGGCTTGATCTCAGCATTCTCCCGTGGATTTTTGGGTCGCATCAGCATTTTCCTAGGCCTGGTTGTTGGATACGTTGTTGCACTCCTTATGGGCGATGTAAAAACTGACGGCATTACTTCAGCAAAATTGTTTGCGATGCCATCATTCACAAGCCCTACATTTGATATGAACGCGATTCTTCTATTCCTGCCAGTTGTACTTGTGCTTATTGCAGAAAACGTTGGACACGTTAAAGCAGTATCTGCGATGACTGGAAAGAACCTTGATGATCAAATGGGAATGGCCCTCTTTGCTGATGGAGTTGCAACAACTCTGGCCGGTGCTGGTGGCGGTTCTGGAACTACAACATACGCTGAAAACATTGGTGTTATGGCTGCCACTCGCGTCTACTCAACTGCTGCCTATTGGATTGCAGGCGTGGGAGCAATTTTGCTTTCACTCTCGCCAAAATTTGGTGCAGTATTGAGTTCAACTCCAGTTGGCGCACTCGGTGGCGTTGGCGTTGCCCTCTTTGGAATGATTGGCGTACTTGGTGCGCGAATCTGGATTGAAGGCAAAGTTGATTTCTCAAAGTCAACGAACTTAATTATCGCTGCCTCTGCTTTGATTATTGGCATCGCAGATATGTCTTGGACAAGCGGTGACTATTCATTCGGTGGCATTATCAACGCAACACTTGTAGCTGTTGTTGGGTACCAAGTGTTGAGTTCTATTGCAAAATCACGGGGTAATTCATAATTCTCTCGTGAATTAAAAGTTGGCAAGAGGGCGGTAGCTGGTAAAACGGCTACCGCCCTCTCCTATTTCTGCACTCCAATTCATATAACATATACACATGTTTCCAAGTCGCCTCGGTGAATATTTAGCGACTTCAATAATTATTATTTTGGCTCCTGGCCCAAGTGTTTTATTTATTATTGCCAGAGCAGTTTCGTGGGGCAGAAAAACAGCGCTCTATACAGTTACTGGAAATGCCGCCGGTTCTTTCATTCTCTCTGCACTCGTGGCTGTTGGCCTTGGCCCCATTTTGCAACGCTCTGACCTTGCATTTGCACTCGTGCAATGGGGTGGGGGCTCTTACCTTGTCTATCTAGGAATTGATGCATTAAGACATCGCCATGCACATGCTGCCGATATGCGAGCAAAAGGAACAGACCAACCATCAGGTTTTCGTTCAATGCGCGAGGGTTTTTGGGTTGCCGTACTTAATCCAAAAACGCTTGTTTTCTACGCTGCAGTGCTCCCGCAATTTATCGATCGAAATCAAGGTAGCGCGACGTTACAGTTGCTATTTCTTGGAGCGCTCTTTGTCGTGATGTGTTGGTTCTCCGATGGCACGTGGGGCCTGCTCGCTGGCACCGCTCGTCAATGGTTAGCAACGGATGCATCCCGGTTAGTTACATTAAGAGCAATTGGAGGAAGCGTCATGATTGCACTCGGCGCGTTCATCCTTGTCAGCGCACTTCGACAAGCCCTTGGGTAATACTTGCACTATGAATAAGCCGGCATCGCCTGCACGTGAAAATATCTCTCCTTCTGATTTAACTTTCGGTCTATCTACGTGCCGGCGATGTTTATGGATTAAATACTGGTACAAGGTGATCATGCCCGGGCAGTTCCCTCTGGTAAAGCCGCTTTCTCAATCACAAGAAGAGCATTTCAGGCGCGCATCCATGCCCGATATCGACGCATCACTTCGACCAGGCGTTGTGAAGCAATGGGGGCAATGGGTTAAAAGCAAACCTATTGAAATAGATGGCAAGCCAACACGATGGAGAATCAACGGAATCTACGATCTCATCGCACATAATGATGATGGCACGGTTGGCCTGATTGATTGCAAAGTTTC
>CAILKF010000074.1 GCA_903834705.1 uncultured Actinomycetes bacterium
AGGTACAGGAGCACTCGAACTCGGTGCACTTTCTCCGATGATTTTCTGCTTCCGCGAACGTGAAAAAGTCCTGGATATATTCGAGCTAATCGCAGGTCTGCGCATGAATATGGCCTATATCCGCCCAGGTGGAGTTGCCCAAGATTTGCCAGCTGGCGCACTTACAAAGATTCGCGAAAGCGTTAAAGAACTTCGTCGCGACTTTAAAGATAACGAGAAACTTTTAGTTGGAAATAGCATCTGGATGAAGCGCACTGAAGGAATTGGGTACCTCGATCTCGCCGGATGTACGACGTTAGGTGTGACTGGCCCGGTACTTCGCTCAACTGGCTTGCCATGGGATCTTCGCAAGACTGCTCCTTATAGCGGATATGAAAATTACAACTTCGATGTAATAACTGCCGATACTTGCGATGTTTATGGACGCTTCCTGATTCGGATGAATGAATTAGAACAGTCACTTCGCATTATCGAACAATGTGTTGATGTACTTGAAAAACTTGAAGGTGCACCAGTCATGGTTGCAGATAAGAAAATCGCTTGGCCATCACAACTTGCACTTGGCGGCGACGGTCTCGGAAACTCACTTGATCACATTCGCCAGATCATGGGCACCTCGATGGAATCACTGATTCATCACTTCAAATTAGTTACAGAAGGTTTCCATGTTCCAGCCGGTCAGGTGTATTCGGCAGTTGAATCACCGCGAGGAGAACTTGGCGTTCACCTTGTATCCGATGGCGGAACGAAGCCATACCGAGTTCACTTCCGCGAACCATCTTTTAACAATTTACAATCAACGTCAGCAATGTGCGAAGGCAGTTTGATTGCCGACATTATTGGTGCGGTTGCCTCTATTGATCCTGTTATGGGAGGTGTTGATCGCTAATGGCATTCTTAGACAAAGAACAACAGGTGATGGATTCAATTATCGCTCGCTACCCCCGCAAGCGTTCTGCAATCATGCCATTGTTACATTTTGCGCAATCTGTTGACGGATTTGTAACCAATGAAGCGATTGAATTAATTGCTAAGAAACTAGAATTAGAAACTGCAGAAGTTTCAGCTGTTTCAACTTTTTATACTCAATATAAGAGAAAACCAGTTGGCGAATATCACGTTGGCGTCTGCACAAATACTCTCTGCGCTGTAATGGGTGGAGATGCCATATTTGCAGGCCTAAAAGAGCATTTAGGACTCGAAAATGATGGCGTAACAGCTGATGGACAAGTTTCACTTGAACACATCGAATGTAACGCTGCATGTGATTATGCACCTGTCGTGATGGCTAACTGGGAATTTTACGATAATCAAACTGTTCAGTCAGCGAAAGATCTTGTTGATTCAATGCGAGCTGGCAATCCAAAGCCACCAACTCGTGGGCCAAATGAATTACACAACTGGAAAGAAACTTCTGCAGTATTGGCCGGACTCAACGATGGTCATGCAAATGAAGGCGTCCAAGCCGGAGATGCTTCGCTATTAGGGCTAAAGATTTCAAAGAAGGGAGCGCAAGGATGACAAAGTTAACTCCAGTGCTCTCTGCACATTGGGATGAGAAAGATTCATTTACTATCGAAGGTTATAAGCGCCACGGTGGTTACACGGCTGCGGCAAAAGCGCTCAAGATGGAACCTGATGCAATTATCCAGCTCGTTAAAGATTCGGGTTTGCGCGGTCGTGGCGGAGCAGGTTTCCCAACAGGAATGAAGTGGGGCTTCATCCCACAAGGTGACAACAAAGATCACTATTTAGTTGTTAACGCAGATGAGTCTGAGCCAGGCACATGTAAGGACATGCCTTTGTTGCTCGCCAACCCGCATGTGCTCATTGAAGGAATCATTATTGGCTCCTATGCAATTCGCGCGAAATACGCTTTTATTTATATTCGTGGCGAGGTAACACATGTTGTTCGCCGAGTTCAACAGGCTATTGAAGACGCATATAAAGCCGGACATCTCGGTAAGAACATTTTTGGGTCCGGTGTTGATTTAGAATTGGTTCTTCACGTTGGAGCTGGTGCTTACATTTGCGGAGAAGAAACAGCCCTTCTTGATTCACTAGAAGGTTTCCGTGGACAACCTCGCTTACGTCCGCCATTTCCAGCAATTGCAGGACTTTATGCGCGCCCAACAGTTGTAAATAACGTTGAATCAATTGCTTCAGTTCCATCCATTATTAATAATGGTGCTGAATGGTTTCAAGCCATGGGCACTGAAAAAAGTAAAGGAATGACCCTTTATTCACTCTCCGGCCATGTTGCCAATCCGGGTCAATTTGAAGCTCCTCTTGGAATCACTTTGCGCGAGCTTCTAGAACTTGCAGGCGGTATTCGCAAAGGTCACCAACTTAAGTTTTGGACACCGGGTGGTTCATCTACGCCACTATTTACTGCCGAGCATTTAGATACACCGCTTGATTATGAAGGTGTCTCTGCAGCTGGATCGATGCTCGGAACAAAAGCACTTCAAATATTTGATGAAACAACTTGCATCGTTCGCGCTGTATTGCGTTGGACAGAATTTTACAAACACGAATCTTGCGGAAAATGCACACCGTGCCGCGAAGGTACGTGGTGGCTTGTTCAGATTCTTAAAGATCTCGAAAGCGGAAAAGGTACAGAAGCCGATTTAGATAAGTTACTAGATTTGTGTAGCAACATTATGGGTCGTTCATTTTGCGCACTGGCAGATGGCGCGGCAAGTCCGATAGTTTCTTCACTCAAGTATTTCCGTAGCGAATATATGGAGCACCTCCACAATGGTGGTTGCCCACTTGATCCTCAAGCATCAACGCTTTTTGAAAAGGCAGGTGTTTGATGACAACAGAAGTTGTTGACATGATCACCGTTGTTATCGATGGTTTTGAAGTGAGCGTTCCCAAAGGAACTCTTGTAATTCGTGCGGCAGAAAAACTTGGAATTCAGATTCCTCGTTTCTGCGATCACCCACTTTTGGATCCAGTAGGAGCATGTCGCCAGTGCCTAGTTGATATTGAAATTAATGGAAGACCATTTCCAAAACCACAAGCATCATGCACGATTCCAGTCGAACCTGGAATGATCGTGAAAACACAATTAACTTCACCTGTTGCGCAGAAAGCGCAAGAGGGAATCATGGACTTCTTACTCGTTAACCACCCACTTGATTGCCCTGTTTGCGACAAAGGTGGCGAGTGCCCATTGCAAAATCAAGCGATGAGCACTGGTCGTGGTGAGTCTCGTTTTGAAGGCAAGAAGCGCTTATTTGATAAGCCAATCAATATTTCTTCTCAGGTTCTTTTAGACAGAGAACGTTGCGTGCTTTGTGCCCGATGCACTCGTTTTTCTGAGCAGATCGCTGCAGATCCGTTTATTACTCTTAATGAACGCGGTGCATTACAGCAAGTTGGTATTTATCAGAACCAACCATTTGAATCATATTTCTCCGGCAACACAGTTCAGATTTGCCCAGTTGGTGCATTGACCGGAGCTTCATATCGATTCCAAGCCCGTCCATTTGATCTTGTTTCAACTCCATCTGCCTGCGAACACTGCGCCTCGGGTTGCGCACTTCGTACCGACATCCGTAGAGGTAAGACACTTCGTCGCCTTGCAGGTGATGATCCTGAAGTTAATGAGGAGTGGAACTGCGATAAAGGTCGCTGGGCATTTAAATATGTGACAGCCCTTGATCGCATCACAAATCCATTAGTACGCGATTCATCAGGTGAATTACGTGAAGCATCTTGGCCAGAGGCAATAGCTGCTGCTTCACTCGGTTTAAAAGGAAAGCGAGTCGGAGTATTAGTGGGCGGTCGCACCACAGTTGAAGATGCTTATGGATATAGCAAATTTGCGCGAGTAACTTTAAATACCAACGACATTGATTTCCGCTCAAGAGTTTCTAGCGATGAAGAACGTGATTTCATCGCATCTCATGTTGTTGGTACATCAACTACTTATCGTGATCTTGACCGCGCAGACCACGTTCTTCTTGTAGGTTTTGAGCCAGAAGAAGAGTCACCAATTGTTTTCTTGCGCATTATGAAGCATGTTAGAAAACGTGCGCTTAAAGTCAGCGCAATTGCTACCAAGCTATCTCGCGGAAATGAAAAGTTGCAAGCCATTTTTATTGCTGTTGCTCCAGGCAGTGAAGCAGAAGCAATTGCAAAAATTGAATTGACTGCCAAGTCAGTAATACTTGTAGGAGAGCGTGCATGCGAAAGCGCCGGCACACTTTCTGCTGTTGTTGCACTTGCAGGTCGTACTAACGCCAAAATCGGATGGATTCCTCGTCGCGCTGGCGAACCCGGCGCGATCGCAACTGGAGCAATCGGAAATCTTTTGCCTGGCGGACGACCTGTATCTGACCCTGCGGCACGCGTGGATGTTGCAACTGCATGGGGCGTAGATTCCTTGCCTACAAGCGCCGGAAAAAATTCGGATCAGATTTTTGCATCTGCAAAAACAGGAGAACTCGATGCCCTTGTTGTGGGAGGCGTAGATCCACTTGATGGCGCATTAGCAAGTGAAGCACTTTTAGCACTGGACCGCGCATTTGTCGTAAGTTTTGAAATTCGCCCAAGTGCAGTGACATCTCGAGCCGATGTTGTTTTCCCGGTCGCTTCAGTTACTGAAAAGTCTGGTTCTTTCATGAACTGGGAAGGTCGCTCACGTTTATTTGAATCAGCGGTGGAAGGGTCATTGCAACGTAGTGATGTTCGTATACTTTCGATGTTGGCCGATGCGATTGGTAAACCAATTACTCTTAACACGGTTAAATCAGCAGCAAAGGAATTTGCAACGTTAAGTAAATGGGATGGCGCTCGTGCTTCGTTTACAGCATCAAATTCCAAGAACATTTCAGTTACGAGCGATGAAGCAATTCTTACATCGTGGCGACGATTATTAGACGACGGTTCTTTACAAGAAGGCGAAGTTAATTTGGCCGGAACGGCGCGCAAGAGCGTTGTCGTAATTTCTCCAAAGCGGGCAAGCGCGCTTGGGGTTGTTGATGGCGATAACGTTAAGGTCTCTAACACTCAAGGTTCAATCATACTTCCAGTCCTTGTTGAAAATATTCATGATGACGCAGTGTGGTTGCCTCGTAAATCTCGTGGTGCGCATTTATTAGAAACTCTCGGCAGTGCCAGTGGCACATTAGTAAAAGTTGGGAAGGCATAATGAAAACAGCAGAACTCATTGGCCACGATCCAGGTTGGCTCATCCTTGTTAAGGGAGTATTAGTTTTCGTTATCTGCGTACTTGCTACGTTAATTTGTATTTGGGCCGAAAGACGAGTTGTTGCCCGCATGCAGCAGCGCATCGGCCCTAACCGAGTTGGTCCATTTGGACTTGTTCAATCTTTAGCCGACGGTGTAAAACTTGCGCTTAAGGAAGATCTCATTCCTGCGGCAGCAGATGTCGTAGTTTTCGTAATTGCCCCAATTATTAGTGCCACAGCTTGCTTTATGGCCTTTGCTGTCATTCCCATGACTGGTGAAGTGAACCTCTTTGGCCACAAGACAGCAATGCAATTAACAGATATACCAGTCGGTGTTTTGTACGTTCTCGCAATTGCATCTGTTGGCGTTTACGGAATCGTCCTTGCAGGTTGGTCATCTGGCTCTACGTATCCATTGTTAGGTGGCTTGCGATCAAGTGCTCAAGTTATTTCTTACGAAGTGGCAATGGGGCTCTCACTTGTCGCCGTATTTATTTATGCAGGATCAATGTCCACCTCAGACATTGTCGCCGCACAACAAAAGTGGTGGTACGCCGTAGTCCTCTTTCCTTCATTCGTGATTTATGTAATTTCAATGGTCGGTGAAACCAACCGCGCACCATTTGACTTAGCTGAAGCAGAGGGCGAGCTCGTTGGTGGATTCCATACCGAGTATTCTTCGTTGAAGTTCGCACTCTTCTTCTTAGCCGAGTATGTAAACATTGTCGGAGTTTCTGCTCTTGCTACAACGCTTTTCCTTGGCGGATACCACGCACTTCCTGGTTTAACTTTTACTGAGCAATGGCTTGGTGGCTGGTTCACTCTCGTTTGGTTCTTTGCCAAAGTTTCATTCTTCTTCTTTATTTTCGTCTGGCTTCGTGGAACATTGCCAAGAATGCGGTATGACCAATTCATGAAATTTGGATGGAAAGTCCTCATCCCAGTGAGCTTGTTCTGGATCATGGTTGTTTCCACACTCCGAGTTCTTTCATTGCGTGGAGCTTCGCGAATCAGCGTTCTTGCTGCTTCCTTTGTGATCGTTGCTTTAGTTCTGCTCATCAATCTTCTCTACGAAGCATCGAAGAAAAAGGCAAAGAAGACCTATGCCGAACCTTCATCGCCAAATTTTGCCGTCCCTCAGATTCCAACGAAAATAACGGAGGAACAGCATGGCTGAAAATCAAGATCTCCCAGTTGAATCATTCCGTCGCGACTTAGGTCTTGAGGCTGTTCAATCTGCCCCTGTAAAAAATGATGGACCAGCAAGCATAGGTAACCAATTAAAGGGTTTCTGGGTCACCTTCATCACGATGTTTAAGAAAGTTAATACGGTTCAGTATCCAGAAGAACGAGAAGGCACTGCGCCACGTTTTCATGGTCGCCATCAACTCAATCGCCATGCAGATGGTCTTGAAAAATGTATTGGTTGCGAACTCTGCGCATGGGCCTGTCCCGCTGATGCGATTTACGTTGAAGGCGCTTCTAATACCGAAGAGAACAGAATGTCTCCGGGGGAGCGCTACGGCAAGGTTTATCAAATCAATTATCTGCGCTGTATTTTCTGCGGGCTTTGTATTGAGGCGTGCCCAACTCGCGCGCTGACAATGACAAACGAATTTGAATTGGCAGATGAGTCACGCGAAAGTTTGATTTACGAAAAGCAAGATCTACTCGCGCCACTTCGTCAAGGAATGTTGATGCCACCGCACCCTATGTATCCAGATATGGATGACAGCAATTATTACAAGGGTGATGTGCTTGGTTCACATCCATCACAGGAGAAGCCATGATGCACCAAGTGATAGAAATTGGACGCACGCAAACTCCTGAGGCAGTTTTGTATTGGATTCTTGGACCATTAGCCGTTTTGGCAGCACTCGGAATGGTGGTCGTAAAGAAAGCGGTCCATTCCGCGATTTTATTGGCGTGGGTAATGATCTCTCTAGCAATTTTCTACATTGCACAAGATGCTGTTTTTCTTGGAATCGTCCAAGTAGTTGTTTACACCGGTGCAGTCATGATGCTTTTCCTATTTATCTTGATGTTAGTTGGAGTTGAATCATCAGAGTCTTTAACTGAAACAATCAGAGGACTTCGTCCCATTGCAATAGTTGCAGCCCTAGGTTTTGGCGGATTACTTATTTCGTTGATTGGGCATGCAACTCTTGGTCGCTCCTTTGTCGGTCTTACAGATGCAAATGCCGGGGGAAACGTTCAGGCTCTTGCCGGACTTCTCTTCTCAAAATATGTGTGGGCCTTTGAAGTTGTTTCAGCACTCCTTATTACTGCAGCCCTAGGCGCAATGGTTTTAGCCCACAATCACCGCATCATTGCTCGCCCAACTCAACGCGATCTTGCTACTGCACGTTTCCGCGGAACTTCATTGGCAAAAGCTGCAGGACTTCCAGGCCCGGGTGTTTACGCACTTCATAACGCAGTTGATGTTCCCGCACTTCTTCCTGATGGAACTCCAGCCCAAGCATCAATCTCGGCAACGTTAAAGGCGCGCGGAGATGTTATTGATTCTCGCCCGTTCCAACTCAGCACTATCGAAAGCGAGGAGGAGTAATGAATCCAGCAAATTATTTGTACATCTCGGCACTTCTCTTCACAATCGGTGCAATTGGCGTTGTAGTACGTCGCAACGCAATCGTTATTTTTATGTGCGTTGAGTTGATGCTTAACGCATGCAACTTAGCATTTGTAACCTTTGCCAGAATTAATGGCAATCTCGATGGACAAGTTGTAGCGTTTTTTACAATGGTGGTAGCTGCTTGCGAAGTTGTTGTCGGACTAGCAATCATCGTCACGATATATCGCTCTCGTCGATCGGCATCAGTTGATGATGCCAGTTTGTTGAAACGGTGACCCCATGACAAGCAACTCACTGGTCTACCTCATCGCACTCCCTCTCTTTGGAGCAACGGTTCTATTGTTGGCAGGACGTCGCTCAGATAAATGGGGACACATTTTTGGAACGCTGATGTCGGCAAGTTCATTTGCCGTAGGTGTCTACCTCTTTATACAGATGCTCGGAAACTCAGATGGTCAACGTGCAATGACTCAGAAACTCTTTAACTGGATTTCTGTTGGCTCATTTCAAGTTGATGCCGGACTTCTAGTTGACCAACTCTCAATCTGCTTTGTTTTACTGATAACTGGAGTAGGAACTTTGATTCACATCTATTCCATTGCATATATGTCCCACGATTTAGACCGCAGGCGCTTTTTTGCTTACCTCAACTTCTTTATCGCAGCGATGCTCTTGTTAGTGCTTGGCGATTCTTATCTCAATCTTTATGTTGGCTGGGAAGGCGTAGGTCTGGCTTCCTACTTGCTCATTGGTTTTTGGAATCAAAAGCCCACCTATGCAACGGCAGCAAAGAAGGCCTTTGTGGCCAACCGCGTTGGCGATATGGGGCTCTCACTTGCAATCATGATCGCATTTGCAACTCTAGGAACAGTCTCATTTGATGGCGTTAAAGAACATGCCAGTCATGCATCCACTGGCGCACTGACTGCTATCGGAATTATGTTGCTCGTTGCAGCAACTGGAAAATCAGCACAGTTCCCGTTGCAGGCGTGGCTTGGTGACGCAATGGCGGGCCCAACTCCGGTTTCGGCTCTTATCCACGCAGCAACGATGGTTACTGCTGGAGTGTATTTAATAACACGATCCAATTTCATTTTTGATCTTGCACCGAACGCTCAATTAGCAGTTGCAGTCATCGGCGTAATTACGCTCCTCTTTGGTGCCATCATCGGTATGGCAAAAGATGACATCAAAAAAGCCCTCGCTGCATCGACAATGTCGCAAATTGGTTACATGGTTTTGGGTGCTGGCCTTGGCCCTGCTGGTTATGCATTTGCAATCATGCATCTGCTAACACATGGATTCTTTAAAGCTGGCATGTTCTTAGGTGCAGGTTCAGTCATGCACGGCATGAACGATGAAGTGAATATGCGTCGCTATGGCGGATTACGCAAATTTATGCCAATCACTTTTGCCACATTTGGACTTGGATACTTGGCAATTATTGGAGTTCCCCCATTTGCCGGTTTCTATTCCAAAGACAAGATTATTGAAGTCGCATTCAACGCAGGTGGAATTAAAGGTATAACTTTGGGAAGCGCAGCACTCCTTGGTGCAATGATTACTGCCTTCTATATGACACGTGTTGTGATTTTAACTTTTGCAGGAAGTAAGAGATGGGATGATAAAGCCCATCCTCATGAGTCTCCATTCTTAATGTGGGCACCAATGGTTCTTCTTGCTTTTGGTTCCGTTGCTTCGGGATTCTTCTTCTCTCGCGGAGATTCGCTAAAGAATTGGCTTGAACCCGTAGTCGGTGGCCATATGGCACATGAAGCAGAACTCCTTAGCCCGGCAGTTGTATCAATTTTGGCGCTGGTATTAGTTGTAATTGGCGTTGGCTTTGCGATCATCAAATACCTCCTCAATGAGGTTCCCCAGGTTGCTCCAACAGATGTCACTGTCTTTACAAAAATCGCTCGACGCGACTTGTTACAAGATGATTTCAATGAGGCAGTCTTTATGCGCCCTGGTCAAGCTATTACGCGTGGTTTGCAAACTGCAGACACAACATTAATTGATGGCGCTGTTCGCGGAGTAGGACGCTTTGCAGTAGGTGCGGGAAATATTTTGAGAACAACTCAGACCGGGTTCGTCCGAAGCTACGCATTGTGGATTCTGGTTGGAGCAATCGGGTTAGTGGCAACAATTTGGGTGGTGACGCTATGAACATGCTGACTTCTCTCATGCTTTTACCTCTTATCGGAGCTCTGCTGATTTCTGCGATTCCAACAACGAAGTCACTTCTAGCTAAGCAAATGACTTTATTGACGACAATCCTTGTTGCTGTCGGCGTAATAGTTATGACTTTGAGATTTGATAGAGGGAAAACAGATTTACAGTTTGTTGAAACTCACTCGTGGATCCCGACGTTTGGAATTAATTATTCCGTTGGCGTTGACGGTATAGCACTTGTATTAATTCTTCTTTCAGCCCTGCTCGCGCCAATAGTTGTTCTTTCTGGATGGAATGAATCAAATGGTGGTCGCTGGAGCGCAAAGACATTTTATATTTTAGTTTTGGTACTAGAGACAATGATTATTGGCGTATTTAGCGCAAATGATCTCTTCCTCTTCTATGTCTTCTTTGAAGCAATGCTGATTCCTGTTTATTTCCTCATCGGAGGATATGGAACCGGACAACGCAATGCTGCTGCGGTGAAGTTCCTTATCTATTCACTCTTCGGTGGATTATTAATGTTGGCTTCGATAATTGGCCTTTATGTTCTCTCAGGTGAGCAAGGCGCACATACATTCAATATCAATGCTTTGTCTCAGCTCCAAATGAGCTCAACGACACAGAACCTTCTCTTCCTCGGATTCTTCATTGCTTTTGCTATTAAGGCGCCACTCTGGCCTTTGCATACTTGGTTGCCAGATGCAGCGCAGTCAGCAACTCCAGGAACGTCAGTTTTGCTTTTGGGAATTCTGGACAAGGTCGGAACTTTTGGAATGATTCGTTATTGCTTAACACTATTTCCTGAAGCCTCTAAAACTTTCACACCAATGATTCTGGTGTTAGCTGTAATTTCTATTATTTACGGCGCTTTCCTTGCCATCGGACAAAAAGATTTGAAACGCTTAATCGCCTTCACCTCTATTTCCCACTTCGGTTTTATCACCATGGGAATTTTTGCCATGACCTCACAAGGTCACTCAGGGGCCACTTTGTATATGTTCAATCATGGCTTCTCTACTGCAGCGCTCTTTATAGTCGGTGGTTGGATGATGTCGCGTCGAGGTTCGTCAAAGATTTCAGACTTTGGTGGGCTACAACGAGTCACTCCTGTAATGGCATGGACTTTCTTTTTTGCAGGCATGTCGAGCTTGGCTTTGCCAGGTCTCTCTAGCTTCGTAAGTGAGTTCTTAGTGCTTGTTGGTACATATACGCGTTATCCCGTTGCTGCAATTATCGGTACCTTCGGAATTGTTCTTGCTGCTTTATACATACTGATTCCGATCCAACGCTCGCTTCATGGTCCAACGATGCCTGGCAACGAGGCGCTCTCTGATTTGAATGTAAGAGAAAAGATTGCGATTGCTCCGGTCATTGCAGTCATTATCGGCCTTGGTTTTTATCCATCTCCACTACTGAACATCATTAACCCAGCGTCAACGCACACAATTACACAAGCTGGATTTACCGACCCACTTGCTCAGATCGATCCAAAGGCGGGTAAGTAAATGACTGACTTTATTGTTCCCAAACTTTCTTACTCACAATTATCACCAATTTTAATTGTCTTGGGTGGCGCCCTAATTGGAGTATTAATAGAGGCGTTTTTATCTCGTAAAGTCCGTCCAATTTCTCAGCTTTGTATAACTTTTGGCTCACTAATACTTGCACTGATTCAACTGTGGCGTATTCGCCACGAGAGCTCGCTCTCGGCTGCGATGGGATCGGTTGCCATTGATGGTGCAACGGTCCTTATGCAGGGGTCTATTTTATTGATTGCGATACTTGCAGTTGCACTCATCGCAGACAATGAACATTTCACTGTACTTGCTGCCGCAGTCCCTGGTTCGCCAGAGGAGCGCGATTCGTTGCAAAGTGGTGAGAAGCTAACTGAAGTATTCCCACTGACTCTATTTGCAGTCGCTGGAATGCTTCTCTTTCCTGCAGCCAATGACTTAATCACATTGTTTGTTGCCCTTGAAATGCTTTCTTTGCCGTTGTATTTAATGGCAGGCCTTTCTCGCCGTCGCAGACTTATGTCACAGGAAGCAGCACTTAAGTATTTCTTGCTCGGTGCTTTCTCATCCGCGTTCTTCCTCTTTGGAGCTGCCTATCTTTATGGGTATTCAGGATCTGTTTCTTTAGCGGGTATTCGCTCAGCAGTTGTAGGCGGAAGTGGTAACGACGTCTTCTTGCTGATGGGCATCGCTTTCTTATCAATAGGTCTCTTATTCAAAGTTGGCGCAGTGCCATTCCATGCATGGACTCCAGATGTCTATCAAGGAGCACCTACTCCGATTACAGCGTTCATGGCAGCGGCGACAAAGGTCGCAGCATTTGGCGCAATGTTAAGAATTTTCTATACATCACTTGCAAATGCCAACTGGGATTGGCGTCCGATGATGTCAATCATTGCGATCATCACGATGCTTTTTGGTTCTGTTGTTGCTATTGCTCAGCGGGATGTAAAGCGCATGTTGGCTTATTCATCAATTGCTCATGCAGGATTCTTGCTAGCGGGAGTCATTGCACTCAATAAGTCAGGGCTAGACGCTTCTATCTTCTACTTATTCGCCTATGGAGTTGCAACCGTTGGCGCATTTGGGGTTGTCACTTTAGTTCGCGACTCTTCAGGCGAAG
>CAILKF010000075.1 GCA_903834705.1 uncultured Actinomycetes bacterium
CCACTTGCAGCACTTTCTCGTATGGCAAACGGTGATCATGCAATCCGTGTTGGAGAAGGTGACACAGTCGTACTGGCCTCTTCGTTGATCCCAGGAAATGAAAATCCCGTTTATCGTATTATCAACGAACTTACGCGATTTGGTGCTCGAGTCGTGCATAAAGGAAACGCTTTAGTGCACGTATCTGGCCATGCCGCAGCGGGGGAACTTCTTTATTGCTACAACATAGTAAAACCTAAATATGTCATGCCGGTGCACGGAGAATGGCGCCATTTACGTGCCAATGCCGAATTGGCAATTCAAACTGGTGTACCTCGCGAAAATGCAATTATTGTTGAAAACGGAATTGTTGTTGACTTAATTAATCACGAGGCAAAAATTTCAGGAAGTGTGCCTGTTGGCTTCGTATATGTTGACGGCCAAAGTATTGGAGATATCACTGAAACTTCGCTAAAAGATCGCAGAATTTTGGGTGAAGAAGGTTTCATTTCCGTAGTTGTTGTTATCGATGCGCAAAGTGGAAAAATTGTTGCAGGTCCTGATATCCATGCACGCGGTTTTGCGGAAGATCTTGAACTATTCGATGAAGTAAAATTGAGAATTGAAAAAGCACTTGCAGTGGCTGTTGCAGATGGCATTAATGGAACACATCAGTTGTCTCAAATTGTTAGAAAAACTGTTGGCGGATGGGTCGGCGGAGAACACCGACGACGGCCAATGATTGTTCCTCTTGTAATAGAGGTATAGCTCCTCACATCGGCGCGCCTGACCTTGGCGATTTTGCTAAGGAATTACGCTCAACCCCATGGCTAAAAAGAAGAAGCAGGAATCTAAGGGCGCACCAATTGCCCGTGGAGCTTCTGGCCTCTGGTGGTTTTTTGCAAAAACGCTAGGCGGTGCTATTCGCTTTGTTGCTCGCGGAGCTCGTGATCTTGATCCAGCCCACCAGCGAGATGGCTTTGCATTCCTCTTCTTTATATTTGCGCTCTTAGCGTCAGCCGGCACGTGGTTTCATTCCAACAATTTCTTGGGGCGTGTTCTTTTCTCTTTCATTTACGGATCCGTGGGTCGTATCGGACTTATCGTTCCGTTGCTCTTACTCTATTTCGCAATAAGACTGTTTCGAGTTCCTGATGAGAAAGCAACAACCGGTCGCATAACTATTGGAACACTTGCATTATTGCTGAGCTCTACCGGCTTAATACATATGCTCAATGGTTCATCTGGAACTGGCGCTACCGCAATGCGTCATGGCGGAGGATGGATCGGTTATGGGGTCTCAAGACCACTCATTGCTCTGATGACCCCACTGTTGACATATCCAGTGCTGATTTTGCTTTTCATTTTTGGGCTTCTTGTAATAACGGCGACACCTGTCTCTCAAGTTTTCTCTCGAGTGAGTGTCGTATTTCGATGGATTTTTGATAAAAGCGCTAAAGGCGTCAAGAGAATTAGTGACGATTTCGAAATTTCCGAATCCGAGCCATTTGAAACACCTCTTGTTGCAGATTGGCATCATCGCGACAACGAAGCAGAAGATATTGAGGAAGACGAAATCGACGAGGAAAGTTTTGATGAGGAATTCACTGTTCCCATTGCATTGCCACCTCAACCTGAAAAGATTGCCCCTGAGCGTCCTGTCCAATTACTCCTTACAAACGATAAACCTTATGAACTCCCGCCACCTGAAAGTTTGCGCACAGGGCAACCGGCTAAAAGTAAAAGCAAAGCCAATGACAGTGTTGTTGCCGCACTAACCGAGGTGTTCGCACAATTTGAAATTGATGCGGCGGTGACCGGTTTTATGCGCGGTCCAACTGTTACTCGATACGAAGTAGAACTTGGAAGCGCAGTTAAAGTTGAGAGAATTACCGCTCTCGCAAAGAATATTTCCTACGCAGTTGCAAGTGCTGAGGTTCGAATTCTCTCGCCAATTCCGGGCAAGTCCGCTGTGGGCATTGAAATCCCCAATGCTGACCGTGAAATTGTGGCACTCGGTGATGTTTTGCGTTCAACGATTGCTGGCTCAGATCATCATCCAATGCTCGTAGCTTTGGGTAAAGATGTCGAAGGAAGTTTCGTTTGTGCAAACTTAGCGAAGATGCCTCACTTACTAGTTGCCGGAGCAACTGGCGCAGGTAAATCATCAATGATTAACGCAATGATTATTTCCATTTTGATGCGTGCAACTCCTGACGACGTGAGATTAGTTCTTATCGATCCTAAGCGCGTTGAACTCACTGCATATGAAGGAATTCCGCATCTCATTACTCCAATTATTACAAGCCCTAAGAAAGCCGCCGATGCGTTGCAGTGGGTAGTACGTGAGATGGACCTTCGGTATGAAGACCTTTCAACTTTTGGCTACCGTCATATTGACGATTTCAATAAAGCGGTGAGAGCAGGCAAGGCAGTTGCGCCACCAGGAAGTGATCGAGTCCTTGAGCCATATCCATATTTATTGGTGATTATTGATGAGCTTGCAGATTTAATGATGATCGCTGCAAAAGAAGTTGAAGAATGTGTTGTAAGAATTACTCAGTTAGCTCGTTCTGCAGGAATACATTTAGTTCTAGCTACTCAACGCCCCAGCGTTGATGTTGTTACAGGGCTTATTAAAGCCAACGTGCCATCAAGACTTTCGTTCGCTACCAGCTCGCTAGCAGATAGTCGAGTGATTTTGGACTCTGGTGGCGCAGAGAAACTTGTTGGACAAGGAGATGCACTTTTTATTCCTATGGGAGCAAGTAGAGCAGTTCGTATACAAGGTGCATACGTTTCTGAACGAGAGATTGAAGTTGTTGTCAATCATGTCAAAGCGCAGTTAGCACCGCGTTATCGAAGCGATGTCACTGCCACTCAGGCACGTACGGCCATCAGCGAACAAGAGATTGGCGACGATATCGAACTTCTCTTGCAAGCAGTTCACTTGGTAGTCACAACGCAGTTTGGCTCAACGTCAATGTTGCAAAGAAAATTACGAGTGGGATTTGCAAAAGCTGGACGCCTGATGGATTTGATGGAGTCTCGCGGAATTGTCGGACCATCAGAGGGCTCTAAAGCGAGAACCGTTTTGGTCAAAGCTGAAGATTTGGAAGCAGTCCTCGACACCATTCACGATTAGTTCACTGCTAGTTCAGCAAAGCGGGTGATGCCTCCGGGGGATATCACTTATCTCTTTGCAAAAATGGCAAATCCATCTTGTTCAAGTCAAGAGGCCAGGGCTATCCTAAGAACTCACCTTCTCCGTTTTGCAAAGGTCGCTCATGTCACTAGGTTCAACAATCGCCTCTGCTCGAAAGAGCGCTGGCATGAGTCTTGATGACCTTGCGGAAAAAACAAGTATTCGTGCAAGCCTTTTGCGAGAATTTGAAACAGATAACTTTGAAAAATGCGGCGGGGAAACGTATGCACGTGGCCATGTTCGAAATGTTGCAGTAGCACTTGGTGTTGATCCAGCAATTCTCTTAGAACTCTTTGACACAGAGCAATCTAAGACGGTGCGTTCAATCCACGACATGCTAGTTGAAAACAACGTTACTGTCGCGAAGGGTGAAAAAAACAAAGTTTCAATCAAGAAGCTAGCAATGATTTCTGCATCGGTCGTAATACTCGTTGGGGGCGGGCAGATAGTTATCTCTAATTTTAAATCTTCTAACTCAACTTCTTCCTCTAAAGTGGAAATGTCCCAACCATCACAATCGGCTAGCCCTTCTGCCAGCGCTGGTCAAACTCCCGTTTCCTCCAACGACAGTAAAGTCAATCTTCAACTAAGCGCCACTCGTGGTTCGACGTGGTTATTGGTGAGCGACTCCACCGGAACGATTTTATTTTCTGGTCGTTTAGCCCAAGGTGAGAGTAATTCTTTCGCTTCCAATGAAAAGATCAACGTTCGCTTTGGCAATGCCGGGGCAGTGGATGTACTTGTTAATGGAATCGCGCAACCAAGCCTTGGGGCGGTTGGCGAAGTGGTCGATCGAAGTTTCGGGGCGAATTCTTCGAATTAAATCTGTATCATCGCTTCAATGAAACGCACCGTAGCTTTAGTCACTCTTGGGTGCGCCCGCAATGAAGTCGACTCTGAAGAATTAGCCGGTCGTTTAGAAGCAGATGGCTGGACTTTAGTTGACGATGTTGAATTAGCAGAGGTTGCATTAGTTAATACGTGTGGGTTTATAGAATCGGCTAAGAAGGATTCTATTGATACATTATTAGAAGCAAATTCCCTCAAAGGACATGGCGTAACCCGCGCAGTTGTTGCCGTTGGGTGTATGGCCGAAAGATATGGCAATGAGCTAGCCGATGCTTTGCCTGATACCGATGCGATATTAGGTTTCGATGATTATCGAGATATCAGTGCGCGGCTACAAGCAATTGTTGCTGGAGAAAAACATCAGACTCATTCGCCCAAAGATCGTCGAACTTTATTACCTATTTCCCCAGTGGAGCGCGCCGAAGTGCGAGACGCCCAATATGCCTCTGCAGTTGGAGCCGGAGGTTCACTCTTTCGCAAACGTTTAGGTAATGCGCCGTGGGCTCCGTTGAAGATCGCTTCGGGTTGCGATCGTCGATGCTCGTTCTGCGCAATTCCCTATTTCCGCGGTTCGTTTGTATCCAGACGTCCCGAAGAGATTATTGAAGAAGCACAGTGGCTTGCAGACCATGGTGTAAGCGAAGTTTTTCTTGTCAGCGAAAACACTACATCCTATGGAAAAGATCTTGGCGATCTTCGCTTGATGGAAAAAATCTTGCCACAACTTTCCGAAATAGATGCAATATCTCGAATCAGACTTTCTTATCTGCAACCAGCTGAGATGCGGCCATCGTTGATTCAGGCCATCGTTGAAACCCCGAAAGTGGTTCCCTATTTTGATTTATCGTTCCAACATTCCAGCGCCGATATTTTGCGTGCCATGCGTCGCTTTGGTGATAGCGAAAAATTCCTTCACTTGATAAAACAAATTCGTGCAATCTCTCCGGAGGCCGGAATTCGCTCTAATGTGATTGTCGGTTTTCCGGGGGAGAGTGAATCTGATTACAACGAGCTAGTGAATTTTGTAAGCTCTGCTCACTTGGATGCCATAGGCGTATTTGGTTACTCCGACGAGGACAACACTGAAGCCCTGGGGTTGGAGAACAAGGTAGATCCAGATTTAATCCGCGAGCGTGTAGAGAATCTGGCATCGATCGTTGATGAATTAGTGAGCGAGCGAGCAGGTGTGCGCATTGGCCAAGAAGTGAGCGTCTTGATTGAGGATGCCGAGCTACAAGAAGGCCGTGCCGAGCATCAAGGACCAGAAGTCGATGGAACAACATCATTTATTGGAACCTCTTTTCGCGCGGGAGAATATGTTCGTGCACGCATCAGCGACGCAATGGGCGCTGATTTGATTGCAGAGGCGTTATGAAAAAACCAAGCGAACTCAATTTACCTAATTCGATAACACTCTTGCGCATTGCAGCGTTGCCTTTGTGTGCTTACTTCTTATTCAAAAACGGCGGACATGACTCCACGTGGAGAATTGTGGCGTGGTGGCTCTTCTTTATTGTTGGCATGACGGATTTTGTCGATGGCAAGTTAGCAAGAAGTCGTGGCAGCGTTACTGAATTTGGGAAACTTCTCGATCCGATCGCAGACAAGGCCCTCGTTGGAACGGCAATGATTGGGCTTTCATTGTTGGGCGATATGCCGTGGTGGATTACGGTCGTGATACTGGCTCGCGAAATTGGAATAACCATTGTGCGCCTGGTGGTTATTTCAGGAGGCGTCATCGCCGCTAATAGAGGCGGAAAGATAAAGACGATGGTGACCAGTTTTGGTGTGGGCTTCTATGTTTTACCTCTCAAGGAAAGCCTTTTCATATACAGAGACATTTTTATGTACGTAGGCGTTGTAATAACGTTGCTTACGGGAGCTTCGTATTTGTTTGCACTTCGAAAGAGATAGGTCAGATACATGCCAACCCACGCAATTGGACGTGAAGTTCAAGAAATAATCTCACTCTTAGCAAGCCATGATCAGACACTTTCTACGGCTGAGTCACTCACTGGTGGTGGGCTGGGTGCAATGATCACTAGCGTTGCTGGCGCTTCCACAATTTATAGTGGAGGAGTAATCGCTTATAACTCCCAGATGAAAGAAAGTATCTTGGGGGTTTCACACGCAGATATTGAAAACTTTGGCGTCGTGAGTGAAGAAGTTGCCATGGCAATGGCTCTAGGTGTGGCCTCAAAGTTTTCTTCAACATGGGCAATCGCCACCACTGGTGTTGCTGGGCCGGGGCCATCACAGGGAGTATCGCCTGGCACGGTATGGATAGGCATCAGCGGGCCAGTCGTTCATAGCACCTACCTAGAACTTGATGGAGACCGCCAATCTGTCCAAAACGCCACTATTGCCAGCGCAATTTCAGCTTTTGCGCGTATCCTTAGAACCCAGTAAGGCCCCACGGGCTCATGATTATTTGTCTAGAGAAAAGGAGCAGATGATGGAGTTATTGCGCACGCACATTGGACTTTCTCTTCGCTCTGCTCGCAATAGCCAAGGGCGCACCTTGCGTGAAGTTGCACGCCAAGCACGAGTCTCATTGGGCTATCTCTCTGAGGTCGAACGTGGTCAAAAGGAAGCATCGTCTGAATTACTTAATTCCATTTGCCAAGCTTTAGATTTAGAACTTTCCGAAGTGCTTACAACTGTTGCACGGGAACTAGTGTCCATAGAATTACTTTCACGCGATACAGTCAAGCTCACTGTAGTTGACGCAGCTTAATCGCAGTGCCCAGCACTGATAATTCGCTATCAATCAAAGACGAACCGTATTTACGTCAGATGACATCTTTTCGTCGCACTCGTAGCGCAATTCTGGAAGGCACGAAGAATCTGATTGCTGCAGGTGGATTACATAAAGCGACAATGATCGACATTGCCGATACTGCCCAAGTTTCTAGGGCGACGCTGTACAACCATTTTCGAGATAAGGATGCAGTACTTCGAGCGCTCATTGAAAGTGAAGTGGAGCGTTTATTTCACGGCGCCCTCGGACTTGAAGAGATTGCGTGGGAAATTTCTAGCGACCCGGCCCTTGCCAAACTGCGGTCCACCGACCCTGGTGCGCTCGCTCGCCTATTAACCGACCCCAATGATGAGCTCTGGGCGAGAGTACGTGCGGGCCTTGAGAGATCTGTTGCATCACCCACGCATGTAGATATGGCCGTGAGGTGGCTTCTTGGACAATTCCTACAACCTTTGTCTAAGAACGACATCGCAGTTCACGCTTCATTGCTGACGCGGTAGTCCACAGCGCGAACCTGGGGCCCAGACGGCGTGTCGGGTCCTAAAAGTATAGTTCGAACAGGTGTTCGGATACTCTATCCCTACCCAACCAGAGCGGTTTCCACGGTTCAGGCCCAGTGCCTGCCTTCCCACCAGTGGCCTTCCGTACCTTCTGGACCATAACTAACGCCACATGGCGTTTAATTGAAAGGAAAATGATGGCTACCGAAAAAGCTAATGAAAAAGCATCAAACGATCGTAGTAAAGCCCTCGATACAGCCCTTGCCCAGATTGAACGTCAATTCGGAAAAGGCGCAGTTATGAAGATGAGTGAACGCGCAAACTCAGTAGTAGAAGTTATTCCAACCGGATCAATTAGCTTGGATATCGCCCTTGGTATTGGCGGATTGCCACGCGGTCGCGTTGTCGAAATCTACGGACCAGAATCTTCAGGTAAAACAACTCTTGCACTTCACGCAATTGCCAACGCGCAACGTGCAGGTGGAATCGCAGCATTTATCGATGCTGAGCATGCATTTGATGCAGAGTATGCAAAGAAACTTGGCGTCGATATTGATGCACTCCTTGTCTCTCAACCAGATACGGGCGAACAAGCGCTAGAAATTATGGATATGTTGATTCGCTCCGGTGCACTCGACATCGTCGTCGTTGACTCTGTCGCAGCGCTTGTTCCTCGCGCAGAAATTGAAGGCGAGATGGGTGATTCACATATGGGACTTCAAGCACGTCTGATGTCGCAAGCCCTTCGTAAAATTACCGGTGCTCTTCATCAATCAAAGACCACTGCAATTTTTATCAATCAGTTGCGTGAAAAAATTGGTGTTTTCTTTGGCTCACCAGAGACAACCACCGGTGGTAAAGCCCTCAAGTTTTACGCTTCAATACGCTTAGATATCCGTCGTATCGAAACCCTTAAAGATGGCACAGATGCCGTCGGTAACCGCACTCGCGTTAAAGTGGTTAAGAACAAGATGGCTCCACCTTTCAAGCAAGCAGAATTCGACATTCTCTACGGCGTTGGTATCTCCCGCGAAGGTTCTCTCTTGGATCTTGGTGTCGATATCGGTATCGTCAAGAAGTCCGGAGCTTGGTACACATACGAAGGCGACCAATTGGGACAAGGCAAAGAGAATTCACGCAATTTCTTGCTCGATAACCCAGATCTTGCCAATGATATTGAAAGCAAGATTCGTACTCACTATGTACCAACGCCAATTGACCCAGCACTTGTTGCAGCAGTCGATGAAGCAACTGCAGAGGTAGATTTCTAATTTCTACTACAGCAATTCACGAAAGCTCGGACCCCTACTTTCTAGCCGAGACCATCGCACTCGTTGCTTTGGCACCTCGCGCTAAAAGTAGGGGCGAGCTCTTCGACTTACTTAAACGTCGCGGGGTTACTGAAGATATTGCCAATGCCGTTCTCTATCGGCTACAAGAGCAAGGCCATATCAATGATGAAGAATTCGCGCGCGCCTGGAGTGAATCGCGTCAACGAGCCAAGAAATTATCAAAAAGAACGATCGCTACCGAACTTCGTGGCAAAGGAGTCAGTCAGGACATTATCGAATTAGTCACTTCTGAAATCGGTCATGATGAGGAATTTTCAATTGCGATGGAACTGACCCATCGCAAATATCGCCCTATTGCCCATCTCGAGAGTGAGATTATTCGTCGCCGCATTCATGGAGCTCTGGCTCGCAGAGGTTTTTCAAGTAGCGTTATTAACGCATGTATGCGAGAAATCGGAATCTAATTCGGCCAGTACTATTGCCGTATGCAAAGCTCGGTGATGGCGCGTACATATCTGGTTGAAACCTACGGGTGCCAGATGAATGTGCATGATTCAGAACGTATTGCCGGATTGCTTGATGAGGCTGGGTATATCCCCGTAACCCCGGGCGAACAAGCGGACATCGTTGTATTTAACACCTGTGCAGTGCGAGAAAATGCTGACAATAAGCTGTATGGAAATTTGAGTTTTTTAGCGCCTATTAAAAAAGCCAATCCCCACATGCAGATAGCGGTAGGTGGGTGCTTAGCGCAAAAAGATCAGTCAATTATTATGAAAAAAGCGCCCTATGTAGATGTTGTTTTTGGAACTCACAACATTGGCTCATTGCCCGTACTTCTTGAGCGTGCACGCATAGAAGAAGAATCTCAGATAGAGATTATGGAATCCCTAGAACATTTTCCTTCTACATTGCCAGCTCGCCGCTTTTCTGCTTTTTCAGCGTGGGTATCTGTATCGGTGGGCTGTAACAACACATGCACGTTTTGTATTGTCCCGACACTTCGTGGTGTAGAAAAAGATCGTTCAGCTGCAGATATCTTGCTTGAAGTTCAAACTTTGGTGGATCAAGGTGTTATCGAAATTACTCTCCTTGGTCAAAATGTAAATGCATATGGAGTGGAATTTGGAGATAAAGGTGCTTTCGCAGACTTAGTGCGAGCATGCGGAAAAATTGAAGGCTTAGAACGCGTTAGATTTATGTCACCGCATCCTCGCGATTTCACCGACGACGTGATTGATGCAATGGCGCAAAGTCCCAATGCAATGCCACATCTACATATGCCCTTGCAATCTGGTTCAAATAGAATTTTACAGGAAATGCGTCGCTCCTATAGAACGGATCGCTATTTAGGAATTATCGAACGTGCACGAATCGCCATTCCAGATGTACAAATCACCACCGACATTATTGTGGGCTTCCCTGGTGAAACTGAATCCGATTTCCAAGATACTTTAGATATAGCAACACAGGCTCGTTTTAGCGCCGCGTACACCTATCAGTATTCAAAGCGACCAGGAACACCAGCTGCGGAAATGTCAGATCAGGTTGCTCCCGAAATTGTGGGGGAGAGATATACGCGATTGCATGCCCACCAAGAAGCTATTTCACTTTCAGTTAACAGGCAATCAATTGGCAAAAGGATGAACGTACTTGTAACGGAAAATGTCGGGCGTAGAGATACAGAACGTGAGCGTATGTCGGGCCGAACGGAGGATTTTCGGTTGGCTCATTTCGCTTTTGATTCACAAAATCTGGCAAGACCAGGAGATATTGTGAGTGTTGACCTAGATGATGCTGCGCCGCATTTCTTAACTGGAGTAAGCGTCGGTGTTCGTCGCACTCGTGGTGGCGATGCACATGAGGCGCGCACTCAAAGTCCAACTCGCGACCCACTTCTGCTAGGAATGCCGCTCAAGCGTTCATGAAGTTAATAATTATTTGCGGTGCAACCGCAACGGGCAAGAGCGAGACGGCCATTGCAGTAGCCAAAGAACTAGGCGCAGAAATTATTAGCGCTGACTCTATGCAACTGTATAAAGGTATGGATATTGGCACAGCAAAACTACATGTGGAAAATCGTGAAGGAATTCCTCACCACATGCTCGATGTCCTTGAAGTGCACGAAGATGCAAATGTTGCGTGGTACCAAGAACGCGCGAGGGCAATTATTTCTGAAATTCATGCCCGCGGGAAAGATGTCGTTGTCGTCGGCGGAACCGGACTGTATATCAAAGCAATTTTGGATGATCTCAATTTTCCCGACACTGACGAGGCTGTTCGCGAATCGCTTAATGCGATGGCAGAGAAAATCGGCCCTCAAGCCATGTTCGAACGACTTGCAACGTTAGACCCGGCTGCCGCGTTAGCAATTGATAAAGCCAATTTGCGTAGAGTTATCCGAGCTTTAGAAGTTATCGAAATTACCGGCAAACCTTTTACAGCCAATTTGCCTAGAAAAGACAGCACCCATTTTCCTCATGCCAAACAATTTGGATTAGTTATGGATCGCGAATCTCTTGATGTACGCATAAGCACTCGTGTGAATTCAATGTGGGATCTGGGGTTGGTGGCCGAGACGCAACGCTTGATTGAAGCGGGGTTGCGGAGGGGTCGAACCGCGCAGCTTGCATTGGGGTATGCACAAGTGATCAAGTTCCTGGATGGCTTAATCTCTGAAGCGGATGCGATTGAAGAAACACAACGTACGACAAGGCAATATGCCCGCCGTCAAGAAACCTGGTTTTCGCGTGATGAAAGAATTGATTGGATATCACCGGCGCAGCCTCGTGTAGAGACCATCCTTTCCCGCCTTGAAAAACCCGTTTTACCACCTCAGTCTCCGCACGAGTAAACTCAGAAGCCAATGGATACAAAAATATCGGCCACATACGGCCATGGCACGCATAATGATTTTGTTATTGTCTTTGATCCCACGAGTGAGATTTCTATAACCACTGCACAAACCGCTGCCATCTGCAATAGAGCTTCTGGCATCGGCGCAGATGGGCTAATCCGCATCACCGCACCGGATGGTAAATGGTTCATGGATTATAGGAATGCTGATGGATCAATTGCCGAAATGTGCGGCAACGGAATTCGCGTGATGGCTCGCTACTTAGTGAACCGAGGGCATCAGGTGGAAGGAATATTTGCAATCGATACCCGAGATGGAATTAAGCATCTTCGAGTACCGAGTACGGGTGACATCACCGTCAATATGGGTCAGATCACCGACGAACACGATGAGATAACAGTTTCGGCTAATGGTTCAATCTGGAACGGTTACAACATCAGCATCGGAAACCCTCATGCAGTGGCATTCGTGGAATCACTCGACATCATCGGTGACCTTAAAGATCCTCCAATAGTGCGCCCGAAAGACTCATACCCTGAAGGAGTCAACGTTGAATTCGTTGAACTCATTCACGACAATGAATTGAAGATGAGGGTTTTTGAACGTGGAGTTGGAGAAACGCAATCATGCGGTACCGGAACGTGCGCTGTCGCACTTGCGGCCTCCCTTAAGTACAAATCACCACTTCCTGCCAAATGGATTATTTATCCTCCAGGTGGTCGTTTAGAAGTTGAAATTGATCCGCATAACAATGCAATTTTGAGCGGTCCGGCCGAGCTTATTTCAGAGCACGATATAACTTCGTATCTGGTTTCCTAGTGTCGATCCAATCTCGTGAGTAAAAAAACTTCTGGGCCTCAAGAGCCTGGTGATTCCAACATCGATGCAGAATTTGAAGCGCTGCTGCGCGAAAGCGCACGAGTGGCTTCTGATTTTGATTCAGAGGGAGAAGACTCTCAGCCAGAGTTAGAGCAAAGAAATGCACTACGTAGAGTTAAGGGTTTTTCAACTGAGTTACAGGACATTTCCGAGGCCGAATATCGACAACTGCAGTTGGAAAGAGTTGTCTTGGTGGGCGTATGGACTCAAGGAACTGCGCTGATGGCAGAGAATTCATTAGCCGAACTTAAAGCCCTCGCCGAAACAGCGGGCTCTGAAGTATTAGATGGACTCATCCAGCGACGAGATAAGCCGGATCCTGCAACATATATCGGTTCTGGAAAAGTTGCCGAACTTCGAGCTGTTGTGCAAGCAACCGGTGCGGACACAGTTATTTGCGATGGAGAACTTTCGCCTTCACAACTTCGTCAATTAGAAGAGAAAATCAAAGTTAAAGTTGTTGATCGCACTGCACTCATTCTGGATATCTTCGCTCAGCATGCAAAAAGTAAAGAAGGTAAGGCGCAAGTTGAATTAGCGCAAATGTCTTATTTATTGCCACGCCTTCGTGGATGGGGTGATTCACTTTATAGGCAAGCCGGTGGTCGGGCCGCGGGTGGAGCTGGAATCGGTGGTCGCGGTCCAGGAGAAACTAAAATTGAAACCGATCGACGTAAGATCCGCGACAAAATGGCGAAGCTTAAAGATGAAATTCTTGAAATGAAAATCTCGCGCGATACAAAGCGTCAGGAGCGCAATCGCTACAGCATTCCATCAGTTGCGATAGCCGGGTATACGAATGCAGGAAAGTCATCACTACTCAATGCGTTAACTAATGCAGGGGTGTTAGTTGAAAACGCGCTTTTTGCAACTCTGGATCCTACAGTTCGCCAATCTCATACAAGTGATGGCAGGGTATACACCTTGACGGACACGGTGGGATTCGTGCGTCACCTCCCACATCAACTCATTGATGCATTCAAATCAACTCTTGAAGAGGTGGAGTCAGCAGACCTTATTGTGCATGTTGTTGATGGTTCGCATCCGGATCCATTTGAGCAGATTCGGGCCGTTCGCGAAGTTATTAATGACATCGGGGCTGGCCACATTAAGGAAATTATTGCAATCAATAAAGTTGATGTTGCCGATCCAGAGATTGTCATGGAGATTTTGCGAAATGAAAAAGAAAGCTATGCATTCTCTGTTCGAAGTGGATTTGGGATGGAAGGCTTGGTTCACGCAATTGAAAATTCGTTGCCTCGTCCCAGCGTTGAGATAAACACTGTGGTTCCCTACGATCGAGGCGATTTGATTCACGCCATTCATGAGCATGGCGAAATATTGAGTGAAGAATATGTTCCAGAGGGAACTGCCATTCACGCTCGAGTGAATCCCTCACTTGCAGAGAAGTTACTGCGACTACCCTGAGCGATTGCGCTCACAGGGGATAAAAGGAGAGCAAACTCGCAAGGAATAACTTCGACACGCCGAGCGTTGTAAGCACTAAGGCACCGGATATACGCGATTATGCGCCCGCGCAGGTAAATATACCCAGCGTCCGCAACACTGATGAAGATGAAGGCGAGGTGAATGTAGTGGCAACTGACTACGACACCCCCAGAAAAACTGATGAAGAGTTACACGAAGAATCACTCGAGGAGTTAAAAGCCCGTCGAGTTGATGCCCAGTCTGGTCAAGTTGATGTCGATGAAGCTGAAGCAGCAGAAAGCATCGAACTTCCTGGGGCAGATTTATCTGGAGAAGAACTTTCAGTAAGAGTGGTTCCAAGACAGACCGATGAATTTGCCTGCTCTCGTTGCTTCTTAGTGCATCACATTTCGCAACTAGCAAAAGGCGAAGGCGCAAAAGCAGTCTGTAAAGAGTGCGCTTAGTTTTTTAACGCTTGCACTAGTTCTTTTCCTTTGCGCGTACTAATTAACCAATACGGTGTTGGATCTCGAGGATCTTCGATCTGCACTTTGATTCCTTGACTTACCCAGAAGCGAATTGCGAGAAAACTTGCTGGATCCGCATCGCGTCCGCGAGTAGCGCGCATTGCGTCGGCGTCGAGTTGGGTGATTTCTCCAAGGTATATTTTTTCAATATGCGCGCGATTAATGAGAACTTCTGAATCAGTTACTTCAATGGTGAGTGTTATCGACCTTCGAATAGGCACCAGTGACAGTGTGGAGAGAATAATCGCTAGCGCCCCTGCTGTATTTCCCAGCGCCGCCCAAATTGATAAGGATAGTGAAGCCAAGAGGGAGTACAACAAACCCAATAACCATAGTGGAGGCGCTATAGATTCCCGAAAAATGGGGCTGGAGTTCAAACTTTCCGACATAGGAAGACGTTAGCGGATGTAATGAAGTAACCTCTACCTATGAGCCGTGTGGCAAGTACTGTTCCTCCGGAAGGTTCGGAGATTCCCACGCGACATGAAAAAGCTCCCGAAGAAGGCGCCAGAATCCCATCGCACTTTGGTCATTGTTTTGGTTGCGGAGATTTACATCCAACAGGTTTGCAATTAGTAGCCCATGCTGGCGCAGGTACAGAGCTCAGCGCTGAGTTTACTGTCACAGAAAATCATCAAGGAGCACCGGGATTGGCACATGGTGGTTTACTCTCTTTGGCATTTGATGAAGCGCTCGGCAAATTAATGTGGCTTATTCGCTCACCCGCTGTTACTGCACGCTTAGAAACAGATTTTCTTAAACCGGTTCCCATCGGGTCAACTCTGCACATCAGTGCACGTATTACAGGAAAAGTGAATCGAAAGGTTTACACATCGGCCGAAGGGCGACTCAATGCACCAGATGGCGTTATAGCTGTCAAAGCAGCAGCGCTTTTTGTCATTGTCCCAATGAGTCATTTTTTGGAAAATTCTCCAAAAGAATATTTGGATTATGTAACAAACCGGCCCGAACTGTTGGCTTTTGTTGATCCAGATTTCGAGATCAATCCATAATGGTTTCAGTACTTATTCAACGCCTCGATGAAGGCGTTCCACTTCCGCGCTATGCCAAGGGTGGCGATGCTGGAGCTGATTTAGTTACTCGAATTGATTTAACTCTTGCTCCGGGGGAGCGAGCTCTTGCGCCAACTGGAATCGCAATCGCCTTACCTGATGGATACGCAGCTTTTGTGCATCCGCGATCAGGTTTAGCTATCAAGCACGGGGTTTCTATGGTCAATACTCCCGGAACGGTAGATGCTGGTTTTCGAGGAGAGTTGCAAATAATTTTGATTAACCACGATCAACATGAAGCGGTAACTTTTAAACGTGGTGACCGAATTGCTCAGTTAGTGATTCAAAAAGTAGAACATGCTGATTTTATTGAAGTATCACAATTACCCGGTTCTGGTCGGGGAACTGGCGGATTCGGGTCAACGGGGAGAGCATAAATGAGCCATCACGAAGATAGAGCGAAGGTCATGAGTGCATTTGGTGGCACGAGAGGTTTGCTTGATTCTGGTTTGCCTGCTTTAGTTTTCTTGATTGCCTTCAATATCACTCATGAACTTCGTCGCGCAGTCATTGCTTCAATAGTAATTGCCGGTGTATTAGCGATCACTCGACTCATTCGAAAAGATACTTTGCAACACGTGCTCTCTGGTTTCGTGGGCGTTGCATTTTGCGCATTCTTAGCTAATCGCACTGGCCACGCTCAAGATTTTTATCTTCCAAAGTTGTTTACCAATTTGGCATACGGAAGCGCGTACCTCATCGCAAATATCGCAGGATGGCCAATCATGGGGTTGCTCTTGGGTCCGATTTTGGGGGAGAACTTCTTATGGCGCAAACACCCTGCGCGCAAGCGTGTATATACGCGAGCAGGATGGTTATGGGTTGCGCTCTTTTTCGGACGCATAGCGGTGCAGTACCCAATTTACAGAAGCGGAAATGTCAATCTACTTGGCACTGTCAATCTAGCTATGGGTTATCCGCTTTTTATTCTCACTGCGTGGGGAACGTGGATGATTGTGAAACAAACTCCCTCAGTTGCCGAACCTACTGAGAAATAAAACATTTCTTTAGTTGTTTTTCAGCACTTGCCGACGCGACAAACAAAAGTTCATCTCCTGCGCTAAAAACATCGTGAGGACTGGCTGAAATTACTCTGCCATCTCGAAGAATTGCAGCTAGCGAAGCGTTATCGGGAAGTGCAATTTCTTCAACTGTTTTCCCTATGCACTCAGAATCATCTGGCAAAGTTAGTTCCACTAAATTTGCTTCACCTTGTCTAAATGAGAAGAGCCGAACAACATCACCAACTGTTACAGCTTCCTCAACTAGAGCGGAGATAATTCGAGGAGTTGAAACTGCGACATCAACGCCCCACGATGAATCAAAGAGCCATTCGTTCTTTGGATGATTAACCCTTGCCACGACCCGAGGTACTCCGTACTCAGTTTTTGCAAGGAAAGAAGCCACGAGATTTACTTTGTCATCTCCAGTTGCGGCGACGAGAACTTGGCACTCATTAAGTCTTGCACCATCGAGGGCGGAGATTTCGCAAGCATCTGCCATTAACCACTCGGCATCAGGAACGCTATCGATTTTAAGCGCCTTTGGATCCTTTTCAATCAGTAATACTTGATGGTTGCTATCTAGAAGTTCTCGGGCGATCGCGCGACCAACATTGCCAGCACCAGCAATCGCTACTCTCATTTTGCACCCTCTGGTGAATGCGCAAGTGCCGATTCGACAGTTGCAATGTCCTTTTCAAGGACCATGACGTGCACTAAGTCCCCATCTTGCAAGACAGTATGTGTATCTGGAACTAAACCTTCGCCTAGACGAGTAATAAATGCAACACGTGCTGGAGTTACATTTTCGATCAGAGTTACCGGATGGCCAAACCACGATGAGTCAATGTGCATCTCGCAAAGTGCAATTGTTCCACTCGCATCACGCCATTCGGAACGTGAACCCTCTGGCAGTATGCGTCGCATTATTTGCTCAGATGTCCATAAGACAGTTGCAACAGTGGGAATACCAAGGCGCTGATAAATTTCGGCCCGCCCTGGATCGTAAATTCGGGCAACAACGTTTTGTACGCCATACGTTTCGCGCGCAACTCTTGCTGCCAAAATATTTGAATTATCACCATTGCTAACTGCTGCAAAAGCTTGAGCCCGTTCTATTCCAGCTTCACGAAGAATATCTCCATCGAATCCGACTCCGGTTACCGTGATTCCCTTGAAATTGGGACCTAATCGACGGAAGGCGTCTCTGGATTGATCGATGATTGCCACTGAATGACCCGATGCCTCTAATTCATTGGCCAAAGAAGAACCCACTCGACCGCACCCCATGATGACAACATGCACAGGTAAAACCTACACCCACTGCCACCAATAGGCTTACCTACTATGACGACGCAACGCGGTAACCCCATTAGCGTCGGAGAACGCTTTACAGTAAAAATAGAAAAGGTGGCTCATGGAGGTCACTTCATCGCCAGACATGCTGGCCAAGTCTTTTTTGTTCGCCATGCAATTCCAGACGAGGTTGTAGAAGTTGAAGTGACGGCGTCCGGATCTAGTTTCGTGCGAGCAGATGCGATTCGAATTATCGAGCCATCGCCTGATCGCGCAAATCCACCATGCAAGTATTCAATGCCAGGCGGTTGTGGGGGATGCGATTTCCAACATATTACATTGGAGCGTCAACGATTATTGAAGGCAGATGTTATTCGCGAGCAGTTCTCTCGTTTGGCGAAAATGGATATAGATGTTGTTGTCGAAGAAATTTCTGCTGGTTTGCACTGGAGGACGAGAGTTTCAAGTGCAACTTCTAGCCAAGGTAAACTTGGCTTCTACGCTTCACGCACGCATGATGTTGTTCAAGTTGATGATTGTCTAATTGCCGTAGAAGAGATGAAGTTTCAAGAGTTATCTATTCGAAAGTGGCCAGTAAATTCGCGAGTAGAAATTTCCTCACCAACTTCAGGTGAAACTTCAATTGCTATTGCGAGCGCAGAACGTGGTTCAAAACCACGCATGACGCAAGGGCCAGCAGTTACAATAGAAATAATCAATGGGCTTTCACTAGAAGTTAGTCAACAATCATTTTGGCAAAGCCACCGACTCGCTCCACAAACTCTGATAGCGGCCATTGTGGAATCCATTCGCGAAGGTGACCGAGTTTTTGATCTTTACGGGGGCGTTGGCTTATTCTCGGCAGCAATTCTTGACCGGATAGGAGTGAACGGAAGCATTGATTTAGTGGAATCCGCGAGCACATCGGTTGCCGATGCTCGACGAAATTTTGCTACTTTTCCAAACGTTCGCATTCATGCCGGTGATGTAGCCAAAGTTTTGAATTCGCTACACGAAACTGATGTAGTTCTCTTAGACCCGCCACGCGAAGGTGCGGGTAAAGCAATACTTGAAAATATAACTAAGAAGCGGCCACGGGCCATTGTTTATGTCGCATGCGACCCTGCGAGTTTGGCGCGTGATGTGAGTTACTTGCTAGAGATGGGATTTGAATTGAAAGAGCTACGAGCATTCGATCTCTTTCCCATGACCCATCATGTGGAGTGCGTCGCACGTTTTGAACCTTCACAAAAGGGAAAAAATAAGGTATCTTGACATCAAGATAGTTAGCCCAACGCGAAAACTGGGGAAATCATGAGTAAAGATTCATTCAAATCAAAAAGTACGCTCTCACTTTCAGGTAAGAATTATGAAATTTTTGATATCTCTGGAATCGAAGGCGCACAGACTCTTCCGTTTAGCTTAAAGATTTTGCTTGAGAATTTATTGCGGACAGAAGATGGGGCCAACATCACTGCCGATCACATCAAAGCGCTGGCTCAATGGGATCCCTCAGTGGAACCAGACACCGAAATTCAATTCACTCCAGCCCGTGTGATTATGCAAGATTTTACAGGCGTGCCTTGCATCGTGGATTTGGCAACTATGCGCGAAGCCATTGTTGATCTTGGGGGAGATCCAGCCAAAGTAAATCCTCTGGCACCAGCCGAATTGGTGATTGACCACTCTGTAATTGCAGATGTATTTGGCACCAAGGATTCATTCGTACAGAACACAGATATTGAGTACGAGCGCAACCGTGAACGTTATCGTTTCTTACGCTGGGGCCAAGGCGCTTTCGATGAATTTAAAGTTGTTCCACCAGGGACGGGCATTGTTCACCAAGTAAATATTGAGTTTTTAGCAAGAGTAATCATGACAAGAATGGTTAACGGAGTTTTGCGTGCTTATCCCGATACCGTTGTTGGAACGGATTCACATACAACAATGGTCAACGGGCTTGGCGTACTTGGTTGGGGCGTTGGCGGAATTGAAGCCGAAGCAGCACTTCTAGGTCAGCCAGTATCGATGTTGATCCCACGTGTCGTTGGTTTCAAACTCAGCGGACAGATGCCAGTTGGAACAACTGCAACCGATCTAGCGCTCACAATTACAGAATCTTTGCGCAAGCATGGCGTAGTAGGAAAATTCGTAGAATTTTATGGTCCAGGTGTCGTTCAGGTGCCTATGGCAAACCGCGCCACAATCGGAAACATGAGTCCGGAATACGGATCTACCTGTGCGATTTTCCCGATAGATGATGAAACGCTTCACTATTTAGAGTTAACAGGACGCAGCAAAGAGCAGGTAGAACTTGTTAAGGAATATGCCAAGAAGCAAGGTTTGTGGCATGACCCTTCACATTCTCCACGTTTCTCAGAGCAGATTGAGTTAGACCTCGGAACTGTTGTTCCTTCTATTGCAGGCCCTAAGCGCCCGCAGGATCGCATTTCATTAACACATTCGAAATCTGCACTTGCGACCTCTCTACCTACATATTTTTCCGAGAAAACTAATCGCTCACCAGTAGATATTAAAGTTAACCAGAAAGCAACGACAGTCAAGAATGGTGACGTAGTTATTGCTTCAATAACTTCATGCACCAACACCTCTAATCCTTCAGTAATGATTGGAGCAGCACTTCTTGCTAAGAAGGCAGTGGAAAAGGGCCTCACATCTGCGCCATGGGTGAAGACCACGCTTGCACCGGGTTCAAAGGTTGTTACAGATTATTACGACCGTGCCAATTTGACTCAATACATGGAAAAACTTGGATTCAACTTAGTCGGATACGGATGCGTTACATGTATCGGCAATTCCGGTCCGCTCCCAATTGAAATTAGTAAAGCCGTGAATGAGCATGACTTAGCTGTGACAGCAGTGCTATCTGGAAATCGCAACTTTGAAGGGCGCATTAGCCCAGACGTGAAAATGAATTACTTAGCCTCTCCGCCACTCGTTGTTGCCTACGCAATTGCTGGCACAATGGATCACGATTTTGAAAAGGATTCATTGGGCAACGATTTGCAAGGCAACCCTGTTTACCTTCGCGATATTTGGCCAAGTGCGCAGGAAGTTGAAGCGGTGATTGCTTCTGCAATTTCCTCAGATATGTTTACAAAAGATTATGCGAGTGTTTTTGATGGAGACCATAGATGGAAATCACTAGATACTCCTACTGGAAAAACTTTCGAGTGGGATCTCAAATCCACTTACGTTCGAAAGCCTCCTTATTTTGAACAAATGCCACGCAATCCAAAACCTTTGACCGATATTGACCACGCTCGAGTGCTGGCCATCTTGGGTGATTCGGTAACTACCGACCACATTTCACCAGCGGGAAATATTAAAGCCGACTCACCAGCAGGAAAATATTTGACCGAACACGGAGTCGATCGTAAAGATTTCAATTCCTACGGCTCTCGACGTGGAAACCACGAAGTAATGATTCGTGGAACATTTGCCAATATTCGTTTGAAGAATTTACTACTCGATGGTGTTGAAGGTGGATTCACTCGCAACTTCCTTGACGATGGTGCGCAGAGCACAATTTATGATGCTTCTGTTGCCTATCAAGATGCGCAAATACCACTGGTCATTCTTGCAGGCAAAGAATATGGATCAGGATCCTCGAGAGACTGGGCAGCAAAAGGCACAGCACTTCTTGGGGTACGCGTTGTTATCGCGCAATCCTACGAACGCATTCACCGTTCCAATTTGATTGGAATGGGTGTGCTGCCATTGCAATTCAACGATGGGGAGAGCGCGAGCTCGTTGGGACTCAACGGGAGTGAGACTTTTAAAGTTGCTGGAATTACCGCCATGAATTCTGGTGGCGTTCCTAAGGAAGTAACTGTTACTGCCGATGGGAAAACGTTTACAGCAAAGGTGCGAATTGATACCCCAGGAGAGGCCGATTACTACCGCCATGGTGGCATCATGCAGTACGTCCTGCGTTCGCTTCTCTAATTCTTACTCTCAGTAGTGCGCAATTTTGTGCATCAAAGTAGAGTAAGACCATGATTAATGAGATTAGTTCTCCTGGGGACCTAGCTAAATACACCCCCGAAGAATTAATCTCATTGGCCAGTCAGATTCGTAAATTCTTGATTGAAAAGGTTTCTAAAACCGGTGGTCACTTGGGGCCAAATCTTGGCGTGGTCGAATTAACGATCGCTTTACATCGGACATTTAAATCACCTAAAGATGTCATAGTTTTCGATACAGGACACCAAACGTATGTTCATAAGATTCTGACCGGACGTGCCGACGGGTTTGATCTATTGCGGCAAAGGGGTGGTCTGGCTGGATACCCAAACCGCTCTGAAAGCGTTCATGATGTCATCGAAAACTCACACGCATCCACCGCGCTTTCATGGGGAGATGGAATTTCTCGTGGATTTTCATTAACCGATCAAGAGAATCGATGCGTTGTAGTAGTAGTGGGAGATGGTGCCTTAACGGGCGGAATGTCTTGGGAAGCTTTAAATAATATTTCAGCAGATAAAAATCGTAATTTGATTATTGTTGTCAATGACAATGAACGTTCTTATTCTCCCACTATTGGTGGACTGGCAACGTACTTGTCGACGTTGCGAGTTACTAAAGAATATGAATGGATTCTCAAATGGGGTAAAAAGGCACTGTTGAGAATTCCCCTTGTCGGCAGTCTTGTTTACGACATAGTGCATGGAATCAAAAAGGGCGCTAAAGATTTTCTCGCTCCGCAAGGAATGTTTGAGGATTTAGGACTCAAGTACATGGGGCCAATTGATGGTCATGACATTGCCGCAATGGAGATAGCGCTAAAAAAAGCAAAAAGTTTCGGAGGTCCCGTTTTAGTGCACGCGATAACTGAGAAGGGGCGAGGATATCAACCTGCAATTGCGGACGAAGCTGAAAAATTCCATGCAGTTGGGGTCGTAGATCCTGAAACAGGAATTCCCTTAAAGAGTTCTGGCCCTTCATGGACCTCGGTTTTTTCAAAAGAACTTCTTGATCTTGGAAAGAAGAGAAAAGATGTTGTCGCAATCACCGCGGCGATGCTCGGTCCCACGGGGCTTGATCAATTTGCAGAACATTTTCCAGATAGAACAATCGACGTAGGAATTGCCGAACAACATGCGGTAACGAGCGCTGCCGGAATGGCTTTTGCTGGCTTGCATCCCGTTGTTGCGTTGTACTCAACATTCCTTAACCGCGCCTTCGATCAGATGTTGTTGGATGTTGGCTTACATAACGCTGGAGTGACATTTGTATTGGATCGAGCCGGAATTACCGGCGATGATGGTCCTTCGCATCACGGAATTTGGGATTTAGCATTGAGTGGCATTGTGCCCAAGATGCAGATAAATGCGCCCCGAGATGGTGCGCGATTGCGGGAGGCACTCCAAGAGTCGCTCAAGATAGATAACGCTCCGACGTTGATTCGCTTTCCCAAAGGTGCAGTACCCGCAGATATCCCTGCAGTTGAAAGAGTTGATGGTATCGATACGCTTTTTGTTGGAAAAACTCCCGATATTTTGCTGATTAGTGTTGGCGCAGTTGCGGATGTAGCAATTGAAGTGGCCCAAACTATTGGGGGAATTGGGATTACCGTTGTAGATCTACGTTGGGTGAAACCTTTGCCTTCTTACCTTTTGACTTTAGTAAAGAAATACCAAGCTGTTGTCGTTATTGAAGATGGAATTCGCCACGCAGGCATTGCCAGTAGCATTTCAGAAATGTTTAGAGATACAGGAATTTCAACACCAATTCACTCTGTTGGCGTACCACTAGCATTTATCGAACATTCAAAACGTTCGCAAATTTTAGAAGATATCGGCATGACTACTGGACAAATATGTTCAACAGTAGAAATGTGGTTTCAAAACCTTACGGCAATGAAGCAACGCCCCGAGGATGGAAACGCTCACCGCTCACATCTTCGCTAATTCCCTCTCGATCCAGATACGGCAATATTCCACCGAGCATCATTGGCCATCCTGCGCCTAAGAGCATGCAGGTATCTATTTCGGCTGCGGTAGCAACAACTTTTTCATTTAACATCATTTGCGCTTCTTCTGCCAACGCTTTGAGGGCTCGAAGTCGTACTTGTTCGGATGTTGAGGCAGATGTTCCCTTTTCAATCAGTGCGACTGCTTGCGGATTTGAAACCAATTTCCCATCTTCGCCTTTGATGTAGAACGTGCGCACGCCGTTTTCTACGAAACGCTTCATCGTCGGTGAGACGCGGTATCGGGGACCTAAATTCTTATTAAGTATTTCGGAAACATGCAAAGCGACCCCGGGCCCTACTAATCCCAAGAGTTCAAAAGGAGTCATTGGCAAACCAACGCTACGCATTGCATTGTCGGCAATTTCTGGGGGAGTTCCCTCATCAATAGCGTCGGTAATTTCACCCATGAAGCGAATCAAAAGTCGGTTAACAACAAAGCCTGGTGCATCTTTAGTGATGACCATAGTTTTCTTGAGTTCCTTGCCGATACTGACTGCAGTGGCGGTAGTTGCATCGTCCGTTGCGCCAGTTCTGGCTATTTCCAGAAGGGGCATGATTGCAACAGGGTTGAAGAAGTGAAATCCAATTACCCTCTCTGGATGCTCTAAACCTTGGCTCATCGCCTCTACGCTCAAAGAGGAAGTATTAGTTGCAAGAACGCAATCAGGAGTAATGATCTTTTCTAGGCTCTTGAATAGAGATTGTTTCAGCGCAAGTTCTTCAAATATTGCTTCAATGACAAAATCGGCATTGGAGAAAACGCTTTGATCTACCGATCCTGAAACTAATGATGTGAGCCTATGCGCGCTTTCTTTATTGAGTCTGCCCTTTTCAACCAATTTAGCGATTTCTGCGTGTACCCATGCAACGCCTTTATCAACGCGTTCCTGGTCGAGATCAGTCATGACTACTGGGCATTTCAAATTGCGAACAAAGAGTAGAGCTAGTTGAGATGCCATAAGTCCCGCTCCGACAATTCCAACTTTGGCAATTTTTCTCGCTAGTGCGGGTTTTGGTGCGCCTTCAACTTTCTTACGTTTTTTCTGTATGAGATTGAATGCATACAGTGATGCACGTAGCGGGTCGCTCATTGTCAGATCGGCTAACGCTTGATCCTCTGCATCAAAACCAGATGTGCGAGTGGCAGTACGTGAAGCGGAGATAAGTTCGAGGGCTTTGCGTGGCGCATCGATATCGGCACCGCCATATTTTTTCAAGGAGGCGGCTTTACCGGCTGCTAGAGCAGCGTCCCAAGCCGGATCGTTGGAGTAATTTTTCCGTTCAATCTTTTGCTTACCGGACAAAATGTTTGCCACAAATGCTACTGAGTTTTCTAGGAAATCAGCTGGCGCATACACTGCATCTACGACTCCAAGCGCCAGTGCATCTTTTGCTTTCATCATCGTGTTGTTATTAAGTGCGTTGAGCATAATTACCTGGATTGCGCGCTCTGGCCCGATAAGTTGTGGAAGCAAGGTTGCACCACCCCAGCCGGGGACAAGGCCTAGAAATACCTCCGGCAACGCGGTAAATGCATTAGAGGCAAGTGTTCGGTAGGTGCAGTGAAGGCCAACTTCTAATCCACCGCCAAGAGCTAACCCATTAATAAAAGCAAATGTAGGAATATCTATTTCACCCAACCGGCGAAAGACGTCATGTCCTAATTTTCCAATGGAAACTGCTTGGTCCCTTGACGAGAGAAAACTTAAGGCTGAGAGATCAGCACCTGCAGCGAAAATGAATGGTTTACCTGTGATTGCAATGACGTCAGGTTTTAAAGAAATTGCATCCGAAATAGCGCTATTTAAACTTGCCAGAGAGGCCGGCCCAAAAGTATTTGGGCGATTGTGGTCTTGACCATTATCGAGAGTGATGAGGGCAAGATTTCCTGTGAAGCCAAATGCCGTTAAATCAACGTTTCGTACAATTGCATTGGTCACAACTTCTTCGGGTGCGCCAGCAGGAACGCTCATCTCAGGAGTAGTCATTTTATTTGCCTCCAGTGAAATGTGGATTTTCCCAAATAACTGTCCCGCCCATACCTAAGCCGATACACATTGTCGTAATTCCATAACGGACTTCGGGATGTTCTTCAAAACTACGAGCTAAATTGAGCATCAAGCGAACACCAGATGATGCCAAAGGATGGCCGACAGCAATCGCCCCACCAAAAGGGTTCACACGCGGGTCGTCATCGGCGATGCCAAAATAGTCAAGAAATGAGAGAACTTGAATTGCAAATGCTTCATTTACTTCGAAAAGTCCAATGTCTTTTATTGTTAAACCTGCTTTTTCAAGAGCCTTAATTGTGGAAGGCACTGGGCCGTAACCCATGATTTCTGGTTCAACTCCTGCAAATGCAAAGTTGACCATACGTGCTTTGATAGTGAGTCCTAATTCTTTCGCGCGGTCTTCACTAGCCAGGAGAGCGGCAGTTGCGCCGTCATTGAGACCCGCGGCATTTCCTGCTGTTACTCGTCCTGCAGGACGGAAGGGCGTTTTAAGTCCAGCGAGCGCCTCAAGTGTTGTGCTTGGGCGTGGTGGTTCGTCAACAGTTGCGATTCCCCAACCTAATTCAACACTACGAGCTGCGACGGGTATTAAATCCCGTTGTATCTTTCCGTCAGCATATGCCTCTGCAGTTTTTCTCTGAGAATGGAATGCATATGCATCTGCACGTTCACGTGTTAAATGTGGAAATCTGTCATGCAAACGCTCGGCTGTTGCGCCCATAGATAACGCATCGGTATCAACAATTTTTTCTGCAAGATAACGTGGATTGGGATCCATGCCATCGCCGATCGGATGATGGCCCATATGTTCGACTCCACCTGCAATTGCAATGTCATACGCGCCCATAGCGATGGATCCAGAAATTGTTGTCACGGCAGTAAGCGCGCCGGCGCACCAACGATCCACCGAATATCCGGGAACGCTAATAGGTAAACCAGCAAGTAAGGAAACACTGCGACCGATATTCATTCCTTGGTCTCCAGTTTGAGTTGCTGCCGCTATTGCAACATCATCAATTTCGACGGGGGATACTTTTGGATTGCGCTCGAGTAGCCCGCGAAGTGCTCGTACCATCAAGTCATCTGCGCGCGTTTGTGCAAAAAGAGATCCAGCTTTTCCGAATGGAGTTCTTACTGCATCAACAAGGACGACCGAGCGAGTCATAAAAGTTCCTTCACCTAGCCCAGCGAGTGGGCCTCGTGGGATTTCTAGTTAGAAGGTTACTCGTGAGTAGTCGAAAGTGGAACTCTGCGCGGACGTAGGTATGTCATCAGCGCAATGCTCAAGTAGAGAGCCCATATCCCGAGTTGGAACCAGGATGTGGTGGTATCGAATCCGATTGTTCCGCCCAAGATGGTGGATAAGAGAGAATTTTGCGACATCCACGGCGTGACATCCCATGCAAATGCATCTGCTCCAGGAAGCCAGGCCAGTTCTTGGAACTCGTGGACGCTGTAGGAGAGGACTCCAGCGGCGACAATGATCAAGGCCACGGATGTGTAGGTAAAGAAGGTGGAAAGATTAAGTTTGACCGATCTGTTGTAGATCAGCGCACCGAGAGTTATTGCAACTGCAAAGCCGAGAACTAATCCGATCGATGAGGTAGATGTTGCCGCAACTGTTTTGAAATTGGCGTAAACGAAGAGTGCAGTTTCAAGGCCTTCTCTAGCTACGGCAAAAAACGCAGTGGTCGCAAGAGCGAGAGGCCCGGCTAGTAGCGCTTTTTCCATCTTGCCATGGAGTTCATCCCGAAGTCCTCGCGAGGCCGAACGCATCCAAAAAACCATCCATGTAACAAAACCCACTGCAAGAAGCGATGTTGTTCCAGCAAAGAATGCTTCGCCTTTGGGAGTGAGTTCGGCAGAGGTAAAAGATAAGAAACCGCCAAGTGCAAAACTGGCCAGAATCGCCACACTTACGCCAGCCCACAGTGGCGCTAAGAGTTGCCTGCGCTGGGTTTTAACTATGTAGGCAATAAGGATTCCCACGATGAGGGAAGCTTCTAGCCCCTCACGAAGGGCGATAACAAAGGTGCTGAGCACGGTGTAAATCTATGGCGATAGCGCCAATTACGCAACTTGATTGTTGCGTAATTGGTCACATCGTGGGTTCGATTTCCTCACTTGGCGTTGGAATGGGTTCGCGCTCTAGAAGTGAGGCGATCAATGTTTGGCTCACAACTTCTATCTGCCACGGCCTGGCGCCGAGTTCAAGAAGCGCGCGAGGAACGTCTCTGGGTTCTTCCCAACAAATACGGCGAACGAATTCTGGAGTAATGAGATTCTCCGACGGGAGCGCATGAAGTTCTGCCAGCGCATCTATACCTGCTCGTGCGTGCGATAAATGCGCAAACTTTAATGGAAACTTATCGCGCCAAATTTTTATCGGCGGAAGGGAATCGCTAGGTGGGCGCAGTTCAGGCCATGCACTCTCCGGCTCTGACATTACCTTTGCAATCGTCGCTAACCAAAGGTCCACGTTCTCCAACCACCGCGCTCGCACGCCAAGTGGGCGAAGCGCTTTTTCGAAACTCTTACGATCAACAGGTGTGCTCATTGCGAGTTCGCAGATTGCATTGTCGGTGAGAATTTTTCCTGGAGCAATATCTGCATCTCGAGCGATTTCATCTCGAGCGATCCATAGAGCTTTGATTATGGCAAGATGATTTTGTTTCTTGATCTTATGCATTCCAGAAGTTCTGCGCCAAGGATCTTTTCTAGGTGCATGAGGTTTTTGAGCCAGAATTGATGCAAATTCCTGCTCTGCCCATCCCAATTTCTTTTTTTCATTCAACAGTTGCGCAATTTTGCCTCGCAGTTCCACGAGTAATTCAACGTCGAGTGCGGCATACGTTAACCAATCCTTAGGAAGTGGCCTCGTTGACCAATCAACGGCGCTATGTTCCTTTGCTAGTGAAAATCCAAGTTGAGTTTCAACAAGAGGCCCAAGACCTACGCGGGGGAGTCCGGCTAAACGTCCGCCGAGTTCTGTGTCAAATAAGACTGTTGGGTTAAGACCAATTTCGCGAAGACAAGGTAAGTCCTGCGTGCTTGCATGCAAAATTACTTC
>CAILKF010000076.1 GCA_903834705.1 uncultured Actinomycetes bacterium
CCCAGTGGTAAAGATTTGGCCATCATGAGAGTGGAGATTCCCGAACCTAGTTCAACAATCAACTCTGGCTTATTGCCACGCACACTTTCAACGAGAGTCATTAATAAATCTGGTGAAGCTGCCCAACTACGTGTTGGTGGAATTGGTTCAGTAAATTTCAGCAAATTTATAAGTTGAGCGTAGATTTCGCTTTCGCGATAGTGCTCCCACTGATTGGCATCTGATTCCTTGAGCCCGTTACGCAAGTCCTTTTGAAGCTGACCAAGATCTCTACTTACTTGTCCGAGTTTTTTACCCATTGCTCGCATTTTGCGAGTTAACAAAAGTAATAGCAGAAGAAACCCAAGGAGTGCACATGCGAACACCCATGTAATCATGGAATAAGGATAGCAACTGCTGAATCAAAACAAGTGCTTTAAGATTGCGTTGACGCGTTGATTTCGTCCTCTAACAGTTCTGCCAGAATTGGTTTGATTTTCCATTGCGCCAACATTTGGTGGTAGGTATCTATATCAAATTGATCAGGCTTGGCACTTGTCTTCACCGCTCTGATCATCATATTTCTTGGCGTATGTTCTCCCCCAACAAATTCAATGACGTCGGTTCTGTACCCAATAATCTTCAAGATGTGTGCACGTAACGCATCTGTTAGCAGGTCGGCCAAACGCTCTTTCATAAGGCCATGCTTAGTAAGTAGTCCCCACGGCTCGGGACTTTGTTTAATTTGAGATTGAAGATCATGATGGCAACACGGTGCAATAAGTAACAACTTCGCACTGTTTCTAACAGCCCAAGCAATTGCATCATCAGTTGCTGTGTCGCAGGCATGTAGCGCTATTGCAACATCCACATGGTCGATAGTGGACGATTTAATCTCCTCGGCCCGAAACTCCATAGTTTTAATAATGCCAAGCTCTTTTGCTATCGCGCTGTTTCTTAGTCGAGATTCTTCTCTTACGTCGACACCGACAATCCGCACTGGTATTGCTTTACTCGTTAAATACTGATGAGCTGCAAAGGTTAAATATGCATGCCCGCAGCCAAGGTCAACAATTGACAGTGGTTTGCTTTCACTTGGTTTCTCAATATGGCCGGCCTCAATTGCACCAGAAAGAGATGGCGCCAAAACTCTAAGAAATTCCTCCACTTGGCGATACTTATCTTGGCGAGAGGGTTTGATATTTCCAGCGGAATCGCTAATCCCCACTGCCCGTAAGAATGGGTCTGCCGAATCTAAAAGACGCGCTTTAGCACGATCGTGTTCTAAGTTCTGATCGTTCGGTGTTGTTTCAAAGTGCACCAGCGCTTCTTGCTTCTTGGTAATTCGGATTGCCATTGAGCCCTGCGTGTGCTCAACTAAAATATTGGCATAGCCGCTTGAAAGTAGTGCAGTTACATCAATTTCTCTTGGAGTGTAATTCTTAGTTGTTGTTTGGCGGCCATCATTGCTCATCACTTGTAACAAAATTTCACCCTTAATTGACACTGGGCGAATATCTATTCTGGTTTGCTCTGGTTGAAAGTTTCTGCGCCGACCTGACAATACGACTCTTACTAAAGACTCGGGCTTGAGAATTAAATGTTCTGCTTGACCAAGGGCTTCTTCGAGTTCAATGGCGGTCTCGATTCACTCTAATTACTCATTACTTTTCCGGGGTTAAGAATCCAATGTGGGTCCATCGATAACTTAATGCCACGCATGACATCAACAGCTGCTTGACCAGTTTCCTCTACAAGGGCTGTGATTTTTCCTGATCCAATTCCGTGTTCGCCCGTGCAGGTACCGCCCATTTCAATAATTTCCAGAGTGATCTCATGCGTAATGTGACGGACCTCAATGAGTTCTTCTGGTTTTAATGGGTCAGACATGATTGCGCAGTGGAAGTTTCCATCTGCAACGTGGCCAAGAACTGAATATTCATAAGGATGTTGATCAAGAATGCGCATAGCTACATCAACAGCCTCTGCAAGTCGAGAAATTGGGACAGCCATGTCAGTGCTGAGTCCCCGCTTGCCTGGATTGGCAGCGAAATTTGCCCAGTGTGCGTTATGGCGTGCATGCCATAGTTTGCGACGCTCACCTTCGTCAGTAGTCCACTTGAACTCTGAACCGTTAAATTCTTCGATGATTTCCTTCACCGCTTGCGCATCTTCTTCTACACCAGTTGGGCTACCGTGAAATTCAAAGAACAAGGTGGGCAGTTCGGACAAAGTCATATGGTCATAGGCATTGAGATTGCGAATTGATTTTGCATCTAAAAACTCACATCGTGCAATGGGAATTCCGGTTCGAACAATTGTGGTTGCGGCAAGTACGCCATCTGCCAAAGATGGAAAGCAAACAACAGCGGCTGCCATTTTTTCAGGAATTCCAAAGACTCGAAGCGTTATCTCAGTTATAACAGCTAGCGTTCCTTCGGAGCCAACAAGGAGTCTGGTTAAGTCATAGCCTGCAGATTGCTTACGAGTTTCTCTTCCGGTTCTGATGATTGTTCCATCTGCCAGAACTGCAGTTAGTGCCATGACATTTTCGCGCATCGTGCCATAACGAACGGTGGTGGTACCTGCTGCACACGTTGCTGCCATTCCACCAAGAGTTGCATCTGCACCTGGGTCAACGGAGAAGAAAAGTCCGTGATTGGCTAACTTATCGTTGAGAGCGTTTCTCTGAACGCCAGCTTCAACTCGAACTAATAAATCATCTGGTCGAATTTCAATTATCTTGTTCATGTTTGAAAGATCCAAGCTAATTCCGCCATAGAGTGGAACAACGTGTCCTTCAAGAGAAGTACCGGCACCAAATGCGACAACTGGGATTAATTCCTTATTGCAATAAGCCAGAACTTTAGAAACTTCTTCGACATTGTTGACCATTACAACAGCAGATGGTCTGCCAGGAACAGCTGCAGATTCGTCGTGTCCGTGCTGTTCTAATACAGATTCACTTGTACTCAAACGGCCGTCGACAAGTGCTTTCAGCTCTGCAAGTTGGCGCTCATTTAAGTCAACGCGAGTCGTGATCATGGGTTAAGAGTAGAGGTTTTTCAGGTTCTTATCCACGCGAGACTTGTTCCAGGATCTCTAATAGGTGAATATAAGTCTGTCCGGTTGCTTGCGACATTCCAATTTCACAGGGCCTATTAGACGATGCATACGCACTAAAATTTCGAGAACTTATTTCACGTGCTTCTGCTTGTGTGGCAGATTCCGTGAGCTCTGGATGAAGTAATCCTCTATCTCCTGCAAAACCACAGCACGCCCAGTTTTCGGGAATGTACACATTATTTGCAACAGCCTGTCCGATGAGCTCCATTTTCGCATTCAAGCCAAGTTGCACTCCCGAACAAGTTGGGTGCAACGCAATTGATTCTATTTTTTTAGCTATTTGTAACTTTGGCAGGACATGATCGGCGACAAATGCCAGAACATCTTGCACGCGAATCTGGGACAGCGTTGCATCATTGGCAATTAACTCAGCAAGTCCATCGGTGCAAGAAGTTGCATCACACACAACTGGAATTCCGCGGCCTGCAGAACTCTCTAGGAGTGCCATGCCAGTCTTTGCAACCATAGATTCAAATCCTTGAGATAAGCCTTTTGATTTCCATGGAGTTCCACAGCATAAGCCGGCAATTGTCTCCGGCACCGCAACTTCGATACCTGCTCGATGACAGAGCGCCAAGAATGCACTCTCTACCCCAATGTTGCCAGTACCTGCACCAAACATTGAGTTAACGCACGATGGGAAATAGATCGCCTCTGCTTTTGAATTCACTAAACCTTTGCGCACTAGCCCACCCTTTGGAAGATCTTTATTCCATAAAGGTAGATTGTCGGCTCCGATAATTTTTCGAACAATTGAATTCGCTCCGACAACAAGTGCCGATGGCATTGCCGATGTTAAGTTCATGACACGTCCCAAGAGTGAAGTTGCAGAACCCCACTTATTAACTGCCAAAACACCTAGAGCCTGCGCACTTGAACTTTGCTCCTCTGCTCGTAATCTTTTCACTAGGGCGCCGGTATCAATATCAACAGGACAAGCCACTGCGCACATGCTGTCGGCTGCGCAGGTCTGAATTCCGTCATAGTCGTATCTTTGAGTCAACTCTTTTAGAGTCTTCGCATCTCCAGCAACACGAGCATCTTCCATAGCCCTACGGATAACAATGCGTTGGCGGGGTGTAATTGTTAGATTCTTGCTAGGACACACTGGCTCGCAATATCCACATTCAACGCAACGGTCTACTTCTGGATCAACTGTTGGGTTAATTTTCAAATCTTCGATATGAACGAGCTCGTTTTCATTAATCATGACCCCTGGGTTGAGAAGATTTGTTGGATCGCACAATTTCTTGACTGAAACCATAACTTCATAAAGTTCATCACCGCACTGGCGTCTGACATAAGGAGCCATGATGCGTCCCGTGCCATGTTCTGCTTTAAGTGATCCATTTTGTCCAAGTACGAGTGAAACCATATCTTCTGTGAAATCTTGATAGCGCTGTAAAAGTTCTGGCTTATCAAACTCTTCATTTAACAAGAAATGTAGGTTGCCATCTTTAGCGTGTCCAAAAATCACACTCTCTCGATACTTATGCTTTTGGAGTAACTGCGCTAGTTGCATGGTTGTTTCGTGAAGCGCGTTCATGGGCACCGCTATATCTTCCAATATCGCTGTTGTACCTGAAGGTCGGTTACCCGCAACGGCTGCGTAAAGCCCTTTGCGTGCATACCAAAGTTCATTTCTGATAGCGCTGTCGGTGGAGAGCGAAGTATTAGCAATCGGAAGCTCGCCAAGAACATTCATTGCGTTAGCTACCTGAACAGCTAACCCTTCATCACTGGAGTCCTGGTATTCCAAGAGCAAGGCAGCATGTTGATCAAAAGTTATTCCAGAAAGAACTGAATCTGCCATGTGCTCCCGCTGGGCTACACGCAGTGAGGAAGTATCAAGAAGTTCAATTACCGCAGCATTTGATGATTTCAATACGGGTAGAGCAGAAGTAGCATCTCCCAAATTATTAAAGATCAGTAATCCGGTTGCCGATTTTTGAAGAAGTGGAACAGTTCTAAAAGTAACTTCTGCAATAAATGCCAAAGTCCCTTCGCTACCCACTATTAAATGCGCCAAAATATCAACAGGTTTTTGGTAGTCGACGAATGCATTAAGCGCATATCCCATCGTGTTCTTTATTGAATAGAGACTCGCAATTTTTGACACAGATGCCGAATTGCTAGTTACGCGGTCTCGTAGTTTTGCCAGACCTTCATACAACTGTGGCTCTTTTGCCTTGAGTTGAGAATCGGCATCAGTTTTAGATGTATCAATCACTGTTCCGCTGGGTAAAATGAGTGTAAGAGAATCCAATGTTGCGTAAGAGTTAAATTCAGTTCCACACGCCATTCCACTTGAGTTGTTGGCAACAACTCCCCCAATGGTGCAAGCAATTTCACTTGCGGGATCTGGACCAAGTTTCTTGCCGTATTTAGCCAATGCAATGTTTACTTGCTTAACAGTTGCGCCTGGCTGAACGCGAACTCGTGTTCCCCCATCTAAAACCTCTATCTCGCGAAAATTCTTTCGTGTATCTACCAACAAGCCTGAGCTAACACCTTGTCCGCTAAGACTGGTCCCGCCAGAACGAAAGGTAAGCCCGACTGCATGTTCGTGGCTTATCCGAAAAATATCTCCCACTTGCGTAGCGCTAGTTGGGCGAACAATGACAGAAGGTGTGAGTAAATAATGGGAAGCATCACTTGCCATAGCCCTGCGATCAAAAAACTCACTAGAAATTCCATCGGGAACTGCAGATTCCAGCGCAGTGAGAAGTGCCTTCGACGTCATTGGCACTCCTTACTCATTGAACAAATCGGATGAGAGGTGAAGTCTAGCAACACCACTTGATTTGCACCGTGTTGGGGAGAGCCGAATTAGAAACGTGCTGAAAGGCCTCCGTCGACAGTTATAACTTGCCCTGTCAGATAGGTATTTTGATCACTACATAAAAATGCGACGTGCTTTGCAATCTCAATCGGTTTTGCTGCCCTGAGTAAAGGTAATTTTGCATGCTTTACATAAACTGTTTTAAACCAGTCACTTTCTAATTCATCCTTTCCATCAACTACTGACATGGGAGTGGATACAAATCCTGGTGCAATTGCATTTACTAAAACTCCCTGTGGGC
>CAILKF010000077.1 GCA_903834705.1 uncultured Actinomycetes bacterium
AGATAAATCAAACGTTTAAGAAGACCTTCTAGTAAGAAGTACAGCTGACGCAAACCCATGAGGGCGAAGATATTGGCAGTAGTAACGATGTATGCATTTTTAGTAAGACCAAAAATCGCTGGGATTGAATCAAGAGAGAAAACCAAATTAGTTAAACCAAGGGCAACGAGAGCGATTGCGAAAGTGCTGATACCTCTTGCCTTCATTGCAGTGACGATTTTTCCCTCTCTCCATTCACTTTCATCGCCACCATCTTTAGCAAGGGTGTAGGCGGTATAAATGAGGAATGCACCAAAAAGGAAGAAGATGCTAGAGAAGCGAGCAATCAGTGCAGCTCCAATTGGGATCAGTGCTCCACGCATTCCAATGGTGAGCATAATTCCGAGCAAGAGGACAAGTTGTTGTTTCTCTTTCTTGACATGGAGGTGACCCAAAATAATGATGAAGACGAAAATGTTATCTACTGAAAGTGCATATTCGGTAAGCCAGCCTGCAAAGAATTCTTTCTGCGCTTGTGCATCTGACCATTGCGGAAGAAAGAAACCGAATGCGATTGCCGCACTAATGTAGAAAACTGTCCAGAAGGCTGCTTCAAAAAGCGAGGTTTCCTTATTTCTCCGTGCAACTGCAAGTGCCAAGTCAAAAGCTATAACGAATACCAATATACCAATGGTGATAAACCATGTACTGAGTGAAATCATGAGGTGAGTCTGCCATATCCTTCTAGAAGTTTCAGCACGAAATTTATTGGATCTTCCGCTCGAGGTCTCGCACTAATTGGTGGACTTCTAAAGATATCGACTTCAACTCGATGAGTTCTTGCCTTGCCAGCAAGCGCGCTTCCTTTGCAAGTTCAAATTCACCAAGGCTTGCAAAATGCGTCTCTTCAATCTTTTGCGCAACGCCCTCGCTCTGGACGCTCTGGCCTACCATAATTATCGATAGAAGTACCAATTGAAGGAATGTTTGAGCAATCCAAGCAACAATCACAATTGTGTCACCAGATTTGATTGCGCTGGGAAGTGAGATCAGAGCAATTGCAGCAAAAATGTAGGCGCACCACATTGTGCTGACCATTCCCGTTACGACACTTGCCAACTTCTTATTGAATTTGCCTATTGAACTCATAGTAAAACGATAACTTAAACGAGAACTCATGAAGTGGAATTAACTCATCAACACCCTTAGAAACAATGCGAAGTAAGTATTGGAAGTGTTAGTGGTTACGCTTGAGGAACTCGAAGTCCCACACTTCCACCATCTACACCCAATGCCGTGCCAGTGGTAGAGGATGCGAATGGACTGGCTAAGTAAGAAATAGCGAAGGCAACTTCATCGGCAGATACGAGCCGACCCATAGGCTGTCTAGCTTTTAGCGTTCTTTCGGTTTCAACTGGATCGGCTGAATTTGCAAGCAAACGACCTACCCAAGGTGTATCTGCAGTACCCGGTAAAACACAATTAACTCTGATTCCTTCGCGTACGTGATCTGAGGCCATTGCAAGAGTGAGTGAATAAATTGCACCTTTACTTGCAGAATAAATCGCGCGTTGGGGAAGCCCAACCATAGCGACAAGAGAACTCACATTAACTATTGAAGCGTGCTTAGATTTTCTTAAGTACGGCAATGCTGCAGCTGAAACTCTGGCTGTTCCAACAACGTTGATATCGAGCACTCGGTGCCACTCAGCATCATCGCCATCTGCAACGCTTCCGGTAGAACCAATTCCTGCATTGTTAATCACGATGTCAATCCCGCCCATTTTCTTAGCGGCTTCTTCAACGGAGCCGTTGACAGCGTTACGACTTTGAATGTCACAGGCTAGATACGTGACCCCTGCAATTGCAGACAATGGACTTTGTAAGTCGAGAACACAAACTTTTGCACCACGCGCTGTGAGAGTTTTTGTAGTCGCATGACCAATTCCGCTAGAACCGCCAGTGACGATTGCAGATAGACCCTCAAAATCTCTCATCTGAGCCAACTTCCTTCGTTATGGAAAGGCTTAAACAGTAGGAGTCTTGTAGAGGACTTTATTCTCTACTTTGATTTCAACATCAACGAGATACTTTTTCACAGTTTCTGTGTTGAATTGAATACCAAGACCTGGTGATTCATTAACGCTGATCATTCCATCGCTATCCATTGGAATGCTGTTAACGGTCAGTTCCTGACAGAGAGTCTTTGGTTCCATTGGGTATTCGGCCATCCATGAATCTTTAAGACCGGCAAATGGATGTAGAGAAGCAGCTAGCGCTGATTGGGAAGTAAATGTGTGGTTGATGTATTGAATTCCACGACTTTGGGCATACTGCGCTACGCGATATGCGGAGCCAATTCCGCCGACATACCCTGTATCAATTTGAATAAACCCAACTCCACCATGATCGATGAGGTTCTGAGCTTGAAGGAAGTTATGGGCACCTTCTCCACCGGCTATAAGAACTTTTGGATTTACTAATGACAGCTTTTTGTATAGTGAAAATGCTGCTGCTTCAACAGGTTCTTCGTACCACTTCACATTGGCTTCAGCCAGCGCTGGAATACGAAGAGCAGCTGCATCTACATCTTCTCCGAAAACTGTACCTGCGTCGATCATTAAATGGCCATCTGCGCCGATACCTTCTCTAGCGGCATGGACGTGGGATGCATCAACTTCAACAGTTGTACGCCCGTACGGTCCCCACCCAAATTTGATTGCAGAGAATCCTCGACCTCGCATTGTTACTGCTTTTTGTTTTGTTTCCTCAGGAGTGTCACCAAAAAGAACAGATGCGTAAGGCAATTTGCGTTCTGCATTCTTATAACCTAAAAGTTTATAGATTGGCTCTTCTTTAGCATGGCCAAGTAAGTCCCATAAAGCGATTTCGATTCCAGAAAAAGTTAAGTCACTTTGAATGATTCCGTAAAATGAACTTGAACGGACTTTGCGGGCGATGCGTGCGATATCACTTGGGGTATCGAGAGTTTCACCCATTACTGAATCAATAACTGGGTGGCATCCACTGTGTGACATTGGAGCAATCCAACTGGCAATCGAAGTCACTGGGGATGCAACTGCTTCGCCCCAACCTTCAAAAGAACCGGCTCTCACGCGCGCAATTAGCCCATCTTGGCTTCCATCGCCGATGTCGAGAACTTCAGGCATACGGACATAGAACAGGTCTACAGATTCAATCTTCATGAAGTGATCCTCAATCGCGCGTTGGAGGTGATTGACGGATTATAGATAGTCTGTGAAAATCAGGCAACCCCAACCATGATCGAGAGATCTCAGAGGCGAAATTCGAAAGGGATTGACTATGAAGTCAAAGAAATTATTCGGAGTTGGCGCTGTTGTTTTGGCACTCCTCCTTGCTGGCTGCGCGTCATCAAAATCTGACTCAGCTAGCTCTACCGTGAAAGATTTTCCAACTGAAGATGTAGCAATGAACATCTCTTGGTGGGGCGATCAAGAGGCACCTGGAGCCAAGAAGTGGCTCAATGACACAATGGCGCTTTACACAAAAGCACATCCAAACATTACTTTCACTGAAGTTCTGCAAACTACTGAAGGTTTAATGCCTGCATTCGCAGCAGCTGCAGCAGCAAAAGCTGGTCCAGATATTCAATATTTCTGGGGCGGAATTTATGCTCAGCAACCAGGATGGGACGGAAACATTGTTCCAATTTCTGACTACCTATCTGCTGAAGAACTTTCACATTACACAAACGCACAAGTTGAAGAAAGCTTCCAAGGCAAAA
>CAILKF010000078.1 GCA_903834705.1 uncultured Actinomycetes bacterium
CTGAGCCAGGATCAAACTCTCCATAGAAAGTTTTTATCTGGCGTACAGACAAACAAACTAACGTTTATTTTGTCTTATTACCAAAGGAAATCAACGGGTATAGCTATTAACAGTGTAAAACACTGAGTTTTTGCCATACCTCATTGAGATATTTATTTCGTAGTCGCCGTCTTACATGTTTTTTAGGCATGCAAAAAAGCGCCACATTTGGCATTGACTTATGGCACGCTGTTGAGTTCTCAAGGTACGGATGCGCACTGCTTTTGAAGATCGCTCTTCATTTTCAGGGCAGACCAACAAATCTAGTCCAGGGCTCTTTTCCGGTCAAACCGGCGTAAACCTCTGATGAAGATGTGATGGCACTTGTGCCTGCTATCCGGCCGAAAAAGCGTCCGGGTCATAGCAAGAGCGTAAGTGTATGTGGCTGGGGTCAAGGGGTCAAATCGGGGTCTAAATGAAGCAAATTACGTTAAAGCCCTTATAAATCAAGGTTATTTGGATACCTCTACAGCGGCGAGATCCCTCTTGCCTTTTCGAAGTACCAAAAAACGTCCGAAAAGGAAGTCATTCACGCTCGGAGCGAAGCCCTCCCCCTCGATTTTGGCGTTATTGAGATATGCGCCACCTTCTTTCACAATCCTTCGAGCCGAGGATTTCGAATCAACTACACCGGTGGCAGTGATGAGATCTACCCAAGATGGGATTTCCCCAAGTGAAGCAATTGTTGTTCGTGGCAGTTGAGACAACGCGCTCTCTAAAGTTGTTTCATCAAGTTCGGACAGATCACCTTGACCGAATAAAGCACGCGCAGCTTTTTCAACCTTTTCGCACGTCTCTAAACCATGAACAAGGCTTGTTAATTCTCTCGCCAAAGCACGATGAGCTTCTCGTGCGCCAGGATTTTCGTGATGTGATTTCTCGAGCGCTTTAATCTCCTCATGCGATAAAAAAGAAAACACTTTGAGGAAATTAATGACATCTGCATCTTCAGTATTGAGCCAATATTGAAAGAACGCATAGGGCGTTGTCATTTGTGGATCCAGCCAAATACTGCCTGATGCAGTTTTTCCAAATTTCGTTCCATCAGATTTTGCTAGCAGTGGCACTGTTAGCGCATGACCGCTACCGGATTCAACTCTACGGATTAAATCTAAACCAGAGACTATGTTTCCCCACTGATCAGAGCCCCCCAGTTGCAATGTGCAGCTATTGCGTTTGTATAGTTCGAGAAAATCTAAAGATTGCAAAACTTGGTATGAAAATTCAGTGTAGGAAATCCCACCAGCTTCTAGACGAGATGCAACAGAATCTTTGGCCAACATTTGATTGACGCTAAAATGCTTACCGATATCTCGAAGAAATTCAATTGCTGATAAGGGCTGCGTCCAGTCCAAGTTATTGACGACAATGGCTGGATTGGTTGTAGATTGGAAATCCAGAAATGCGGATACTTGGGTTTTGATGCGATTAACCCATTGGGCAACTATTTCACCACTATTGAGCGTGCGTTCTTCATTGCGTCCGCTGGGGTCACCCACTAAGCCAGTTGCCCCGCCAACTAAAGCGATTGGGTTATGGCCAGCCAATTGGAATCTGCGCAAAACAAGTAGCACTACCAAATTGCCCACATGCAAACTAGGTGCAGTTGGATCGAAACCCACATAGAGAGTAATTGGCTTCCCTAACGCTTCTGCCAATGCTTTTTCATCGGTGGATTGCGCGATCAATCCTCGCCACCGGAGATCTTCTAAAAGATTCATAGGCCCATCATGCCTGAAAAGGATGCACTCTTGTCGGTAATCCATTGATCATCCTGATCAATTTTGGAAGTCAATATAGATATCTGTGTGAAAACGCTTGAAGGTGCCGTTCCGTTTACAGTGGATCGAGATTTAACAGCGCCTTCTACCGTGAGAACATCTCGGACTTTTGGCGAAAGTTCGGAATGTATTGCTGCGAATTCGGCATCGCTGAGTTCGTGCAATTTCTTTCCTTGTGTTTCGCACGCATGAACACATTTACCAGCGGCTTCATGTGCGTTTGCAAATGGGACACCTGCTCTTACTAAGAAATCTGCGATCTCCGTTGCCAAAGAAAATCCGCTGTCCGCTCCAGCTAGCATCTTGACTTTATCAAACTTTGTTGTAGCCACCATTCCAGTGAAGGCAGGCAATATCAGTTCAAGAGTTTCAAAGGAATCGAAAAGCGGTTCCTTGTCTTCTTGTAAATCTCTGTTGTATGCAAAAGGCAATCCCTTGAGCATTGCCAAAACAGCGGTGAGGTTTCCAATCAATCTGCCGGCTTTTCCTCGAGCTAACTCTGCAATATCCGGATTTTTCTTCTGGGGCATAATTGAAGACCCCGTCGAGAATGCGTCATCAAGATGCGCCCAAGCAAATTCCGTTGAAGCCCATAAACACCATTCCTCACCCATTCTTGAAAGATGAGAGCCGACGAGTGCCATGATAAAAAGAGCTTCTGCAACAAAATCCCTGTCGCTCACTGCATCGATGCTGTTTGCTATAGGAGCAGCAAATCCCAGCAAAGCTGCACTTGTTGCAGGGTCCAGAGGAAGTGATGATCCCGATAACGCCCCTGAGCCAAGTGGTGAAAAATTTGTGCGTTCATACCAATCCTTGATTCGATCAACATCGCGATTGAGTGCATGAGCATGTTTGCTCAGTTCATGAGCGAAAATTATCGGTTGCGCATGTTGCAAATGCGTAAAACCTGGAGCTGGAGAGTCAACATAATCTGCTGCTTTACCCAGTAGCGTCCGGGAAAGAGCAGATAGTAAATGAGCAAGATTTGTCATGTGGTCTAGTGCAAAAAGGCGCAAGTCTGTTGCAACCTGATCGTAGCGTGATCTACCCGCTCGGAGCGCACCACCGATTTCGCCCAATTTTTCAACAAGACCACGTTCTAAAGCGCTATGAACATCTTCATCTTCTGGCAAAGGCAAAAAAGATCCTGATGCAACTTCTTGGTTTAACTCCTTCAATGCAAGACGAATTTTCCTGGCATTGCTTTCCGAAATTAACGCCGCAGATTCCAAGATATAAAGGTGCGCCAATGACGATCGGATGTCATAAGGAGCTAATTTCCAATCGAAATGGATGCTGCGAGAAAGAGCGAAAACATCATCGGCTGTAGAACGTGAAAAACGACCACCCCATAGCGCCACGTTAGCCCCTCCTCTTTGCTTGAACCTTAATGCCAGACAGTCGCGATTTAGGTGACCCGGATGAGTTCGGTAAGGCTGAAAGTTCCTTAGCCAAACTGGCTCCTCCGTCAGACCTTTTAGAAACTACAAGAACAGTGTCATCACCTGCAATTGTTCCGATTACCGAGGAAAGTTCGCCGCTACGACTTGCTCTATCCAACGCACTAGCCAAAAGTTGCGCACCGCCCGGCGGAGTTCTTACAACAGCCAAATTTCCACTGGCTTCAACGCTCAGTATGAGATCTGACGGCAGCGCTATCACGCGAGCAAGGGTGTTATCAGTTGATTCCGGTAATACATAGGTAGAAGTACCGTCATTTGCTCGGCCGCGCATTGCTCCGATTTCATCAAGATCGCGGCTTGCGGTTGCTTGCGTCACTTCAAATCCAGATTTTTCCAGCAAGGCAACTAAATCTGATTGCGAATGCACCTGACCAGATTGAATGAGTGCGATAACTTTTGCCCGCCTAGAACTTGCACTTCTTGTTAGTTTCTTAACCATGATCTACTCGATTCATTATTGCTTCGAAATCCTGCACAAACTTCTCTAAATATGCTCTCTTAATATTCAAGGCCGGCGCGATCCGGAGAATATTTCCCGTAGGTGCGTTGACCAAATATCCAGCCGATTGCAACTCAGTACGAATCTCCATCGCAATTGTAGATTGGAGCACCACTCCGAGTAGTAAACCTCGCCCTCGTACTTCTTTGACTCCCACGATTTGAGACAAAGAATTTTTTAGAAATATCTCGTCACTTTGTACTTTGATCAAGACATCATCTTTTTCTAGAACTTTGATTACTGCTAATGCGCTTGCACACGCAATGGGGTTTCCACCAAAAGTCGAACCGTGATCCCCAGGTTGAAAAAGTTGGGATGCGCCACCCAATGCGATCATCGCTCCTAATGGCAACCCACCGCCTATTCCTTTCGCCAGCGTAATAACGTCGGGAACAAAGCCTTCATGTTCGAACCCAAACCACTGACCTGTTCGCCCCATACCGGTTTGGACTGCGTCTACAACCATAAGTGCTCCAGAATGTGTGCACATCTCGCGAATTCCAGACAGATAACCTGATGGCGGAACAACTACACCTGCTTCGCCCAGAATTGGTTCAACAATTACCATTGCAGTTTTTCGAGTGATTGCTCGTTTCATCGCAGATAAACTTCCGTAACGCACATGAGTTACAGATGGAACTAAGGGCAGAAAAAGTTCTCTCTTTGAAGGTTGCCCCGTCATGGCTAACGCGCCCATAGTTCTACCGTGGAAAGCACCTTGAGTTGCGACAATCCCAGTTCTACCCGTGAGTCGTGAGAGTTTGAGAGCTGCTTCGTTGGCTTCTGCGCCTGAATTACAGAAAAAAGTGCGTGCACTTTCATCTCCCACAAGTGATTGCAGTTTTTGCGCGAGTTCAATCACACCAGGGTGCATATAGAAATTACTCACATGCCCTAGAACCCCAACTTGTTTACGAATTGCTTTAACAATTGATGGATGCGCATGTCCCAAAATGTTTGTTGCAATTCCAGACAGTAAATCAACATATTTCTGACCGTCGGAATCTATGGCGATAGATCCTTTTCCGCGCACCAGCGTGATAGATGGCAATCCATAATTGCTTTGTACGGACGATTCCCAATCCGTTGAAAATTTATCTTGTTTCTTGCTCATGCAACCACCAATGTTCCACCTATGCCAGAAAGAGCAAACGCAAAAGCCTCCGGGTCTTTGCCATCGATAATTCTGACTGATTTCGCGCCAGAATTAATCGCGTTAAGAGTAGCCAACACTTTTGGTGCCATGCCCTCTGCAAACGAATCTTTCAAACTTTCCAATTCGCTAGATGAAATCTTTGTGATAAGCGAAGAGGCATCCGGCCAATTTCGATAAATACCAGCTACATCTGTGAGAAAAATCAAGCAGTCCGCAGAGAGCGCTCCGGCAATAGCTCCAGCTGCCAAATCGGCGTTGACATTGAGTCCAACGCTTGAATTTTCTTCGACCTCATCGCCTTCTGTTGCTATCGGTGAGATGACAGGCAAATATCCTCCTGCAAGAAGTGTCCGAAGAATAGTGGGATCAACTCGCACGATTTCTCCCACTTCACCTAATTCCGCTGGTGTTCCATCCACTAAATTCCGCAATCTCCTTGCGATAAGGAGCCCACCATCTCTACCCGTAAGACCCGTTGCGTTTAATCCCCTTGCTCTCAGGTGCGCAACAAGATTTCGCAAAACGTCTGCACTTAAAACTGCTTGAACAACTGCAAAAGCAGCAACTGATGTAACACGGTACCCACCAAGGAACGTACTGTTGATGTCGGCCTTTTTCAAAGCGGCATCAATTTGGGGTCCACCACCGTGAACTATGACGCACTCCTGGCCCAAATCAATCGTCGCTTGCACTGCTTTTGAAAAGAGCCCGTCAGTATCTTCCATTGCATGCCCACCATATTTAATAACTATCATGTTGCGTACGCGGAATTCTCGTGGACATAATCATGGCTCAAATCATTTGTCATGATGACAGCGCCATTTCCGCCGGATTTAAGATCAATGATGATAGAAATTTCTTTTCCAGAAAGATCAATCTGCGAAGCGTCCTCCCCCGGTGCGCTTTGATTGGCAACCTTCACGCCGTTTAACCACACATCAAGATTCAGCGAATCAAACTCTGCATTGGCTGTTCCGATTGCAGCCAGAATTCGCCCCCAATTCGGGTCGCCACCAAAAAGTGCACATTTTAAGAGATTATTTCTCGCACACGCACGTCCAACTTCAACCGCATCCTCTTCAGATTTTGCATTGCGAACATCTATCGAAACCACCTTGGTATGGCCCTCTGCGTCCTGAATCAATTGAGCGCTCAGCGAGCTACATACTTCCATCAGCAAAGCTTCAAGGTTCTGTTCCGAAATCTTTTTGCCTGACGCACCTGAAGCCAGCAACAGAACCGTGTCATTTGTTGATGTACAACCATCTGAATCAATACGGTTATAGGTTCGATTAGTTACTCGATTAAATATCTCCTGAAGTGTGGAACGCTCAACAACAGCATCGGTCATTATCACGCTGAGCATTGTTGCAAGTGCAGGTGCCAGCATTCCAGCACCTTTTGCAATACCAGTGAACATGATTCCTTCGTGAGTAACTGAAGCAATCTTCGGCACCGAATCTGTTGTCATGATCGCCCGAGCAATGGGATCAATCTCGGCATCCGAAAGTTCAGGAATAATTAAATCAATTCCTTTGACGATCTTCTGCATAGGCAGATATTCACCGATCAAGCCCGTCGAGCAGACAGCAACTTCAGAGGATGAAATATTCAAAGCATGAGCAACATGTTCAGCGCTAGCGTGAGTATCTGCGAAACCCCTTGGTCCTGTACATGCATTTGCACCACCGCTATTCATCAAAACAGCACGAATGGCGCCCCCTAAAACAATTTGTTTACTCCAGATGACCGGGGCTGCGACAACTTTGTTTTTCGTGAAAACACCCGCTGCATCAAAATGAGGTCCCGTATTTTCGATGATTGTGAGATCCAGTGAGCCATTTCTTTTGAGACCAGCGGCTACTGCCCCCGCACGAAAACCTAGAGGCAACTTCATACGCCTAGTCCCTTAACTAAAAGACCCGCTGATTCGTCTAATCCCATAATGAGGTTTGCATTCTGTATAGCTTGCCCAGCTGCGCCTTTTCCTAAATTATCTATCGCTACAGAAACCACTACGCGATTAGTGTGAGTATCTATAGCGCATTGCAGGTGTACATAATTACTGCCAGTCAATGAAGAGGTCCTGGGCATCTGATCTTTCACAAGTAGGGATACAAATTCAGAGCTATCAAAATATTTGTTGAACATCTCCCGCAAATTATCTTGTGAAATATTCTCAGAAAGCACTGCGGTAACCGTTGCGAGAATTCCTCTTGGCATAGGAGCTAAAACTGGCGTAAAAGATATTTTCACATTCTTGCCGCTGGCATGCGAAAGGGCTTGTTCTATTTCAGGGGTATGTTGATGCATTCCTCCAAATTTGTAAGAAGAAAGCGAACCCATCACTTCGCTACCCAGAAGAGAAACTTTCGCACTTCTACCCGCCCCAGTAGTGCCGGATGCTGCAACAACAACTATGTCAGAAGCTTGAACAACATCTAAAATTGGAGCACTAGCAAGTGCAATTGCGGTGGCATAGCAACCAGGATTTGCAATTCTTTTTGACGCCTTGATCTGTTCTCTTTGCCCGTCTAACTCAGGCAATCCATAGGTCCAAGTACCCGCGTGATCGCCACCGTAGTACTTCTTCCAAGCATCTTGATCGGCCAGACGATAATCCGCACCTAAATCAATGATTGGTAAATCCTGTGAAAGTTGCGAAACTACTGCTGCAGATTGTCCATGCGGAAGGGCAAGAAAAACTAGGTCACATGCGTTTAGCGCTTTTACATCCAAAGCCGAAAACATTTTCCCTGCATATTGTGAAAGTTGCGGATGCAGCGTGGTGATGAATTCACCGGCGTTACTGTGAGCGCTAATGGTTACAGCTTCAAAACTTGGATGGTGATCAATGAGGCGTAAAAGCTCACCACCTGTGTATCCGCTAGCCCCAACTATACCAATTTTCATGGGTTCAGAGTACAGCAAGAATCTATAATTATGCAAATAACCGCATATTTATGCAGTACGCACTACCGCCCCTGTTTTGGCCATAGCTTGCGCAGCAGCTGCCTCTCTCATTTCAGACACTTCCGCTGCAG
>CAILKF010000079.1 GCA_903834705.1 uncultured Actinomycetes bacterium
TGACTTGCTAAGGCGACACATTCCCATGGCGCTAACATGTCTAAAATAACGCGATCGAAAGTTGCATCTAAAGATTGATCTTGTAAGGAGCCAATAGTTAAGCGCCAGTTTTTCGGCAAACCGTTGAAGTAGTTTTCAACATTGCTTGTTGCATTGTGTGCGAATTCCTCACGACGTTCGACTGAATGCACGAAACCTTCTAAACCAACCGCACGTAAAAGTGAAAGAGTAAGTGCGCCACTTCCGACACCGGCTTCCAAAACTCGAGACCCAGGGTAAACATCTGCAAACCCGAGAATTAACGCTGCATCTTTTGGGTAAATGATTGTTGCGCCACGCGGCATCGATAAAACATAATCCGCTAGCAGTGGTTTAAAGGCAGTGAATTTCAATCCAGCACTTGTTGCAACAACACTTCCTTCAGGTAAGCCAATGAGGTCGTTATGGACAATCCAACCTTTATGCGTATGCCATTCTTTGCCGGGCGTTATCGTGAAACTGTAGAGCTTTCCCTTGGGATCGGTGAGTTGAATACGATCACCTTCACCGAAATATCCTGGAGTCGACACGAGAGCATCTTAGGCGAGATCACCGTGACTATGCCGAGTAACCTGCGTCCATGGACAAAATACGTCTCTCCCCCAGCAGGGTTGGAGATTTCACTAACTGTCCCGCTCTCTATAAGTTTCGCGCCATCGATCAATTGCCGGAAGCAATTAGTCTTGATGCTGAAAGAGGAACGCTCCTGCATACGATCTTGCATGACTTGTTCGAGGCAAAACCAACAGACCGCAATCTAGAGACAGCGTTTTCCCTCATAGCGTCGCGATGGCAAAACCAAATTTCAGCAAAACCTGAATTGGCGACACTCGTTGCTGACGAGAAAGAATGGATAGACAGAATTAGCTCTCTATTGAGTACGTATTTCACCCTTGAAAAACCAATGGAATTTGAACCAACGCACAGGGAAATCCATGTAGAGATGGATTTGTCAGATGATCTCTATCTCCACGGTTATGTAGACCGGTTGGATATTGCGCCAACAGGAGAAGTCCGAATTGTGGATTATAAAAGTGGAAAGTCCCCTAAACCTGGCTGGGAAGATAAAGCATTCTTTCAGCTACGCATTTATGCACTTATTTATTGGCGAAAACATGGAGTAATTCCAAAATTGCTACAGCTTATCTATCTGGGCAATGCGCAAGTTATTAAAAATCTTCCTTCCGACCAGGATTTGATCTCCACTGAAAAGAAACTTTTACAAATCGGCTCGGAGATAAGAGAAGCAATCGAGTCTGATAAATGGCCAACAAAACCATCGAGATTATGTGATTGGTGTTCCTTTAAACCTATTTGCCCTGCTCATAAAATCTAATCAAACCAATCACTGTAGAGCTTGCGTAGAACTCTTTCGTTGATTTCGGTTAACGATGAAAAAACCTTTACTTGTTCATTTTCCTCTATTGGAACCAGATGCGGAATAGCAATCACACGAGCGCCACTTGCCACGGCAGCGTTCACTCCGGTTTTTGAATCTTCAAGAATTAGGCACCGCTCTGGATTCACGCCGAAATGTTCAGCAGCTTTGATATAACTTTCCGGATCCGGTTTTGGAAACTGCACATCGTCACTGGAAATCGTGAGTTCAAATGTAACTGGGTAGATTGCTTGTAAAACAGCATCAACCAGGACGCGTGGACTTGCAGAAACCATGGCAATATCCGTACCGATCTCACGAGTGAAAGCCAATATCTGCGACGCACCAGCCATGAGTGTTGCACGAGTACTCATTTTAGAAACCATCAGATCAACAAGTGCGTTAACAAAGAATGTCGCACTCTCGGGACGGCTCGCTAAATCATTCATGTACTCACCGACTCGTGCGAGCGGACCTCCTAAACAATGGGCTTGGTTTTCCACCGTCCAGGCGAAGTTATAACGAGCCATAAGTTCGATTTCAGATTCAAGCCACGTTGGCTCTGAATCAACCAGTGTTCCGTCCATGTCGAAGAAGATCGCCTCGAAAAAGGTGTGCTTCAACAAGAGCGAATTCTCATTATCCAGCGTTGAAATATTTAGCTTCAGGATGATGAACAATAATCGCTGATGTTGACTGTTCTGGATGCAATTGGAACTCTTCCGAAAGTTCCACACCAATGCGAGATGGCTCCAATAATTGACATAGTTGCACTTGCTGCTCTAGATCTGGGCAGGCAGGATATCCAAAAGAATAACGAGAGCCTCTGTACTCTTGATCTAAAATTCCTTGTAAGTTCGCTGAATCTTCAGAGCGCATTGATAACTCTTCACGAATTCTTGCATGCCAGTGTTCGGCAAGCGCTTCTGTTAATTGAACAGAGAGCCCATGCAGCTCTAAGTACTCACGATAAGAATTGGCAGCAAACAATTTGGCGGTGGCGTTACTCACTGCGTTTCCCATGGTGACTATATGAAAAGCCACAACATCAGTTTTACCCGAATCTTTAGACGCGAAATAGTCACTTATGCATAAGCGTCTATCGCGTGACTGTCGTGGGAAAGTGAACCTCACTCTTTCATTACCCTTATTTGGTCCCTCGTGTTCCAAAATGATCAAATCATTACCTTCGCTGACGCAAGGAAAATATCCGTACACGACGGCTGCATTCAGCCAGCCTTGCGACAAACTTTCGTTTATCAAAGCGCGAAGCCGTGGTTTTCCTTCTGACTCGACCATTTCTTCATATTCTCCACGTTTAGATTTGAGACCCCATTGACCAACGAAAAGTGCACGCTCATCTAGCATTCCCGAATATTGTGCAAGAGGCACACCTTTAACAATGCGAGAACCCCAAAACGGTGGTTCAGGAATCTCATTATCAGTGGCTACATCACTTCGCTTGGTATCAATAACCAACGGCTGATCTTCCCGCGCTACTGTTTTCACACGTCTTTCGCGCAGTGGTGGGAGTTGTGCGTTCGTATCTCCTCTTTTAATAGACATCAAAGTGTCCATGAGTTTCAAGCCTTCGAATGCATCTCTGGCATATCGAACTTCGCCCGGAAAAAGAGACGCGAGGTCTTGTTCGACATAAGCTCGAGTAAGCGCAGCCCCACCTAAAACAATCGGCCATTTTTGATCAAAACCGCGTGAGGTAAGTTCTTCAAGATTCTCCTTCATTATGACTGTTGATTTAACTAACAAACCGCTCATCCCAATTGCATCGGCATTGGATTCCGTCGCGGCATCGATAATCTGATTGATGGTTTGTTTTATACCAATATTGACAACTTTGTATCCGTTGTTCGAAAGGATGATATCGACCAGATTCTTGCCGATGTCATGCACGTCGCCCCGAACGGTGGCCAAAACCATGGTTCCGCGGCCATCTGCGTCGGCCTTTTCCATGAAGGGTTCCAAAATTGCAACCGCACTCTTCATCACTTCAGCGCTTTGTAAAACAAAAGGAAGCTGCATCTCCCCCTTACCGAAAAGTTCGCCCACCACTTTCATTCCTTCAAGGAGATGATCGTTGATGATTGCTAGCGCCGGAATTCCATGATCCAGGGCAGTTTTGAGATCTTCCTCTAAACCAACCTTTTCGCCATCGATAATGCGTCGTGCTAAGCGTTCCTTGAGTGGCAACGCTGCTAGTTCGGCAGCTCTGGTTAAACGCGAACTTGTTAATTCAACTCCCTCGAAAAGTTGTAGAAAAACCGTAAGTGGATCATATGTACATTCCCCATCGGTGAATTCACGACGGTCGTAGATCAAATCCAAAGCTACTTCTTTTTGCCTTTCATCGATCCGAGCCATGGGAGTAATTTTGGAAGGGTGGACAATTGCCGAATCCAAACCCGCACTAACAGCCTCATGCAGGAAGACTGAATTAAGCACAACTCGCGCGGCTGGATTCAAACCAAAAGAAACATTGCTGACACCAAGAGTGGTTTGTACTTGGGGAAATTCTTTTTTTAGAGTACGTATCGCGTTAAGTGTTTCGATGCCGTCTTTGCGGGTTTCTTCTTGCCCAGTAGCAATGGGAAACGTAAGGCAATCAATCAAAATATCGCCGGTGTTCATCCCCCACTTTTGCGTAAGATCAACAATCAGGCGCCTGGCGATTCGCATTTTCCATTCAGCATCACGAGCTTGCCCTTGTTCGTCAATAGTTAATGCAATGACGCTGGCTCCATGCTCTTGAACTAATGGCATCACACGCGCGTAACGAGAATGAGGACCGTCACCATCCTCGAAATTCACTGAGTTGATAACACTGCGCCCGCCTAGGCGTTCTAATCCAGCTTTGATAACCGATGGTTCGGTGGAATCCAAGACAATCGGAAGTGTTGATGCGGTCGCAAAACGACTCGCGAGCTCGCTCATATCGTGCGCGCCATCGCGACCAACATAATCAACCGAAAGATCCAACATATGCGCGCCATCGCGAATTTGATCGCGCGCAATTTCTACACATGTTTGCCAATCTTGCGCCAAAAGGGCGTCTCGGAATGCGCGAGAGCCATTAGCGTTGGTTCTCTCTCCAATTGCCATGTACGTAAGATCTTGTCTAAAAGGTACGTACTGATATAGCGATGATGCGCCGGGATCAAGATGCGTGTCTCGTTTCTTGATGGATCGACCTGATACACGTGTAACTACTGCTTGTAAATGAGCAGGTGTTGTGCCACAACAGCCACCGATAAGACTGACACCGTAATCATTAACAAAAGTTTCTAAGGCTGTCGCTAATTCATCTGGTGTGAGTGGATATTGCGCCCCGTTAGCCCCCAAAATTGGTAAGCCCGCATTAGGCATTACTGAAATTCCAACCGTTGCATTTTTACTCAGATACCGCAAATGCTCGGACATCTCAGCCGGACCCGTGGCGCAATTAAGTCCGATCAAATCAATGTCTAAAGGTTCTAAAGCATTGAGTGCTGCGCCAATTTCCGAACCGAGCAGCATGGTGCCGGTAGTTTCAACAGTTACTTGCACGATAAGTACAACGTCGCGACCAGATTGGTTGATGGCATCTCTAGATGCATTAACAGCAGCTTTTGCTTGCAATAAATCTTGTGTTGTTTCAATCAATAAAGCGTCACACCCTGCATCCACTAATCCTTGAGCTGCCAGTAGGTATGCATCTTTGAGTTTTTGATAGGTTGTATGTCCCAGACTAGGAAGCTTCGTTCCGGGTCCGAGGGAACCCAATACATAGCGAGGTTGCTTTTCTGTAGAGAAAGAGTCAGCGCTCTCTCGTGCAAGAACTCCCCCCGCGTAAGCAAGTTCATAGATACGATCTTCAATTCCATATTCAGCTAGATTCGCCCAGTTTGCACCGAAAGTATTTGTCTCAATTGCATCAACGCCAACCCTTAAATACTCATCATGTATGGAACGAACAACTTCCGGACGAGTGATATTGAGAATCTCGTTGCAACCTTCGTGGCCCTGAAAGTCATCAAGGCTTGGGTTTGCGGCCTGAAGCATTGTGCCCATAGCGCCGTCTGCTATCACGCATCGCAGGTTGAGCGTTTCCCGTAAGGACTGCAGCCCGGTTTTTGATCGAGTCGTCACTTGGGCGAGGGTACCGTAAGGTGAGGTCATGGAGATTATTAACATCCCTGCGTTGCGTAATCCGCGAATGATTCTGGCATTTACGGGATGGAATGATGCAGGCGAGGCTGCCTCCGGAGCCGTAGATCACCTTCTATCCCAATGGCCCGGTAGCAAGATTGCGGAAATGGAAAGCGAAGAATTTTATGATTTTCAAGTCAATCGTCCGCAGGTTTCATTAACAGAATCCAAGATGCGCACGATTTCATGGCCGACAACGTCAATATATGCAGTGCAAACTCCTCAACTTGCTTTCGATTTCGTACTGGTTCAAGGTCCGGAACCATCACTGAAATGGAAGAGCTTCGTTTCTGATCTTTTGGATTTAGCCGATGATCTTGATGTGCAAGCAATCATCACTTTAGGCGCGCTCTTGGCCGATGTTCCACATAGTCGACCGATTCAAGTGACGGGCAGCGCGGCACATCCGGAAGTAGCTAATCGTCTTGGTATGGAAATAAGTCACTACCAAGGACCAACTGGGATTTTGGGCGTTATACAAGAGGGCGCTTATCGACGTGCCATTGATTGCATTAGTTTGTGGAGCGCTCTGCCGCATTATGCATCTGCATCTCCTTCGCCCAAAGCCACCTTGGCTCTTGTTAATTCTCTAGAGGATTTTCTTGATATAACTATTCCTCAAGGAGATCTTGCGGCAAGTGCGCAGATTTGGGAATCAGATGTAGATGAATTGGCCGAACAAGATGGAGATATCGCCGAATATGTAAAACAATTGGAAGATTCAAAAGATGCACAAGATCTTCCTAGCGCTACCGGCGATGAGATCGCTCGCGAGTTCGAACGTTATCTTCGTCGAAGAAGTGCTGAATAATTGTTAGAAAGCTATTCCTAGTAGCGCATCTAGCGCTCTTGATAATTCACCTGCTGATCCGCCAATTGCTCCCGCCTCTGTTTCTTCACACCATTGTTTAAGTTTTTCGATAACTCCAGGCGTATCTAGATCGTTTGCCAACAATGCAATAATGGTGGCAACGACGCTAGACGTTGTTGCCACTTCTTCACGAGATAAACAACTGCGCAAGCGAACCAAGAGCGTTTGTGCGTCACTGAGCAATTGGCTATCCCACATTCGATCATGTGAATAATGTCCAGTCAGCAAAGCTAAACGAATTGCCATAGGGTCGGTTCCTTGTGAAACGAGCGTTGAAACTAAAACAAGATTTCCTTTGCTCTTGCTCATCTTTTCACCGTCGAGCCCAATCATCCCTGCATGCATATAGATTCGGGCGAAATCTTTACCTCCTAGGATGCGCGCCTGGGATGCGCCAATTTCATGATGCGGAAATTGCAGATCATTACCGCCACCTTGAATATCAATGCAATATGGATCTTCCTTGGAATTGTGTAGATAGTGAAGAGCGATAGCGCAGCATTCGATATGCCAACCGGGTCTTCCTGTTCCATAAGGAGATGGCCAGCCAGGTTCATCTGGTCTTTGTTGCATCCAAAGAAGCGCATCCAATGGATCTTCCTTGCCACTTCGGTCAGGATCTCCGCCACGTTCGCGTGCAATGCCAATCATGTTTTCTTTCGTGAGGCGTGAACGTGTACCGAATTTCTCATCACTGTTGACACGAAAATATAGATCATCTTCTAATTCATAGACTGCGCCACGTTCTTTCATGACTGCTACCGCATCAACAACCAGAGGAATTGATTCCACTGCACCAATGAAATTCTGTGGTGGTATGACATGTAAATCCGTCATGTCACCCCTGAACAATTCAATCTGGGATGTTGCAAGCGATTGCCACGAAACGATATCGCGCTTAGCGCGTACGAGTAGGGGGTCGTCGATGTCGGTGATATTTTCCACAAAATGCATTTTTTGACCAGAACTTCGAATGTAGCGATTAACTAGATCGAAGGCGATATATGTCGCTGCATGTCCCAAATGTGTTGAATCGTAGGGAGTTATGCCACATACATACATGCGAATATCTCTATCTACGGGCAGTTCGACAAGTGTATTTGTGGCCGTGGATTTCAATCGTAAAGGGGAAAATGCATGCGTAGCGCTTATACGAGGTATCGCAACTTCTGCCCAGGAAATCATGACTGTATCTTAGACGTTCGCTTGAATTGTTGCCCCATCAATAGGCCGGCCAAGGAACTGCTGGCCAATCTTTAGAAGGTAGTGGAAATCTGCCATTAGCTATCAATTTTTGAGTTCTCGCGGTTAAAGCAGCGATTTCAGCGGCTGTGAGATGCTTTTGCAAAAGTTCGCCTAGATCGTTCGATAAATCTTGCGCAAATGTATTCAGTAGATGCAACTCTTTTGAATCGAATGCAATGTCCGCCCATTGCCACAACACAGTACGCAATTTATCGTCAGCGTGGAATGTGACACCGTGATCACAGCCAAAGATATCACCATCGGTAGTGGGCAGCAGATGACCAATCTTTCGATCGGTGTTATTGATTATGGCATCGAATAAGGCCATCTTTCGAAGTTGCGGTAAATCGTTTTTGAAAACGCTAACGAGATCAACGCTGTCATCAATGTCAATCCACTGTTGCACCATGCCTGGCCCGAAAGGTCCATCACGCAAAATAGTTATCGGGACGACATCTAATCCTGTTCGATTGCTGACGAGATAGGCGGCATATTCGCGATCTGCCAGCGTTCCATCAGCGAAATCCCATAGAGGTTTCTCTCCTGCTATTGGTTTATAGATGCAGGCCAATTCGATTTCATCAACGGTAGTTTTTGCATAAAGAGTTGCATTGGATGCATCTACTAACCGTCCGGTAACTGTTAACTGGCCAGCAGCCAATACTGAAGCAATCAATGAACCGTTACCGTCGATAGCCATTGGCCCTCGGGCACACGTGCCCTCTTATATTTAGTGGTAAACCACAAAAAGTACATGGCGGTCTACCAGCGCTGAGCAAACTCGTTGCTCGAACCGTGAACGATTGCGCCTGAGCTGGATTCACGATGATTTTCAATAAATCTGGACCATTTTCATCTTCACCCAGGAATTCAATTTCACCGTTATCGTCGCTTTGCAAAGATTGATCAATCGCTTGGAATTCTATTGAAATCATTTCCTTCTCGGCCAACCAAATGAGACCGATAACTCCAACCACAAACTCCTCCATAATCGGATTTTCAAGAGGATTTGAGTCCATCGGTAATGGTTTCGATAAGAGGTGAGGGTTCTCCCTTTTGATCTCTCGTAGGAGGAAGTTCATTCGTTCGATTAAGGCAGCAACTTGTGATTTTTCGATCGCTATTGAAATCAATCGTCGACCATGTTTAGCCTGGATGAAAAATGAACGATCTCCGGGCTCGCCCACGGTGCCAACAATCCATCTTTCAGGGATTTCATACACATGGATGATTCGTGGCATCTAACTCTTCGCTTTCGGCATCGAACCACCACCGACAAGTAAGCGTTTTGCATGTTTTGCTTTAACGAGATCACCAACTGCCGAAGTTGAATCATTCATCAGCAAAAGCCTTGGCTTAGGAACGCTGAAATCGAGAATGGAGATAGAAGCTGGATCAATGACAAATCGTTGTAGCTCGTCTAAGTGAAGTCCTAACGCATGGGTAACCAAAGATTTAATAACATCTCCGTGGGAAACAAGAATTGAAACACCATTACCAGTTGCTTTCACTAAAGAGGCTAACGCTTTAGAAGTGCGAAGGTTCATATCCTTCATAGACTCCCCCGCTGGAAAAACAGCTTTCGAAGGTTTTGTTTGGACGGTTTTCCATAAAGGGTCACGGGAAAGCGTGCGGAGTTTTTTCCCACTCCACATTCCATAATCAACTTCTATCAAATCGGGCACTGTTGCAACCTGCGTTGTTATTGCGAAATCTCTAAGCCACGGCGCGATCGTTTGTTGGCAACGTTCCAGCGGGCTCACATGAATTGCCTTAACGCGAATATCTCCAAGTCGTTTACTCAATGCATTGGCTTGTTCTTCTCCATAAGCGCTCAAGAAAACACCGGGTAGTTGACCAGAAAGAATTGATTTCTCATTCGCCTGGGAATGGGCATGTCTAATGAGCAGAACTTGCGACATTAGCCCTCCTGTCAGATATTGAGAATATATGCGCGAGTTTATCTAGGTTTTGTGACAAGTGGCTTGCTAAGGTCACCAGTATGGAAATGAGGCGTGCTGGATCCAGCGGACTTACTGTTTCCCGTTTGGGTCTTGGCACGATGACGTGGGGCCGCGATACCGACGAACACGAAGCAGCTGATCAATGTCGAGCATTCTTGGATGCCGGTGGCAATTTTCTAGATACAGCGGCTATGTATGCCGATGGCGATAGCGAACGCGTTATTGGAGGTTTGATAGGTGCTCTTTTTCGTCGCGAAGATGTTGTAATCGCTACGAAAGGTGGCGTGAGTTTTCCA
>CAILKF010000080.1 GCA_903834705.1 uncultured Actinomycetes bacterium
ACATGTTGTGAGTTCTGCACCTTGAGAGGTCGCAAGAAAAGTAGGAAGAAGTGAAAAACAGAGCGTTAAAGAAACGAGACAGGCCTGAAAACGTTTAATCATCGGCTAAAGCCTCTTCTAACACCCTTCAATTCTACTGTTCTATTGCGAGGTAATCAGACTTAACAATTTCAAATTTTGCCTTCTCATCTTTGAGCTGGCTGATCTCGTCGGTTACATTCTTGCTGAGAGTCTTCAAATCGTTGTTGGATAAAACGTGATCTGAGGCCTCCTCTGCAATTGTCAGAACCGACCCAACTAGTTCAGCATCTGAATAGTTCGAGAATCCTAGGATCCAAACTTTATCTCCGCCGAGTACAGAAAAAGAGATCTGATTCCCGCTGTAACCCCAAGAAATTAAGTCAGTATATTTTGCCGAACGAGAATACTTTCCACCAGCAAATGCGATTAAAGAATTTTGAACCACAACTTTGCCTTCGTCGATATTGGTAATTAACTCAGGGGCTGGAAAGGATACGGAAGTGCTTCTAGTCTTTCCCTTCATCATTCCGCTTGTAGCAGCCAGGCCAACGCGTCCAATTCCAATTCCAACAGTTCCTGAACGCATATTGCCTGAAAAATCACCCTTTGTTTCCGTAGTCCTTGTGCCTTCTCGAACTTCGCGCAAGGTGACGCCATGAAGATTGAAAATAGTCGTATTGCTTGCCGCACTCTTACTTGAATTATCAAGTGTCGTGAGGGAGCTTGCTTTCAATGTAATCAAACTTTCTAGGCGTGCAATATTTGAGCAAGCATCTTGATAAGTTTTTTTCGAACTCGTCTTTGTAGCCCGCACGTCGCGAGTGCGGTAGCGATTGCGAAGTTTCAGCGGAACCAATAGAAAGAAGATGTAGGCAGTTGGAACGCCTACAAATACCGAAAGGCCGAAGGCGGCTAAAGCAGAACTTCCAGCTGCGGGCGTGAGAGCGTTATTTACTTGCCCTGCAATAGCAATGAGGAATAGATAGAAAATCCAATCTTTGAAAATCGGTTTATCTAGGCCATTAAAAAGCTTCTTAAAAAATGACATATCCGCTCCCCGTTCGTCATTGCTTGGGCAAAGTCTCTTAAACTCTCAAGCAATTAGCAACCGAATCACCTATGGCAAAAGGGTGAGTTTTGGGTTCTTTGTAAGAGTAAACACACTCACGCAAGGGCAGGCACCAGGTTTTAGATTGAGCAAAGAGATGTCAATGGATACCCTTGCTTTATGGCAACTATGCATCCTTTTACTCTTTTAGATATCGAGCGCGGACTCACTCAAGAGCAACGAGAAATCCAGTCAGTCACTCGTAAGTTTGTTAATGATCGCATTAAGCCAAATATCGCATCGTGGTATGAAAGCGCCGAAATACCTGTAAGAGAGTTAGCGCAAGAACTGGGTGCAATTGGTCTTCTTGGTATGCATCTACAGGGATACGGATGTGCTGGAACGGATGCGACTTCTTATGGTCTTGCCAATTTAGAATTGGAAGCGGGTGACTCTGGAATCCGCTCTCTAAATTCTGTGCAAGGTTCACTCTCGATGTATGCAATTTATGCATACGGAAGCGAGGAGCAAAAACAAGAATGGTTGCCAAAGATGGCACAAGGAAAAGCTATTGGGTGCTTTGGATTATCTGAAGCAGACCATGGCTCTAACCCTGCAGGCATGTTAACCAATGCCAAAAAAGATGGTGGCGATTGGATTATTAACGGAAGTAAAATGTGGATCACCAACGGATCTGTTGCAGACGTTGCAGTAATTTGGGCCCGCACTGATGAAGGTATTCGGGGATTTTGTGTACCAACAACTACTCCAGGCTTTAGCGCTAACGTCATTAAACATAAGCTCTCGTTGCGAGCATCACTTACTGCCGAATTAGTCTTCACCAATATGCGTGTGCCAGATAGCGCTCGCTTACCACTAGCCACAAGTTTGCGCGCTCCCCTGATGTGTCTTGCAGAAGCGCGTTATGGAATCATCTTTGGAGCAGTAGGAGCTGCGCGCGATTGCTTTGAAGTTGCGCAAAGCTACGCCGCAACGCGCGAACAATTTGATGGGCCAATTGCTCGCCACCAAATCACGCAACATAAATTTGCGAGCATGGCAACACGTCTCAATACTGCAATGCTCTTGGCTCTTCATATCGGCAAAATTAAGGATGAGCACAAAGTAACTCCTGCACAAATAAGTATGGGTAAATTTAATAACGTACAAGGAGCGCTAGAGATAGCGCGTGAGGCTCGATCAATATTAGGTGGGGCCGGAATAACGACTGAATACCCAATCTTTAGACACATGGTCAATTTAGAGACAGTCTTAACGTACGAAGGAACTCACGAAATCCACGCACTCGTATTAGGTGAAACGTTGACTGGAATTCAAGCTTTCCGTTAAGCCTTTGTTTTAGTCGTCAATACCTAACGTTGGTGGTCCTAGACGATACTCCACTGGAGTTTGTGAAAATGTAATTGGATTTGCAATCGTATTACTCACGCTGGAATCTCTTGGATCCTTAATTCTTACAATCGGATCGAGTGAAAGTGACTCGGCAAGTGCAACAGCTTCACCTATGGTGTTAATTGGGCCAGCTGGTACTCCCACTTTTGTTAATTCCTTTGTCCAGTGCTTTGCAGTGTTGTGGGCAAGGAGCGGGGCCAGGAGTGCGTTCAACTCCACCCGATGTTGCACACGTTTCGGGTTTGAGATGAATCGAATATCGTTAAGGAATTCAGCGCCGATTGTTTCGCAAAACTTTGCAAACTGAGAGTCATTGCCGACTGCAACAACAAATGGCTTATCCGATGCTTGGTAGACCTCATACGGTGCGATGCTGGGATGAGCGTTGCCCATGGACTGTGAAATGACACCAGCACCGGCAAATGCACCTGTTTGATTCACCATTGCAGAAAGCGCTGAACTCAATAAATTAATTTCAATCTTTTGACCCTCGCCATGCTCGTTGCGATGATGCAGCGCGCTAACAATGCCAAGGGAGGCATGCAATCCTGCGACAACATCGATGAGGGCAACGCCCACTTTGCTGGGTGCCCCTGGTGGTCCAGTAATACTCATTAACCCGCTCATTGCTTGAACTAACAAGTCATACCCTGGTAAATCTTGGGCCTTATCGCTGGTACCAAAACCAGAAATTGAGCAGTAAATCAGTTGTGGAAACTTCTGAGATAAATCCTCATACCCAAGCCCAAATTTCTCCATCGTTCCAACTGCGAAATTTTCAACTACTACATCACACGTTTCGATGAGATTGAGGGCTTTTCTGCGTCCTAACTCTGTTGAAAGATCAGCAGTGAGGCCACGTTTATTTCGATTAACAGATTGAAAATATGTTGCGTTCTTATCGTTGTCATATGGAGGCCCCCATGTTCTGGTGTCATCACCAACACCTGGGCGTTCAACTTTAATTACTTCTGCGCCCATGTCGGCCAATAACATTGTTGCGTAAGGGCCAGCAAGGACACGTGAAAAATCAGCAATCCTTAAACCATCAAGCGCGCCCACCTCTTAAACTTAGCAATGATTGCTAAAAAGGTGAACGCGCTTGATGTGCTTTTAAGGTTTTACTTCGAGGAAGAGTGCTTTCCTGGTTTTGCGAAGGCGTAGACGATGAGGCCTAGTAGACCAATCACCACCATAACCATCAGCGTTACCCAGTCGAGGTTAAACAAGGCACCGCGCGGACTCGCAAGACCGGTCGGCAAGACCATATTGATAAACATCACAACTAAGTAGACAAGAGCGATGATGTTAACCAACATGCCTTTGCTACCCAATGTGAAGTGTCCATTTGGAACCCATCCACGAGTACGAGCAATGAGTGCACCCAATACTGTGAGCAAGAAAGCCAAATAGATACCGCTGACACCAAAGGAAACAAGAGATACAAGCGCCGAAACGTTTGCAGGATAAGTAAAGAATCCGATCTTGATGTCCTTAGATGGTGTGATATTTACAAGGAGTGTAAAGATCAGCGGAACTATTGCACCAAGCAACAGAGCGTTCACTGGTGTATGGAATCGTGGAGAAACTTTTGCAACGCTCTTTGCCGCAGGCACTGCTCCATCGCGTGCATAGGAGAAGAGCATGCGAGAACTTGCACCTTGAATCGATGATCCGCATGAGAAGAATGCAAAGACCACAGCCAAGAGCAAAATATCGCGCAAGAATGAAGAGCTAATTGCAGTACTGAGGATGTATGGAATTCCGCCAGCAAATGAAGTAGCAGTCTTATAACCCTCTGGATCACTTGGTGTAGCGAGCAAGAGAGCCGCGATAAGAATAAAAGATGTCAGTGCGCCGGCAAGGAGTGCTTGACGCATAGCTTTTGGAACTTGCTTGGAAGCATCTTTTGTTTCTTCAGCAACATCTCCTGCAGATTCAAATCCGTAGAAGATAAATGCGTGAGCAAGAACTGCAACTAGCGCCGCACCTGTCCACCAACTTGCATGGAAATCAACACCGAGTGAGTTTGTAGAAACAGTCTCAGCACCTTCGGAGCTGAACAAGAATCCAAATCCATGGTTAAAGCCGGCAGCAGCCAAAATAACTGCAATACCGAATGTTCCAAAGAGTTCGATCCATGAACCAAAGCTGGCAATGCGACCCATCATCTTGGCACCTGTGATGTTGAGAATGGTTTGAATTGCAAGAAGTGCCAAAGTCATGATCATGATCGTTGAGTGCTTAGATGGATCGATGTTCATACCAAACCAGCTATTAAGAATTGCTGAAAGGTAGGGAACAACTCCTGTATCGACAGCAGCGATAGTGACAAGCAGAGCCATCAAATAAAACCAGCCAACCCACCAGCCATATTTCTTGCTGACGGCAAACTTGGAATATTGATAGAGCGCTCCGGATATCGGATAGTGGCTACCTAGCTCACCAAAAATCAGAGCAACAAAGTACATGCCCGCTACTGGGATCAACATCAACCAGATGTAGCGAGGGCCGGCAGATCCGACGCCGAGTACGAAGAGAGAATAGATGCCCACCATTGGGGATAGATAGGTAAAGGCAACGCTAAAACTTTGGAACTTACTCAGAACTCGGGAAAGTTCTTGTTTGTATCCAAGGGCTCCGAGACGATGCTCTTCTGCCTGATTGGAACTGTTTTGATCTGACACTTAGGACTTCCTTTCAACGCTGAATGGGAAGAATGTAAGAACGAACGTTCAATATGTTAAACCCGTCACAGATGAAAAATGAAGGAACCTCTAGGTATGTTGTGCGAAATTCTTGCCGCTTTAAGCGCGCTGAGCGTAGAAAACTAGATCAAACCAAAAGTTCTAGCCTGCTCGCGCAAGTAGTCGCGCGCATCAGGGTGGGCAGCGTTTTCGATGATGTTCACTGCCTGTTGGTTCTGCGAATGTCCGAAACAGTTGGCTATCCCGTTTTCAGTGGCAACAAAGCTGTGTTGAAAGCTCGTCACGTTAGAGGTGAGCCGGGGAACAATTGTTGATCTATTTGTTTTTGCATGCCATGAGGGCAACGCCATAAATGATTGACCACCACGCGAATGCAAAGAACCCACAATGAAATCAGTAGAGCCACCAAATCCAGAGTAAATCTCGCCCCGCACATGGCTGGCATTGGCTTGATCAAAGAGATCAAGCTCGAGGGCTGCATTAATGCTGGTCATCTTGGCTTGTCTTGCAATTTGGCTTGGGTCATTGGTGCGCTCAGTGCGCATCATGCGCACTTTACGGTTGAGATTGAGCCACTCGTATAACTCTTGGGATCCGAAAACAAAGGACGCCGTGAGTAGAACATCATCATCTAGCGCACCGGCTTTGAATAAATCGAGAACTCCATCGCTGAACATCTCAGTCCATATGCGTAAACCTTTGCGATCGCGCAAACCTGCAAGTACTGCGTCCGGCACTGCTCCAATACCCAATTGCAATGTGGAATTGTCATGAATGAGATGGGAAATGCGAGCACCAATTTCTTGTGCGGTATCAGTTCCTGTTGTTGTGGGCTTAATAGCAAGTGGCTCATCTACTTCTACTAAGTAATCAATTTCATTTTCATAAATCTGCGCATCCCCGTAGGTGTAAGGCATGCGCACATTTGCTTGAGCAATAACTATGCCGTCTCTGGATTTTGCTGCCTCAATAGCAGCAGGCAAGATATTTACCTCGGTTCCCAGACTTACTGTGTCAAAGCGCTGTGCTGATGTGTGAAGCATGACGACATCGGGGCGGTAATGATCTCTATAGAGAATAGGCACCAAACTTAAGCGCGATGGAATGTAATTAAGACGTGGGTGCCTGCGCATTCCACTTCCCACAAATGCGCTTTCATAAGTAACCCCTTCGCGATCTGGGATACCAGGCTGAGCGTTGAGCATGTGTAAGCGAAACTTTGGAATTACCTCATCGGCAAGGGCCAACAAAGTCTTAGGAGTGGCAAAATTGCCGGAGGCAACGATGCGCGGATTTTCAGGAAGATTTTCAAGTATCGAGCGCAATTGTTGTGGCGTTATCACTCGCATACTTTGAGAATATCATCGATATTTAAGGGCTCTTACTCCTAGAATTGACACAGGTTGTGATGTTTATGACGAAGGGCAAGAAGTGAAAAGTTCACGCGGGATGCTTGTAGTACTAGCCCTTATTTCAGTAATTGGAATTGGCATAGGTATGTTCACATTCTTAAATCGTGCGGTGTCACAACAGATTTACACATATGACTGCGAACCTTCATGCGTTGCTGGCACATGGAAATATGCGAAGGTGAATATCACTTTAAGTAAGCCTGTCAAAGATAAGGGCAAAACAGTGCTCAGTCGAATAGATGTACAGACACAAGATCCCAAAGAGTTGCTCCCACTACTTAAGACAAGTGACGAAGGATGGGATTTAGAAGCTAATTCTTTAAACGGATAGGTTCTTGCCCACGTGCAATGAGTTTTTCGAAATGTGCTTCTCGCTTGTCGCTAAAACGCTCAGCCTCTTGAGAAGACTTGGCAAGGAAATCACTGAGTTCGTTACGTGCTGCTTGTCCATCGCCTGTTAAATCTTCGCGATCAAAAATGTTCCAGGCGCGCAGAACTGGTGAAATAACTTCGTCAACGTGTAGTTGAAGATCATAAATTCCGGCCAATGCGATCTGAACCGCTTTGCGACCAAAGCCTGGCATTCCAACTCCCGGCATCGCAAAGTTAGTGACAACGTCAGTGATTGCGCGCATTGCAGCGTTTGGCTCTAGATCAATAGCCTTGCCTAACAAGTTGCGATAGAAAATCATGTGCAGGTTTTCATCCAATGCAATACGTTGCAACATTCCCTCACAGGTAGGGTCATTGGAGATACGTCCGGTGTTGCGGTGTGAAATGCGTGTAGCTAACTCTTGAAATGAAACGTATGCAACAGTGTGCAACATATCGGTCTCATAAGGTGTTTGATATCCCAGCGACATATGAGCCATACGTAAGTCTTCTAGTTCGTAAGGGTCAACGCCTCGCGTTGCCATTAAATAATCACGCATCACGATTCCGTGGCGATTTTCTTCGGCTGTCCAACGTTCAATCCAGTTACCCCATGCGCCATCGCGGCCCATAGCGATAGCAATTTCAGTGTGATAGCTCGGCAAGTTATCTTCAGTCATGAGATTGAGTACGAGTGAATCTTGTGCAATCACAGAGAGTTTGGAGTCCTTTGCCTCCCACGCATCGCCATTAAGTGGGCCAGCAAATGTGCGACCTTCACTCCAAGGGACATACTCGTGGGGATACCAATCTTTTTGAACAGCAAGATGGCGATCTAGTTCAACGGCAACTACTGGTTCAAGATCTCGAATCAATCGAGATTGAATTGCAGGGTCAATTGCCATTTGCGAATCGTACGCGAGCACGGTGCAATCGGCGAATCAAGATTGCTCTTGGGCGCGCCTTTGTGCTTGTTCGCCTCGCCACGTGGCAATAGCTCCATGATTACCGCTGAGTAAAATTTCTGGCACAGATATATCGCGCCATATTGCTGGCTTTGTGTAATTTGGATATTCAAGAAAACCTTCTTCGACATGTGATTCTTCAATGAGCGAATCAGGATTACCTAAAACTCCTGGCAACAAACGTGTAATTGCTTCAATCATGACAAGGGATGCAACTTCTCCCCCACCTAAGACATAATCTCCGATGCTTACTTCATGGACTCTGAAACCTTGCGATGAGTAATACTGACCAACACGTGCATCAATCCCTTCGTAGCGACCACATGCAAAAACTAACTGCTTCGATGCGGAAAAATCATGTGCCATCTTTTGATTAAAGCGACGGCCCGCTGGCGTGAGAATAATCAGATCTGTTTCTGGTTTCATTAATGGGTCAAGTGCTTGTCCCCAAATTTCGGGCTTCATCACCATGCCAGCGCCACCGCCGTAAGGAGTGTCATCGACGCTGTGATGGTTATCTGATGTGAAGCTGCGCAAGTCATGAATAGCAACCTCAAGCAAACCACTCTCTTGCGCTTTACCGATCAAAGAAAGTGAAAGGGGTGCGAAGTATTCGGGAAATATTGTGACAGCATCTATTTTCATTACTTCACCTCTGCTGAAAGCTGGGGTGGAATAACGGTCATTTTCTTATTCTTAATATCAACCTCTGGCACCAATTGGCGCACGAATGGAATCAGAACTTCGCCGTTTGCAGTATCAATTGCTAATACGTCTTGGCCGGGCAAGTTAATAACGTCTCGGACATCTCCGAATTTTTCACCCGATTGCAAAAAGGCAGTACATCCAATGAGTTGAAGCACGTGGTAATCATCTGCATCATCTCCGGGTGCATTGATATCGACCTCGCAATACATCAAGGTGTCGCGAAGGGTTTCGATGCCGTTGCGGTCAGAGATATTTTCAAAGCCCAACAACAAAATCCCGTTATGCCAACGGTGAGAAGTGATCAGTAGATCGCCATGGTCATCGGTTTGCACGCGAGCGCCGATTGCGAATCTATTTTCGGGTTCGTCGGTTCGAACTTCGATCGTTGCTTCACCGGCAATTCCGTGAGCGCGACCTATCCGCCCCACGAGCAAGCGCATTGTTAGCGCCCTTCGTCCGTCTCTACCAAGTCAACACGGATGCTACGGCCAGCAAGTGCGCTCATAACAGTGCGCAACGCTTTTGCGGTGCGACCGTTTCGGCCAATAACTTTTCCAATATCTTCTGGGTTAACGCGAACTTCTAGCGTTGTGCCACGACGATGAGTTTTTTCGGTGATAACAACATCTTCAGGATTATCAACGATACCTTTGACTAAATGTTCTAAGGCTTCATCCATCATTGTTATTCGGCAGCCGCTTCTTCAGTAGGAGTTTCAACAACTGCGTCTGCTGGAGCTTCTGCAACAACTTCTGCTGGAGCTTCTGCAACAACTTCTGCAACTGGAGTCTCGACAACAGCCTCTACAGCTGGTGCTGATTTAGCAGCAAGTTTTTCTTGTGCTTTCTTCTTCAGTGTTGTTGCGCCTTCTTTAGGCTCATCCATTGCCTGCTTAACAGCTGCTTCGTAAGCAACGCTCTTATGTGGCTGTGGAGTTGCTACGCGAAGTGTTCCTTCGGTTCCTGGAAGACCTTTAAATTTTTGCCAATCGCCAGTGACTTTCAAGATCGCCTCTACGGCCTCTGTTGGAAGTGCACCAACTCCGAGCCAGTACTGAGCGCGCTCAGAGTTAACTTCAATAAGTGAAGGCTCTTGTCCTGGTGCGTAACGGCCAATTTCTTCAATCGAAAGTCCGTTGCGTGCCTTGCGTGAATCAGTAACGACGATGCGGAAATAAGGTGTGCGAATCTTTCCCATGCGCATTAAACGTATTTTTGTAGCCAAGTGCTTGTGCTCCTGTAAGGGTGTTGGTCGTTCGTGTTAATCGCAGCGGGGTGCGCGTTCAACTCGTACAACTATCGAATATCGGATGTTTGGGGGTAGAGGGCCCCGAACAGATTGCCAATCTTGCCATCTCTGCGCCTAAAGACGAAATTGACGCTTATTATCCGCGCTCTTCTTGGGCTCTCTTGGCAGGATTACCCGACTTGGACTTCTTCTTCATCGGTGGCTTGGATCCAGATTTGCCAGCGCTTGCTCCAAATTGAGAACCCATCTGTGCCATGGCTGGAGGTAATCCTTGTGGAGCTGCGCCATTTCGCATTTGGCGCATCATCTTTTGAGCTTGAGTGAATCTTTCTACGAGTGAATTCACTTCAGATACTGCGCGACCTGCACCCATTGCAATGCGTGATCTGCGTGAACCATTAAGAATCTTTGGATCACGGCGTTCTGTCGGTGTCATTGATTGCACAATTGCCTGAGTGCGAACAATCTCTCCCTCATCAAAATTTTCTATCTGTTTTTTCATTGCAGCGCCACCTGGCAACATCGATAACATCTTTGTCATCGACCCCATCTTTGTCATGGCCTGCATCTGCTCAAGGAAATCTTCAAGTGTGAAATCTTCACCGCTGGCAAACTTTGTCTCCATTTTTTTAGCGGAGTCAGTGTCGAATGCTTTCTTTGCTTGCTCGGCTAGCGTTGCAACGTCGCCCATTCCCAAAATTCGCGATGCCATGCGCTCTGGGTAGAACACATCAAAGTCTGCAATTTTTTCACCAGTGGAAGCAAACATAATTGGGCGCTTTGTAAGGTGGGCTATCGACATGGCCGCGCCACCTCTGGCATCGCCATCTAATTTGGTCAGTGCAACGCCATCAAACCCAACACCATCTAAGAATGCTTGGGCTGTGCGCACTGCATCTTGACCCATCATGGCATCGACAACAAAGATAATTTCGTTTGGATTAATTGCATCGCGAATGGCTTTTGCTTCGTTCATAAGTGTTTGATCTACGCCGAGACGACCTGCGGTATCAACGATGACGAAGTTGTAGCCTTTCGATTTTGCATAAGCAACACCATCTTTGGCAACTTTAAGCGCGCTGCCAACTCCGTTACCTGGCTCTGGAGCAAAAACTGGAATCCCAATGCTTTCACCCAATACTTGCAATTGAGTAACTGCGTTGGGACGCTGTAAATCTGATGCTACTAAGAGTGGAGTATTAGATTGATCTGCAAAGTGTTTTGCCAATTTTCCGGCAAGTGTTGTTTTACCAGCTCCTTGTAAACCGGCCAACATGATGACCGTTGGTGGTTGTTTGGAATAGCGCACTCGACGAGCTTGCCCACCGAGAATTTCAATGAGAGCCTGGTTGATAATTTCAAATATTGCTTGTGCTTGATTGGTACCAGATTGCAAAGTAGGTAGCGCTTGCAAGGATCTCGTTCGAATCAGGTCTATAAATTCGTTTACAACCGAGAGTGCAACATCGGCCTCTAATAAGGATTGGTGTATTTCTTCACACGTGGACTCAACATCTGCACTGGATATTTTTCCGCGAGAACGCAAAGAGCCCAGTACGTTGCCGAGCTTGCTGGTCAGTGAGTCAAACATAGGTGCTGAGCCTACCTAAGTGCTGATGCCAATTCTTGCGCTACTTGATCTGCCCTCTCTGCACTTAATGGCCCCGCGCCAATCTCTCTTACGTAGAGGGTGTCAATTGCCTCAGCGCCTAGGGTGGTCACAATTGCAGAATGGATATCGACGCCACATCTGGTAATTGCCTCGCCAATGCGAAACAAAAGTCCGGGTCTGTCATGGCTTCTCACTTCAAAAACAGTGGAATCAACCGATGCGTGGAGAAAAACTTCAACTTCAGGCGCAGGTACCGGAATAGTTGGCAATTGCGCATATGAACGTGCTCTATCGCTAATGCGTTTTCCTAAATCAACTCCCCCGCGTAAAGCATCTTCGATCTCGCGTTGCAGTTTTTCAGCAGTTGGAATCGGTGCGTTCGGGTCTAGATCCACAATCCATTTCATCACAGCCGATGAACCATGTGATTTAGTTCGTGCAGAACGAACATCTAATCTGGCTAAGTTGAGAACTCCTGCAACGATTGATAACAAGCCCGGTTGATCTGGGGCGATGATGTCAATTGCATAGCCACTATCTCGTGCACCAACGCTCACTCGCAGTACGCCAAGGTCGGCAATCTTTCTTTCCTCTTCGCTGAGCTCTAGTTCTTGTGCCACAGTTGTGCCCGTCATTGCAGAGCGTGTGCGCGCAACTAAATCGCTAACGAGCTTTGCTTTCCACTCACTCCAAGCACCGCTACCCGTTGCTTCGCCGTCGGCAATGCTGAGAGCATGCAAGAGTTCAAGGGTTTGAAGATCAGGAATAACATTCAAAATACTGGCAATCGTTACAGGGTCATTGAGATCGCGTCTGGTTGCAGTGGATGGCAATAACAAATGATGTTCAACTAGCGTCCTAATAGTCTCTACATCGGGCTCGCTAAAACCCATTCTTTGCGCAAGAGGTTGGATGATGCGTGCACCACGCACGCTGTGATCTTCTTTGTCACCCTTACCTAAGTCATGAAATAAAGCAGCAACTAATAGCAAGTCGGGACGATGCACGCGTCGGGTGAGTGATGCTGCATGCACTGCAGTTTCAACCATATGCCTATCAACAGTGTGGCGATGCAAAGCATTGCGTTGAGGCAAACTGCGAAGCGGTGTCCATTCAGGTAACCACGAAAGAATAATTGCTTCTTGATCGAGCGCTTCCCACACTCTCACCATTGCCACGCCTGCTCCAATAAGTGATACCAAATCCTCACGTGCTTCTCGGGGCCAAGGGTTTGGAAGTTTACCTAAACCGTCTTTGATTGACTGAGCCAACGCAACACATGAATCCATGGAAAGTGGAAGTCCTAATTGTGCAGCCGTTGCAGATGCGCGCAGTCCAAGTCCTGGATCGTCATGAATAAATGCATCAGCGTCGATAACAACTTCTTGATTGGAAACACTGATTCCCTTAGCAACTGATGTCGCGCGAGTTCTGCGCAAAATACGTCCAAGACCATCCTTGTTTCGATGATCGAGTCGATGCCAGGTGTATTCAAGGACATAGTCAACATCGCGAGCTGATTGGGCAACGTCACTCATCAACGCATCAGCATCTGCGTACTTCAATTCTTTTGCGACTTTATCTTGTTCTTGAAATAGAAGGCGATCACGATCGCGACCACTTTGAATATGAAGAGATTCGCGCACATTGTGTAAAAGTGATTCAGCTCGGCTGATGCGATCTAATGGAATATCTATAGCGCCACTTAAAGCCACTGCACGAAGGGCAGTAATATCTCTTAAACCACCACGCGCTTCTTTAAGATCTGGCTCTAGCAAATATGCTAACTCGCCACTTCTTTGGTGTCGTTCAGTGAGGGAATCGCGAAGTTTCTTAATGTAATCCTTAGAATTTCTCCGCCATTGATCAATTGCATCATGTTGAACAGATGCCACTATTTCTGCATCCCCGCAGATCAGTCGAATATCTAAAAGTCCCATTGCAACACGAAGGTCGCTCTGCCCAGCCTCTCGCGTTTGGCTACGCGTTCTGACTGAATGATCAATCTTTCTTGGAGTTTTAGATTCTCCACCTGCTCCATCCCACATGGGATAGAGAATGGCGTTGGTGAATGAAAGTAAATCAGAATCGGAAAGTTTTCCATCATGCAATAAAACGATATCTAAATCAGATCCGGGAGATAGCTCGCCGCGGCCGTAACCTCCGACCGCGGCGATGGCCATCTTGAATGAATTCCGATTCAGTTCTGCAGGTAACGCATCAAGTGCGCTTTGGAAAAGTGTCGAGAAAGTGCGATCGCTCTGATCACTTCTTTCTCGACGCTCTCGTGTACCCACGTATCTCCTCGAAATATTCAGATATTACTTAGACGAAAGGGTACGTCTAAATAGCATCAACACCACGTTCACCGGTTCGGACACGGACGACTTGATCGACAGGGATAGACCAAACCTTTCCATCTCCAATTGAACCAGTGGAAGCGGCTTTGACGATGACTGCAATGACGGAATCGGCATCGGCATCATCGACAAGAACTTCGAGGCGAATTTTTGGAATGAGATCTACTGTGTATTCAGCGCCACGATAAACCTCGGTGTGACCACCTTGACGTCCGTAACCACTTGCTTCAGAGACTGTCATTCCATTAACACCATGGGCTTGAAGTGCATCTTTGACTTCATCAAGCTTGAATGGTTTCAAGATTGCAGTAATGAGTTTCATATTGACGAACCTCCTCGTGATGATCCAGCCATTTCATATGCAGATTCTGCATGTTCGTTGAGGTCAATGCCCTCAACTTCAGCATCGCGAGTGACTCGGAAGCCAATCGTTTTGTTGATGATAAATCCGATGATGAGCGTTGCAATGAATGAATATGCCAAAACAAAAAGCGCACCAAAGGCTTGCTTTCCCAGTAGGCCAGCACCGCCACCGTAGAAGATTCCATCGATACCCACTGAGTTAACAACGTGTGTTCCAAAGAATCCAATGGAGATACATCCCCAAAGTCCACCAATGAGGTGCACACCAACAACGTCAAGTGAGTCATCAAACCCTAGTTTGTATTTGATGCCGACCGCCATTGCGCAGAGCGCACCAGCAATAACGCCAATAACAACTGCAGCCCACGGTGCAACGAATGCGCATGCAGGTGTAATGGCAACTAAACCTGCAACTGCGCCAGATGCTGCTCCGAGAGAAGTTGGGTGGCCATCGCGAATTTTCTCCACAATGATCCAACCAAGAAGAGCACCTGCTGTTGCAACTTGAGTATTTAAGAATGCAAGTCCTGCAATTCCGTTTGCAGCAAGTGCAGACCCTGCGTTGAAACCAAACCACCCAAACCAAAGTAGGCCAGAACCAAGCATGACAAGTGGAAGTGAATGGGGACGCATTGATTCTTTACGCCATCCCACGCGCTTTCCAAGCAGTAACGCAAGTGCTAAACCTGCAGCACCTGCGTTGATATGCACGGCAGTTCCGCCAGCAAAATCTTCTAGACCTTTGCCTGCAAGGAATCCGACGCCGGTAATTGTGTCGCCAACTTTATTTCCGAATGCGAAAACCCAGTGTGCAACCGGGAAGTACACAACGCTTACCCAGATTGCAACAAACACTGCCCAAGCAGTGAACTTTGTGCGGTCAGCAATTGCACCTGAAATGAGCGCCGGTGTAATGATGGCGAACATCAATTGGAATGCTGCAAAGACTAAAACTGGAATTGGATAAACGCCACCATTATTGGTGAGGTCATTCACCATTCCGCCAAGTCCTGACAAGGAAAGTGATCCATACCAAGGTGAATCGGCAGATGATCCAAATGCAACTTGGAATCCGTAGATAACCCAAAGAACACTGACGATTCCAATAGTTACCAGGGACATCATCATCATATTGAGAACGCTTTTCGTGCGAACCATGCCACCGTAAAAGAATGCAAGGCCAGGTGTCATAAGAAGAACGAGCGCTGTACTTGCCAACATCCAAGCGGTATCGCCGGAGTTAAGAACTATTTGATCCATATTTCACGTAGTTTCTCTCGATCTACTCGCCATTGAGATGTGTGGAAATATGTCCTAGCGACGTTACGCGAACCGGCCTGTTGTGTTACGGCAGGGTTACAAAAGCCCCTGAAGGTAAAGATTGTGGTCGAAAGGGGCGAAATCTGACGGGCTTTCCCCAGTGCCCACCCACTTGATGGGAATATCTAAAGCATCTTCTATTGCAAGGGCGATTCCGCCTCGGGCGCTACCGTCGAGTTTGGTCAAGATAATTCCTGTCACATCAACGCTTTCACTAAAGACCCGCGCTTGCGCTAAACCATTTTGGCCAGTTGTCGCATCAACAACTAGCAACACCTCTTGCACGGGTGCCACCTTGTCCAACACTCTTTTCATTTTGCCAAGTTCTGCCATGAGGTCGGCTTTGTTATGCAAACGACCAGCAGTATCAACAAGTAGAAAGTCAACTCTCTTTGCAACGCTTCGTTGTCCCGCATCGAAAACTACTGAGGCTGGGTCTGCTCGGTCTGCACCATGTACTACTTCAATATCTAAACGCTCTCCCCATGTGCGCAGTTGATCCACGGCAGCAGCGCGAAATGTATCCGCTGCACACAAAAGTGCGGTCCTGTCTTGCGAGGTGAAGTAATGACCCAACTTTGCAACGGAGGTGGTCTTACCAGTTCCGTTTACTCCAACAACTAAAATTGTCGTTGGGCCACTTGTTGCGCGCATAACATCACGAGTTTTTGTAGAAAGTGTCGAAGAGAGTATTTGAGTCAGTGCCGACGTTGCATCATCAGCTTTTACCGTTCGTGCCTGCTTAACGATTTTTGCAGAAAGCTCTGGTCCAAGATCTGCTTCAAGGAGTGCGTTTTCTAATTCATCCCAATCAGCAGATGTTGCATGAACATTGCCAGTGATTTTGGCGATGATCTTGCCAAAAAGTCCCATGTCTACAACCTTTATGCAGTGTCGGCATCGCGTAAACGTTGCGAAATAACTTCAGTAACACCGTCACCGCGCATCGTTACGCCATAGAGCGCATCGGCAATTTCCATAGTGCGCTTCTGGTGAGTGATGATGATGAGTTGAGACTTCTCACGAAGTTCTTCAAAAACTCCGAGTAAGCGTCCTAAGTTCACATCATCAAGGGCGGCTTCTACTTCATCAAGAACGTAGAACGGACTTGGTCGTGCTTTGAAAATTGCAACGAGTAGAGCAATGGCAGTGAGGGATTTTTCTCCACCTGAAAGAAGAGAAAGGCGTTTAACGCGCTTTCCTGGTGGGCGTGCTTCTACATCTACTCCAGAATTGAGTAAGTCATCTGGCTCGGTCAAAATTAAGCGACCATCTCCACCAGGGAATAGTCGGGCAAATATCTCTTCAAAGTGGCGCGCAGTATCTTCGTAGGCTTCCATAAAGATTTGTTGAACACGGTCATCAACTTCTTTAATGATGTCCAAAAGATCTTTCTTTGTCCGCTTGAGATCTTCTAGTTGCTCGGCCAAGAAACGTAAACGTTCTTCAAGAGCGGTGTACTCCTCAAGTGCTAGCGGATTAATTTTTCCAAGAAGTGTAAGGGAGCGTTCGGTGTTTGCAAGTCGCTTCTCTTGCTGATCTCTACGATAAGGAATGAGTTCAGTAGCTACGATTTCCCCGGTTTCAGTTTCAATAAATGTTGGTACGTCATTTTCTGGACCATATTCATCGACAAGTGTTGTAACATCTACGCCGAGTTCTTCTACTGCTTTAGCCTCAAGTTGCTCAATGCGCATGCGTTGTTCGGCGCGCGCAATCTCATCTTGATGAACGCTAGAGGTGAGTTGTTCCATTTCGACAGAGAGTTCGCGAGCACGAGCACGGACAGTGAGAGTTTCACCTTCACGCGACGCACGTGCCTCTTCTAGTCGACCACGTTCAATTCCGGCTTTAGCGATTGCTCGCTCAATATGGATAAGGGCCTCATACGCAGATTCGGCAACGGCTTGGGAAATAATTGCACCTTGCGCTCTTGCGCCACGACGATTTACTGCGCGCTCTGAAGCATCACGCTCTGCTTGAGCTGCGTTTTCTAAAGCAAGTGCGCGAGCCGACAGTGAGTCAACACGCTCTTCACTTGTACGCAATGCAAGACGCGCTTCCACTTCTGCCGTGCGTGCAAGAGAGACCGTTGAGCGAATTTCCTCAGCACGTGAATGGCTAGGTTCCTCAACAGCGCCATGGTGATGGAGTTGGTTTTGAGCAATTTCTAGTTCGCTCTCATCGCGCGATTTAGCTGCCGTTGCTTCGCCGATTGCAAGGTTAAGTCGCTCAACTTCTGCCAAAGATGATTTTGAATGTTGCCCTGCAACTGCAAGTTGTTCTGTCAATGCGCCAATGCGTGCATCGGATTCGTTGAGTTTGGCAAGTGCTACATCAAAATCGCTTTGGCGTGATGCTTGCTCTGTTTGTGTTGCACTGATTTCGAAACGCAAACGCTCGCATGTATGTGAAACATGTGAAAGCTTTTCGGTGAGTTCTTCAATCAGAGCCTTTATTTCAATGAGAGAAGATGAAGACTTGGATCCGCCTCGTGCGCGCGATTGAGTGAAGACATCGCCATCGCGAGTAACTACGGTCAAGGTTGGATGAGAGGCAATAATGCTTTCTGCCTCGCGAGCGTTCTGCGCGACGACAGTTGTATCGAAAAGATGCTCAATCAGGGAGTTAATCTGCGATGAACGAATATGAGTACTCAATCGAATTAAGCCCGATGGTATGGAGGCTGATGCTCGATTGTTATTTTCGTGGACAACTAAGAAATCTGCTTGACCAAGACTCTCATTGCGCAATGCGGTCAGCGCAGTAACAGCTGAAGAGAGATCTTGAACAACTACGGCGTCTGCAAGTTGACCCAACCCCGCGGCAACGGCGCTTTCCCAGCCAGCGTCAATATCAATTAAGCCCGCAACGCTTCCGAGAATTTTCACACCGCGTGAATCACGTAGAAGGGCTGATGCTCCATCGCGTGATTGCGAAGTTAAACGCATTGCCTCTAATTTCGCATCAAGTGCGGTGCGCTCTTTATCTGCGGTGCGCTCGTCATTAGTAAGAGTTGTAAGTTTTGCATTGATCGCATCCAGCGTTGATTTAGCGCTTTCAAATTGAGTATCTAGGCCCACTTCACCAGCGCCAGCGCTCGCGATTTCTAGTTCAAATGTTGAGTATTCACGCTGTGCTACATCAGTGCGTGCTTGGGCATCATCTCGAGCTTTTGTCAGACGTGATATTTCTTCAGCTATCGCGTCGAGTCTTGCTCGTAAAGACTTAATGTGGCCTTCTTGGCGGGCTGTGCCTTCGCGTTGATCTGCAAATGCGCGAAGTGCTGCTGCAACGCGATCTTCTTCAGTTTTCAATTCTGTTTCTGCAAGAGCCAGTGCCGTCGTTGCTTGTTGTAAAACAATTCTGGAGTTTTCTACTCCTGCACGCAACTGGCTTTCTTCTTCGCGCAATAGCGCAGCTTCACGATCTAAGCTTTCAGGATCGCGACCTGCAGTACGCGCCTCCTCTGCTTCTTGGGCTAAGAAGCGAGAGCGCTCTTGGGCCAAAGACTGTGTTCCGCGAAATCTTTCGCGCAAACTATTGAGTTGGAAATATGTTTCTTGTGCTTGAACGAAGAGCGGACTTTCAATTGCACTCTGCGCATCGAGTTCGGCCTCACGTGAGCGAGCGCGGTCGAGATCGGCCTCAACTAATGCACGACGTTGGCGAAGTGCGGTTTCATCGGCAACTTCTGCGTTGAGTGTTTTAGTGAGAGAAATTAAATCATCAGCCAATAGACGCAATTTCGCATCGCGTAAATCGGCTTGGATAGTTGCAGCTTTCTTGGCAACTTCGGCTTGCTTACCAAGAGGGCGCAATTGGCGACGAAGCTCAACGGTGAGATCTTGAACGCGAGCCAAGTTTGCTTGCATCGAATCAAGTTTGCGCAACGCTTTTTCTTTACGTTTGCGGTGCTTGAGAACGCCTGCAGCTTCCTCAATAAATCCACGTCGCTCTTCGGGCGTTGCCATCAAAATTGCATCTAGCTGGCCCTGGCCAACAATG
>CAILKF010000081.1 GCA_903834705.1 uncultured Actinomycetes bacterium
CTCACTAAGTGCGCAATTTGTTGCTACAGTAATTCATACGGGAGCCAACATGGCTGAGAGGGTCTGAAACTCAGATCGACCGTTAAACCAGTCCGGTAATGCGGATATGGAAGGAAGAACATGAGCACTCTGATCACAATCTGGGGATATGAGCTATCTTTTCTGGAATTTTTTGCGGCATTCACTTCATTTATTGGCGTGGGCATTGCAATCACTGGCAGACGATCTACTTGGCCCTGGTGGATTATTAGCAGTCTTCTCTATGGCATATTCTTTTTCAAAATAAATCTCATAGCAAGTGCAGCTTTGCAATTGGTTTTTATTGCCGCAGGAATATGGGGTTGGTATGGATGGGCACCAACGGGTGCGGTACCAGGAAAGCTCACCAAGAAAGCAAAGCTGTTATGGGCTATCGCACTCATTATTTCTTGGGTTGCCCTTGCCCCATTTCTCCACAGCATTGGAGCGGCTGCCACATGGTCTGACTCGTTCCTGTTCTTAGGAAGTTTCATCGCGCAAATACTTATGGTTTATGAAAAATATGAGAATTGGCCACTCTGGTTTATCGTCGATGCAGTTGCCACCGTCGAATATTTCATTCTGGGTTACGCCTTCACATCTATTCTATATTTAGCATTCACAATCATGGCCGTAGTTGGGTGGCGTGGATGGCTGAGTAAAACCGCGCAAAAATGAATCTCATCTCTGAAATAGAACTCACTCTGAACTCTCCACCAAGATGCGGAACTACTCATCTGATTGCAATCGATGGGCGGGCCGGAGCCGGGAAAACTACCTTGGCTCATGAACTTTTCCTTGGATTCAGTGGGCCTCGGGATGTCACAGTCATTGCACTCGATGATGTTTACTCGGGGTGGGATTCGGCGCTTGGCCCCAAACTCACTCAAACCCTTACAGATTTACTCGAATCCATCTCAGCTGAGAAAGAGTTCCTGCTTCCTATTTTCAATTGGCAAAGTTCATCTTTTGATTCACATCGAGTCATTTCTCCTTCCAACTTAATCATCATTGAGGGCGTGGGTAGTTGCCAGAAAATTGTTCGAGAGTTTAGTTCGGCGACAATTTGGTTGGATATCGAAGCAGAAATTGGATTGCAAAGAGTTCTTGAGCGAGATGGTAATGATATTAGCCAGGAAATGAAGCAATGGCAGATCGCGGAAGAGAAACTTTTTACACAAGATGAAACCCGCAAGAATGCAGATTTTGTGCTGTCAACGATTGCCTAAACAGCGCGCCATCGCCTGAGAAATCAATCTCTTAACTAAGATTTCTCCGTGTCAGATCTTTCCGGCGAACTCATCGATGGGCGCTATGAGCTAATCCGCCAGATTGCAAGCGGTGGCATGGCCACAATTTACGAAGCTACTGACACACGCTTAGACCGAAAAGTTGCGGTCAAAATTATGCACGAGCACCTAGCAAATGACGAAGAGTTTGTAAGCAGATTTATTCGTGAAGCGAAGGCCGCAGCAGCGCTTTCGCATCCAAATATTGTTGCAGTTCAAGATCAAGGTTGGAATCAAAGCGGAATCCCAGCAGTGTTTCTTGTAATGGAACTAGTTGAGGGAAGTACGCTACGAGATTATTTATTCGAGAAAGGGCAGCTTTCAACCCAAGAACTCTTACATTTCCTGACACCAATTCTTAGTGCGCTAGCGGCAGCACATAAAATTGGAATTGTGCACCGTGATATCAAACCGGAAAACATTCTTATCTCTCAATCTGGTCGCGTGAAACTTGCCGACTTCGGATTAGCCCGCGGTGATCTCATTGGCAACACGATGACAGCAGAATCAAGCGTCATCCTAGGAAGCGTTTCTTATCTCTCTCCAGAGCAGGTGCAACGCGGAGTTGCCGACTCTCGCAGCGATATTTATTCATTGGGTATCGTTGCATTTGAAGCACTTACCGGTAAAAAACCCTTCGACGGTGAATCACCAATTCATATTGCGTATCAACATGTCAACGACAAAGTTCCTGCACCGTCCACATTGAATCCTGATATTCCCCCAGCCCTCGATGCCCTTATTGTCCGAGCAACTAGTACCAATCCTGACGATCGCCCTAGAGACGGCGAAGAGTTCTTGCAAGAGTTAAGGCAGGTTGAAGCAATAATCGATCCAAAGCGCAGACAGCTCAGCTTTGAATTAGATCTCAATTCAGCACCCGTACGTGATAAATCTCGAGAGCCAGCAAGAGTTTCGAAAGAGAATAAAGCACAAACTTCTGAAAGAGTAGAACCCATGGTGGCAAAGAAAACTGCGCGCGAGAGCACGTCGGAAACCGCGCGTGAGCGCAAACGTCGTATCAGCGCACGTATTAGACGTAACCGATGGATCGCATTCTTTGTTGTATTGGCCCTTGGTCTTGGAAGTTGGTATCTCTTCGTCGGGCCGGGAACACGTGTTGTGGTTCCATCCGTAGCGGGCATGAACATCAAGGAAGCCAAAGCAGCGCTTACTCCCCTTGGATTGACGTATCACATAGCCGAAGAAGTATTTAGCGAAGATATTCCAAAAGGGAAAATTATCTCCTCTAAGCCAGGTGGAGGAGGTCGAATAAGTGAAGCTGGTGATGTGTCACTTTATCTTTCAAAAGGTGCAGAAAGATACATCATTCCAAAACTTCAGGGTCTCACTATCGAAAGTGCAACAGCGCTAATACAAACTGACCCGCTCGTTATTGGCACAACCACGCAATCATTTGATCCCAAGATTCCAGAAGGCGCCATCATTTCAACGTCGCCAGTAGCTGGTACAAAAGCAACTCGAGGCACGGCAATTAACATCACGATAAGCAAAGGTATCCAGCAACTAACACTTGATTCTTATATTGGAAAAACTGGGGACCAAGCACTGAACGAATTAGAAGCATCAGGATTCAATGTAACTATTAAATATGAATTTAGTGATACTGCTCTTCTCGGTGAAGTAGTCTCGCAAACTCCACCAGGAAATACTCCCGCACCAAAAGGATCAGATGTAGAAGTTATCGTCTCCCAAGGTTCTGAATGGGTATTTGTTCCTTCAGGTATGCGAGGTCTAGAACAAGGGGCAGCAACAAGCATGTTAGAAAACAGTGGTCTTGTTGTAAAAGTCGTGCCCACTGGTAAGAATAAGAAGAAATTTGTCACTCACATCTCCCCTGCCGAGAAAACCAAAGTTAAACGTGGCAGTAAGGTCACCATCACAGTAGGGTAAGCAAATGTCTTCACTCCGCCCGCGTATCGGCGCTCACGTACCGACGACAGGTGGAATGGCAAAACGATCGATTGACTACGCAAAGACAATTTCAGCAGAAGCGATCCAAGTTTTTGCATCTAATCCCCGCGGGTGGGCAATGCCCGAATCAAATCCCATTGCCGATGATGCTTTTAAAACCAAGGCGCTAGAGCTTGATATTGCCACATACGTTCATGCGCCATTCCTTATTAATCTTGGATCTCCCACAGTTGGAACGTATGAAAATTCTTTGGCTTCAACGGCCTACTCTCTCAAGCGCGGAAAAGAGATTGGCGCACTGGGAGTAGTTATTCACACTGGCTCAGCAGTAGATGTCAATCATGTGAAGCAAGCATGGAAACAAATTCACGAAGGGATGATGCCGATACTTCATGCACTTCCAGATGATTCACCTACCTTGCTACTAGAACCAACCGCAGGTCAAGGTCAATCACTTGTTAAAAAATTGGATGACTTAGTTAATTATTTAGAGGCTCTTGAATACCATCCAAAAGTTGGCATATGCCTCGACACCTGTCATGTTTTTGCAGCAGGTCATGACATCGCAAAAAAAGGTGGCATGAAGCAAACACTCGATCTACTGGTATCAATTGCTGGAGCAGAACGCATTCAACTCATCCACGCAAATGATTCGATGGACGTTTGTGGCGCTCTTAAGGACCGACATGAAAATCTAGGAGAAGGCAAGATTGGCATTGATCCTTTTAAAGAACTCTTGGCGCATCCTGCAGTTGCTAACGCTCCCCTTATCTTGGAAACACCCGGGGATGAAACCGAACATGGCGCAGAAGTTGCGCTCCTAAAGGAGTTGCGCGGATGACAAAACGTTTACGTCTGGCACCTTTCGCTCTCCTTGCAGTTTCGATGATGTGGGGCTCGACCTTTGTTTTAATGAAGAGTGCAATCACGCGTCAAGATGTAAACAGTTTCCTTTTTTCGCGTTTTGCATTAGCCGTCGTTGCCATGATTGTTCTTCGTCCGAGAGTACTTAAGCTCCTAACGAAAGATATGTTGGCGAAAGGATTTTTCGCAGGGTGCTTTCTCGGAGCCGGATACATTCTTCAAACTTTAGGTTTGGCTCGCACTACTGCAGCGGTCACGGGTTTCGTGACTGGTCTCTACGTAGTGGCCACTCCTTTGATTGGCGCACTCATCCTTAAACAGAAGATTTCACGCAAAACTTGGCTCTACGTTGCCATGGCAACAGTTGGCTTAGCTCTGCTCTCACTTCATGGCTGGTCCATAGGCACGGGCGAGTTATTAGTTCTAGCAAGTGCTATCGCTTTTGCATCTCACATCATCGCCCTCGAACAGTGGAGTAAAGGGCGCGATACCTACGCGCTTACCATCGTTCAATTAGGAACCTGTGCACTCATGACGGGAATCGCTTCACTCAAAGAGGGCTACCAAGCTCCTCCCGATGCAGGCGTTTGGGCGGTAGTTATATTTACTGCAATCTTCGCAACAGCGATTGCGTTCATTGTTCAAACGTGGTCGCAAGCACATATGGCATCCACAAAAGTTGCCGTTATATTGACGATGGAAGTTGTTTTCGCTGCCCTCTTTGCAGTCCTTTTTGGTGGAGAAAGTCTCACGCTTCAAATATCTTTGGGTGGAATTCTTGTAGTAAGTGCAATGTATTTCATTGTCATGGACCAGGCGTGAGATAATAAAATATGCAGATTGATCTCCGTTCCGATACCGTCACATTGCCATCAGTTCCCATGAGACAAGCAATGGCCAGCGCCCCAGTTGGCGATGATGTTTACGGTGAAGATCCAACAGTGAATTCACTGGAGGAGCGAGTTGCTGAACTGTTTGGCAAAGAGGCAGGTGTCTTTGCTCCAACTGGTTCGCTTGCGAATCAATTAGCAATACGCACCCTCGTTGCACCCGGTGAAGAACTACTCGTCGAAACTAATTCCCACATTGTTCGCGCAGAGCTTGGAGCGGCGGCGGTTTTTAGTGGGATTACAACGCGTACGTGGCATGCAGAACGTGGCCTACTCAGTGCGCACGATGCTTTATCTATCGCCAAACCAAATTCTGGTTCTTATTTGGTTTCCACAACTGCCATTGCAGTTGAGAACACCCATAATTTCGGGGGCGGAACGATTCAACCAATAGAGGAAATTCGCGCACTGCACAAAGGCGCACAAGAATTGGGTTTGTACCTACATTTAGATGGAGCGCGAATTTTCAACGCACATATTGCGAGCGGGGTTGCACTCAAAGAATATGGAAAATATTTCGACACCATCAGTGTCTGTCTTTCTAAAGGCCTCGGTGCGCCCGTTGGCTCAATTGCGCTGTCAACAAAAGATCGAATTTCAAAGGCCAGAGTCTGGAGAAAACGATACGGAGCAGGCATGCGCCAAGTCGGAATTCTCGCTGCGGCGGGACACTTTGCTTTAGATAACAATCAAACCCGGTTAGTGGACGACCACAGACGCGCTAAATACTTGGCCACTCAACTCAATTCAGTTCTTGCATCACTTGTAAATCCAGATCACGTGCAAACTAACATCGTTGGACTCAACTTTGCAGACCTTCCGATTTCAGCAAGTGAATTTGCTCAGCTTGCCAAATCAGAGGGAGTTCTCGTGAGCGTCCTCGGGCCTAAATTTGGCAGACTAGTGACACATGTAGATATCGATGATGAAGCAATGGAAAAATCTGCAGAAATCCTTATTAAACTTTTACAGCGCACCCTCATGTCGAAGTAGCCACTCTTTAACCTCTAAACCGTATGCGTAGTTTCCTAGCGCGCCGCCCGTCTTCACAATTCGATGACAAGGGACAACAACTGCAATCGCATTTTTTGCGCATGCACTCCCAGCGGCCCTGACAGCATCTGCAGATCCCGCACGCTTTGCTAAATCAGCATAGGAGAGGACTTTTCCTGCCTTGATCTTGCGCATTGCTTTCCACGCTGACTGCGAAAACTTGGGCCCTTCTTGTCTCACGGTGATAGCGCTAATTGCCTCAATATCTCCGTCAAAGTAATCTGCAATTAAGTCTGAAATAACGGGGATGGATTTTACGCGTTTAACATCTGCCGAATTCAGATCGATTTCTTCAAAAGAGGTACGTAAGAGCACATGCTCATCTGCCACAAGATGCAATGTGCCAACCGGAGTTTTTAAAGAGGTCGTAAGGAGCGCCACAAAACTAGGTTAACGGTCGCGAAGCATCTCCGCTACTAGAAAAGCCAACTCTAATGACTGCGAGTGATTCAACCGTGGATCGCAAGCGCTCTCATATTTAGTTGCTAAATCTTCATGTGAAATTTGCTCGCCACCACCAACGCATTCCGTAACATCATCCCCCGTTAGTTCGATATGAATTCCACCAGGGTGCGTACCTAGAGATTTGTGAACCTCAAAGAACCCCTTCACTTCGTCCATGACATCCTCAAAGCGACGTGTTTTATAGCCTGTTGGAGCCTCGTACGTATTTCCGTGCATAGGGTCGCATACCCACAAAACTTGAGCACCAGATTTTGTTACGCCATCAACCAATGCAGGAAGTGCTTCGCGAATTTTTGCAGCACCCATTCGAGTAATAAATGTTAGACGGCCTGGTTCGCGATCTGGATCTAACTTATCAATAAGCGCTAACGCATCAGAAACGGTGGACTTTGGTCCAAGCTTCACACCGATTGGGTTGCGAACCTTTGAGGCGAAATCAACATGAGCCCCATCGAGCTGTCTTGTACGTTCGCCTATCCAAATAAAATGTGCAGAAACGTCGTACGGAAGTTGTGTACGTGAATCTATACGAGTGAGAGCCTTTTCATATTCCATAATGAGGGCTTCGTGACTTGAGAAGAATTCAACTCGTTTAAATGCTTCAGGATCAACACCTGCTGAATTCATAAATTCTAGAGCGCGACCAATTTCCTTTGCCATTTCCTCATAGCGAACACCAACAGATGAATCGCGGATGAATCCTTTGTTCCATTCATGCACTTGGCGCAGATCGGCGAAACCACCCTGCGTGAATGCACGGACAAGATTGAGGGTTGATGCCGAAGTGTTATAAACCTTGAGCAGACGCTGTGGATCTGGAGTTCTAGATCTTTCGGTGAATTCCAAACCATTGACCGCGTCACCACGGTAGGCAGGCAAGGTGATCTCTCCGCGCGTTTCAAAATCATTTGAACGAGGCTTGGCAAATTGACCTGCCATTCGGCCCACTTTAACTACTGGCAAGCTTGAGTAATATTGTAAAACCGCTGCCATCTGCAAAATTGTTTTGATGCGATTGCGAATTGAATCAGCAGTTGCGGCATCAAAAGTTTCTGCGCAATCTCCACCTTGTAACCAGAATCCTCGGCCTGACGCCGCTTGAGCAATGCGTGCTTTGAGATTGTCACACTCGCCAGCAAAAACTAACGGCGGTTGTTTTTTTAATTCAGCAACAGCGCTCTTAATCGGGGCACCGTCGGAACCACCCGGCCATTGTGGCTGTTGCGCCGCAATCAAAGTGGAATCAAAGAGCGTATCCAAGGTTGTCATAGTGTCCTAGCCTAGAGAGTTAATCGGTAACCGCGGAGGTTAATATATAAGTACCTCAGCCAAAGAAGATCTCAGCCTCCTTGTAAAGGGCGGGATCAACGGTTTTAATCTTCGAGATAGCCGATTTAAGTGGAACGGTCACGATATCGGTTGCATGTAATGCAACCATGCTCCCCCATTGCCCATCATGGACGGCAGTGATGGCATGTAGTCCAAAGCGGGTAGCCAATACACGATCAAAAGCTGTCGGTGTTCCGCCTCGTTGAATATGACCAAGAACCGAAGTCCGAGCTTCTTTGCCTGTTCGTCTTTGAATTTCTTGAGCCAGCCATTCGCCAATACCCGATAACTTCACATGACCAAAGGAATCTAAACTTTGATCCTTTGTCACCATCTCCCCATCAATGGGCATTGCTCCCTCGGCAACAACAATTATCGGCGCATAATTTGTTGTGAAGCGAGATTCAACCCACTGACATACTTTTTCAATTGAAAACTTTTGCTCGGGAATTAAAATGCATGCCGCGCCACCAGCAATGCCAGAGTGCAGGGCTATCCAACCTGCATGTCTTCCCATAACTTCAACAATAAGTGCGCGATGGTGAGATTCTGCGGTGGTGTGCAATCGATCAATTGCCTCAACAGCAATATTGACTGCGGTATCAAAGCCAAAGGTGTAATCGGTATTGCTGAGATCATTGTCAATTGTCTTTGGAACACCCACAACATGGACGCCCTCCTCTGCAAGTTGCGCCGCAACTCCCAAAGTATCTTCGCCTCCGATAGCAATCAGGGCATCAATTCCAAGAGCTTTAAGGTTTTCAATAACTTTTTTTGATCCACCAGCAATTGCATACGGGTTCGTTCGCGATGATCCCAGAATAGTTCCACCTCGCGGCAAAATTCCTCGAGTTGCCTGAACGTCCAAAGTCATTATTAGATTTTCAATAGGGCCTTTCCAGCCGTCGCGAAATCCAACAAATTCGAATCCGTATTCTTTGACACCTTTGCGAACAATTGCTCGGATAACGGCATTGAGCCCTGGGCAATCTCCCCCACCTGTCAATACCCCGATACGCACCGCTTGTACTCCAATATTCAACAAAGAGAACTGCTTATGCCTCAAGAGTACTCGGCTTTAGAATTGAATCACACTGGAATTGCTTCCTAGCTCCTTTAACTGCTAAAAACACCTATGACATTAGCTCCCGAACTCCGAAAATTTCTTGACGCTGGCGCAGCACTTGGACTACCCGAAGCATGGGAAGCGCCATTAGAAGTTATTCGCGCAAATCGATATCGTTTTTTACAAATTTCCGGACCTGCGCGAGATATTCATTCGATTACCAATCGATTTATCCCAGGTCCAACTGGTGATCTTCCTATTCGTATTTATCGACCAAGTGCTGATACAAACTTGCCAGCATTGGTGTATTTCCATGGTGGCGGATGGGTACTGAATTTCGTAGATATCTACGATTCAACACTGAGTGCCTTTGCCGAAGAAATTGGTTGTGTTGTCATTGCGGTCAATTACCAAAAAGCACCGGAGCACCCTTTCCCAACACCAATGGATGATTGTTTTGCGACTTTGCAGTGGGTTGAAGCCAATGCGAAGGATTTAGGAATTGATGCCGCAAGAATTGGCATAGGAGGCGATAGTGCCGGTGCCAATTTATCATCTGGCGTTGCCCTCAGAGCGCGAGACGAAAATGGTCCATCAATTGCTTATCAACTACTTATCTATCCGTGTAATGGTTTAGATTTTGATACAAGCTCTTACAAAGAGTTTGCCACTGGTTATGGATTATCACGTCAGGGAATGCAATGGTTCTGGGGCAAATATCTCGCCAGCGAAAAGGACAAATCAAACCCTTACGCAGTTCCGATGATTGCCAAGAGTTTCAAGGATTTACCCCCTGCAATTGTAATTACCGCAGGATTTGATCCGCTAAAAGATGATGGCATTGCCTATGAAGCACTTCTTAAAGGTGCCGGGGTTAAGACAATCTACAAGGACTACCCAACAATGATTCATGGATTCTTCAATTTAGGAACAGTAACCACTACAACTGCCGTGGCCATTACAGATTGTTCGCGCTTTATTCGTGAACTACTCAAGAACTAAATCGCCATTTCATGTCACGCAAGAATTGGATTCTCTTCTCCATCGTCGGAATCCTTTGGGGAACTCCCTACCTCCTGATACGCGTGGCCGTTCGTGATTTCAGCCCAGCAACGGTTGTTTTCATTCGGGTAACAATGGGTGCAATGATTTTGATTCCTATTGCAATTAAACAAAAAACTTTTATGTCTGCAGTTCGTGGTTTGAAATACATAATTCCCTACGCAATTGCAGAGATGCTTATCCCATTAATGTTGATTGCAAAGGCCGAAACCAGCATCTCTTCAGGTTTGACTGGAATTTTAATTGCGACAGTTCCAATTTGGGCATCAATTTTTGCATCAATGCATGGAGACAAAACTGTTTGGCATCACACTCGCCTCATCGGACTCATTGTCGGATTTGTTGGTATTTTCTTACTAGTTGGGATCGAGAGCCTGACCGGAGATAGCGCACTTTGGGCCATTGCATTCGTAATCTTTGCTTCAGCAAGCTATGCATTTGCTGTAAATATGATCACTCGCAAACTTCCTGACGTCTCGGGGATAGCGTTTAACGGAATCGCTATGGCGATAACGGGATTAATCACTGCTCCGTTTGCGCTTATGCAGTGGCCGACGCAAGCTGTCCCAACAAAGGCAATTCTCTCTGTAATAGCGTTAGGTTTTTTCTGTACAGCTCTTGCCTTCATACTTTTCTTTATCGTCATCAAGGAAATTGGACCAGCGCGCGCTTCACTCACTACATACCTCAATACGGCTGTTGCTGTATTGCTTGGAGTGTTGGTTTTGCGTGAGCCATTTACTCTCGGAATTGGCATCGGTTTGCCACTTGTACTTTACGGTTCATATCTTGCAAGTCGCAAAACGTCTAAGGTCTAGTTTTCTCCGAAACCTAAACGTTCAAGCAATTTAGGATCTCTTTGCCATTCTTTTGACACTTTAATATGTAAGCCCAGAAATACTCGTGCGCCAAGAATTCTTTCGATGTCCGCCCTTGCGCGAGTACCAATATCTTTAAGCCGCTCTCCTTGATGTCCCAACAAAATCCCTCGTTGCGAATCACGTTCGATATGTATCGTTGCATGAATATCGAAAAATGGTTTGTCACCCTCTTGCTCACGTTGCGACATCTCATCAATAGTGACCGTAATGGAATGTGGTAATTCTTGTCTGGCATCTCGCAACGCCGCTTCACGAATCAATTCGCAAATCCATTTTTCTTGGCCTTGGTCACTGATCATATCTTTTGGGTAGAACTCGGGTCCCGGAGAAAGTAAGCCTCCGATGAGTTCGGTAAGTAACTCAACTTGATCATGAATCACTGCAGAGACAGGAACGATCTCGTCCCATGTGAAATCCTTTGCAAGTGCAGAAATATTCATCAACTTTTGAGCAAGTTCAGCCTTATTCATTAGATCAGTCTTAGTAACCACTGCAATTTTTTTGCTTCGTGGGTGCTTAGCAATTTCGGAAATAATGAAATCATCGCCTGTTCCAAAACTTTCATCTGCAGGCATACACATAAGAATCACATCTACCGAATCCATGCTTTCACCTACAACAGCATTTAGGCGATGTCCTAACAAAGTCTTGGGTTTATGAATTCCAGGAGTATCTACCAAAATGGCCTGGTAATTAGGTCCATGCACGATCCCGCGAATTGCGTGACGAGTGGTGTTGGGGTGCGGAGATGTAATTGCAATCTTGCTACCTACGAGGGCATTAATTAATGTGGACTTACCCGTATTTGGTCGCCCAACAATGGCCACAAAACCAGATAGAAATTCGCTCACGTGCTAAGTCTCTCATCTAATCGCGCTGACGAACTCCATCGCATCCGCAACCGATGTAACTATTTCAGCAACGCGCTCACCTATGAGTCGATGGCAACCTTCACTAGTGGGAGATGTAATTGGTCCGGGAATGGCCATCACTGGGCGCAACAATTCAGATGCGTCTCGCGCCGTCCGCAAGGAACCACTTCTAAATGCAGCTTCGACAACAAGTGTGGCTTTAGAAAGCGAAGCAATCAATCGATTGCGAGTGAGAAAACGTGCAGGAACGGCATGCACTCCAGGCATTACCTCACTGATGAGAGCACCTGTTTCTGCAATTTCAGCAAATAGCCTTACGTTGCCGGCAGGGTAATTAACATCTACGCCAGTTGCCAGAACTGCAATCGTGATTCCTTCTGCAATCAGTGCGCCTTTATGGGCAGAGGAATCTATTCCATATGCGCCTCCACTAATTACGGCCCATTCACGATCAACAAATCCAGCAGCAAAATCTCCTGCGATTCGAACTCCATAGTTTGTTGGATTTCGAGTTCCTACTATGGCCAATGATGAATACGAAAGAGCACTGATATTTCCCTTAACGACAAGACCGATAGGTGGAGTTGCTAAATCATTGATTAGCAATGGCCACTTTGTTTCCTCTGGCGTAATGAAACGAGCACCTGTTCTTTGTATTAGTTCCAGTATCGCCTCTGGATGATTGTTCTTAATCGCCGCTACAGCTCTTTCGTTTTTACCATCGACGTATCCGCCTTCTCTAATTCTTTGAACAACAGCTTCTGGGCCATGTGTAACAATTTCTCGATTCCAAAACGTATTTCCACCTTCAATGGCTGAAAAGAGGAGCGCTCTTGCATGCAAAGTATTCATATGCCTACTCCTTCACGAAGGGCAAATGCTCGTTGCGTATCTTCAAGTGTTGGCTTGGGATGTTGGGATAAATCGGCGATGCTCCATGCGGTCCGCATAATTTTGTGGAGACCCCTTGCCGATATATGCTCTTTATCTAATTCGGAATGAAGAAAGTTCATCGCTTTAGCTTCGGGCTGATACACAGTTCGCAGTGCCCGACTTGGAATCTGAGCATTTAACGTCCAACTCTCGTTGATAAATCTTCGAGTAGCAAAGGAGCGCGCATTCATGACTCTTTGCCTTATCTGCGCACTTGATGTTCCAAGTTCGTTGTGCATCAGTTGCACTCGGCCAAGTGGTTCAACTTCTACTCTTAAATCAATGCGATCCATGAGTGGCCCTGAAAGTTTGCTTAAATACCGTCTGACTTGATGCGATGAACATGTGCAATTGCGGCCACGACCTGAAAACATTCCACAGGGACATGGGTTTGCGGCAAGTATCAAAATGAATTGCGCCGGATACGCCACGCTTCCAACGCTTCTTGCAATCGTGATAGAGCCAGATTCAAGTGGTTGCCGTAATGAATCTAGAACTCCAACTCCGCATTCGGGTGCTTCGTCAATGAACAGGACTCCACGATGGGCCAAGGAACATGCACCAGGACGGATCTGGTGCGAACCTCCGCCAACCATTGCTACACGAGTGGCAGTGTGATGGGGAGAAATAAATGGGGCACATGTCGATAAAGGCGAGCGAATACTTAATCCACCAGCAATTGAATGCAGAGCAGTTACTTCAAGAGATTCTTCACGTGAAAGAGGTGGCAAGATACCTGGCAAACGTTGCGCGATCATGGTCTTACCCGCTCCCGGCGGTCCGATAAGTAGAAGATGATGTCCTCCCACTGCAGAAACCTCTGCAGCAAAACGAGCGCCATCTTGACCCGCTACATCACTAAAATCGAGCGAATCGTCTTCCTCATCTACTTCTAACTCAAGTTTTCGTACTTGTGCGCGCTCACCTGTTCGCAGCCAATGTAATAACGTTGCGATATCTGGCATTGGAACAACAACCATCTCTGACATCAACGCAGCCTCCCCGAAATTCGCTAACGGAACGACAGCGGATCGAATTCCATTTTTGTATGCAGCAATAAGTGATGGCAGTACTCCCCGCACACTTCGAATGCGCCCATCCAATGCAAGTTCTCCTATATAGACAATTTCCGAACTTCGTTCTGATGGAATTACACCTGAAGCTAGTAAGAGCGATATTGCAATGGGTAAATCAAAACCTGAACCACTTTTGTGCATCCATGCAGGAGAGAGCGAAACAATTACTTTCTTATTTGGCCAAACTTCGCCGCTGTTCACTAGCGCTGAGCGAATGCGATCTCGAGACTCCGTAAGTGCCGTATCGGGTAATCCCAAAAGCGTGTAGCCAGGAAGCCCGTCTGCAATATCTACTTCAACATTAACTACATGCCCAGTGAGACCTACGAGGGCGATAGATAAACTTTGACCCAGACTCATGAGACGTTTGCTCGATATTCGATGATGTGAGAACCATTCTTATCGATCAATACTCCAGCACAATCAATCTGGAAACTTCTCCAGCGCCGTGAGTGACAAGCCCTCCATGCCAAACTTAACCGTTGTAGACGAGCCATTTTTATGGGAGAAATTCCCTCAAGTGGTTGACCGAATGCAAGAGACGAGCGGGTCTTTACTTCTACAAATGCAATCGTTCCGTTGGGATAAAGGGCAACGATGTCTATCTCGCCTTCCTTAATCCTCCAATTTCGTTCAAGTATCTGCACGTCACGCTGTTGCAGAAAATTCGCAATAACATCCTCTCCAAATTTACCGAGCGCGATGTTCCTGGTATCTGTTTTACGTGTATCTGCCATAGTTTCGGCAGATTAATCTCACTAGGGCAAAGCTCTAGATAGTTTGTTTCTACTTTGTGGAAAGGTTCGAACTGTTTATAACTTCGGCTACATTTGAAAAGGATCGACGATGATCCGGGCATGGACCCAAAGTCCGCAACGCAGTTGAATGAGCTGCAGTGATGTAACCCTTGTGTCGAGCAAATCCGTAGCCTGGATATCTGGCATCTAAATCTCGCATAGCTCTATCACGAGTTACTTTCGCAATAATCGACGCAGCGCTAATAGACACTACTACTTGATCTCCTTTCCACACTGCAAGGGCAGGAATTCCCAAACCTGCAATCTCATAACCATCTGTTAGTACATATCGCGGGGCAGAATCTAAACCTTGCACTGCTCGTCGCATGCCGTCTAAATTCGCGGCATGTACTCCCCTTGAATCTACTTCTTGTGCAGATATTTCGATTATTGAAATTGCAAGTGCTTGTTCGTGAATGAGATCAAAGAGTTTTTCTCGAGCACTTTCTGTTAACTCTTTAGAATCTCGAATTGGTGCAAGCGCTGGATCACATGGATCTTTTAAGATAACACTGGCAACTAGCAGTGGTCCTGCACAAGCCCCGCGACCGGCCTCGTCAACACCGGCAATGGGGGAAATTCCAGCCTCAATAAGTTTGCGCTCAATAACTTTCATAGCGCTGGCCGTATTTAGCCCTTTTTAATTACATCGATGCGATGAATGATTGCTGCATCACGCAATGGCCAGATAACTGCAACTACTCGACCAACAACTTTGTTTACAGGAACGAATCCATCATTAATATCATCTGTGTGATATCGAGAATCGGCACTTGCTGAACGATGATCACCCATCACCCAAATCTTGCCCTTAGGTACGGTGACTTCAAATTCAGTATCACTTGGGTCATCACCTTTAATAATGTAAGGCTCTTTAACTGAAACTCCGTTGATAATGAGATGTTTGGTCTTGTCGCAACAAATAATGTGATCCCCAGCGACCCCAATGACTCTCTTTACTAAATGTTGCTTTGCTGGGTCCGGAAGAACGCCAACTGCAATAAGTCCTTCTCGAACTTTGGAAATCAGGAAAGGTTCGACGCTCTGTGGCGCTTCTCCTAGCCAATTGGCAGGGTCGTGGAAAACTACGACATCACCGCGCTTAATTGTTTTTGAGATGAATGGAACTTTATTTACTGCAACACGATCTTGAATCTGCAGAGTGGTTTCCATGGAGCCGGAGGGGATATAAAAAAACTGTACGAGAAAAGTTTTGATTAATAGGGAAACTAAGAGTGCGACAACTACGAGTATAGGAAACTCGCGAAGGACTGATCCCTTGCGTGGCATTACGAGAAATTACGCCTGCTCGGCGGAAGCTTCTACGGTCTGCTCAGCAATATCTTCTGCAGGTGCCTGGGCAACGATTTCCTCTACTGCCTCTACGCGATCTGGAGTAGAAAGAATTTCATCACCAGCACCACGCTTTTCGCGAATCTTGGCAGCTTTTCCACGCAGGTCGCGGAGGTAGTACAGCTTGGCGCGACGAACATCGCCTTTACGAACAACTTCAATTTTTTCAATTACTGGTGTGTGAACTGGGAAGGTACGTTCAACTCCAACACCGTAGGAAACCTTACGAATTGTAAAAGTTTCGCGAACGCCATCTCCTTGACGACGAATAACAATTCCTTGGAACACCTGAAGGCGACTTTTGCTACCTTCAATAACGCGAACGTGGACTTTGAGTTCATCTCCCGCACGGAAAGTAGGAATATCCTTGCGAAGGGAGAGAGCGTCTACAGCATCAAGCACGTTCATTTCTTGTCCTCATCATCGATCATGGCGATCTATATCGCGAACGCCAAGTTAGGTGTAACTGGCGTAGGGCGCTTATCTTGCCACAGCACCCCTCATAAGGCTAAATCGGTGCTTAGCCTTCGATGGCTCTGGCTAGCGCAGGGTGAAGGGCAGGTCCGGCGCAGACGGTAATTCCAGCCTCATTTGTGGTGACAATTGCTCCAGCCTCAGTGGCTATCAGCCCACCCGCAGCGCTATCCCACTCCTTAAGTCCTGACTCATAAAATCCATCAAATGCACCCATTGCGACATAACATAAATCAACAGCAGCCGAACCCATGCGACGTAAGTCTCTAATCAATGGAAGTAGATTGGCAACAACTCTCCCCTGCTCAACACGTTTTGCAACATCGTATTCAAATCCCGTTCCAATAAGTGCTCGGTCGAGAGTTATCGGATCATTACAGTAAATAGGTACTCCATTAAAGAAGGCACCTTCTCCACGTATTGCAGTCCACGTTGAGTTCACTGTTGGTGCGTGCACGACTCCAACAAGTGGGCCAACTTCATCTCGCGCACCAATACTGATATTCCATCCTGGCAGTGCATACAAGTAATTGACTGTTCCATCGATGGGATCAATCACCCATGTGATTCCAGAAGTTGACGGCCTTGACGCGCCTTCTTCGCCAACGATTCCATCCTGTGGTCGCACTTTCAAAAGTGCATCAACGATTAACTTTTCACTTGCGTTATCCATCTGAGTCGCAAAATCAAGTGCCGACGTTTTTGCAGAAATATCGAAGGTAACTGGCCTATTCATAAGTAATTCGCCAGCCTCACGCGCTACGCGCGCAGCTAGCGCTAACAAATCCCTTGATTGCGCTTGCGTCAGTGAATGTGGCATACGAGCACTCTAACAAGTTATAGGCTCTGGAACATGTTTACTCCTTACCGGGAACTTTTCCAAACGCCAGGAGGACTTCGCTTTTCACTTGCTGGCTTTATCGGGCGTATGCCGATTTCTATGGATTCACTGGCTCTCATTTTTATCGTTGTTCATGCCAGTGGTTCGTACACTGTTGCAGGGGCCCTTGCTGCTGTTGGCTCTGTTGTCGTTGCCATAGCAATGCCGTTCTGGTCTAGAACTGCTGATCGAATTGGCCAGAAACGCACTCTTTCATATGCAATTCCAATTCGCATTGGATTTTTAACGCTATTCATTGCTCTCGTGAATCTCGACGCTCCAGTATGGAGTTGGTTTGTGTCAATTATTTTTGCAGAAGCAACGGTGATAAACGCAGGCGGTATGGTGCGACGGCGTTGGCTTTGGGCCCTTGGCGAGAACAGGACCTTGATCAATACTGCTTACTCCTATGAGAGTTTGATGGATGAATTCGTTTTCATTCTTGGCCCAGTCATCGCAACTTTTTGCGCTACTTCGATTGCCCCCTCTGCCGCTCTCATCGTGGGCCTAATTTTCATGTTTGTTGGCACTACATCATTTGCATTGCAAACTCATACTGAACCGCCACCTCATCCACGCGATCAGCACGCACCTCATCCTGCAGTAATGAAAAACACAGCAGTCCAAGCGGTGGTTGTTCCTTCAATTTTTATTGGAGGATTTTTCAGCGCTGTTGCAATTGTTGTTGTCGCGTTCGCGCAAGAACATGGCTCACCTTCTAGCACTGGTCTACTACTTGCAATTTGGGCGGCCGGAAGTGGGGTTTCTGCGATATTCCATGGAGTTATCAAATGGAAGATCGATCTCGCGAGTCGATTCCTCATATTTCTCACTGCACTGACTGCACTTTCTTTCCCATTGATTTTTGTTACAAATTTTGGGTTTTTAGCGCTTGCACTTTTCTGTAATGGTTTAGCTATTTCCCCCCTTATCGTTTCCGCCTATGGAGTTGCTGAAACTGCAGTGCCTCCGGCGCAAATAACTGAAACTCTTGCCTGGGTTATTGCAGGCATGCCCTTGGGTGGGGCCTTTGCTAGCGCACTGACTGGGTGGGTCATCGATAACCATGGTGCGCATCTTGCATTTTGGGTTCCTTTTGGGTGCATGGTGTCGGGAATGGTCCTGGCTCTTACCTACTTTCGGACCTGGAATAGATTACGCTCAGCCGCGTGAGCGAACTACGCCTAACAGGCAAATCCGAAGATGGAACGCACCTGACGTTAGCCGACGGTGAAGATGGTCAATTTACGTTGCGCATCAGCGATACTTTGCGCGCAACTGTAAATCAACCGCGTTTATCCGCAGTGGTCGAGAATGAAACAGAAACTATTTCAGTTCGCGAGATTCAAGCACGTTTGCGATCTGGCGAACCTATGGAAGCTATCGCGCGCGATGCCCGATGTGGAATTGAAAAAATAGAACGTTTTTCCGGGCCAATATTGCAAGAGCGCATTTACATCATTGATCTTGCTCAGTCAGTTGTCATGCGTAAAGAAAGCGGACGTGATCCAATCACTTTCGCCGATGTCATCATCGCCAGACTCGCTCCAAGACAAGTTGATATGAACGCTGTCGAATGGTCTACATGGCGCTTAGAAGATGGCAGCTGGATACTTCGAATCAGCTATCCAAATCGTGATGGAGTTGGCACCGCCGACTGGAGTTTTGATCTCACGCGTCGAGCCTTAGTTGCCCTCGATGATGATGCTCGATGGATGCTGGGCGAAGAAGTTGCACCCGCACGTTCCACCGATCATGGTTTGGTTTATGGAAATCATCCAGCACAAACGCGTGCACCAGAACCTACGATTGGACGCGAAGGTCCTCGATTAGTTGCTATTCGCGAGACTCCTGATCAAGAAGCGGCAAAAGATGGAGTAACCGGCAGAGCAAAAGTTCCCTCATGGGACGAAATCATGTTTGGAACGAGCAAAAAGAACGACGAAAGTTCAGACCTTTAATTAGTTTCGCAAGATAAAAGCGGGATAAGTTTTTCAGCATCGGTTAATCCTCCGTGGTGGCCAACCATCGCAGATTCCAATTCTTTTCGCCCTGCTTCGATCAACACCACGTTGCCTTTAGCGATTGCAAGAATGTCTCCCATGCGATCTCTGGCATCAGCAGTGAGAACATCTCCGAAGAGGCCTGCGTCGATTGCTTCTTGTTGCGTGTAAATATCTGCTCTCTCGCCTAGAAAATCACGCCAAGTTTGTGCAACGTGGCTGGAGTTTCCCAGTTGATCGACTGGTAAATAGAGGTGCCTCGCTCGTGGTTCACCTGCAATGAGCTCCACTCCGTCAAGTAGTGGGTTGTTCTCGCCCATAGTAATTTTCTCGTCAGTATTTATCATTCCGTGATCTGCTGTTAACCAAAGACGAGTCCCTTTTGGGAGATTAGAAATAAGAGAACGCGTAAGAAGTTCAACGTAGGCCAATGCATCTAACCATTTTTGTGATCCAACACCATCACTGTGTCCTGCTACATCTAGATCATTGATATAGATGTAAGCAAATGAGGGAGATTCGCGCAACGCTTTCTTAGTCTCGTCGACTAAATCGGTAAGAATATTCGCACCTTTGTACTGTGCTCCGCGAAATGCGGCACGCGTAAAACCAGAATTTTCATATCTCTTTGCAGCGACGTGAGAGACAGAAATTCCGCTTCTTTCTGCTTTTTGGAAGAGAGTTTCCACTGGCTGCCAATTCTCTGGATCTACACGTTCATCCCATTTAAGGGCATTAAGAATTCTTCCTCCACTTCGCGGAACGCGAACGGTGTATCCCAACATTCCATGCACACCTGGCAGCTGCCCAGTTGTGAGAGTGGCAAGCGCGGTTGCCGTTGTTGTTGGGAAAGAACTCTGTAATGGCGAATATGAATGCATACTCGAAAGTGACGGAAGTAAATCTCTGTATTCGTTAATAACCGATGCGCCAAGACCATCAATGAGAAAAAGGCATTCGCGACCACTGGGACTCGAATCTATGTTCATTCGGTTGTCACTATCGGGCACACCAAGAGTTGAAAAGATGGATGGTGCTATATCGGCTAAATGCACAGTGTCATCCTCTCATTAAATCCAGTATCGTAACCCCGTGACTGAAACATTCTCGGCGCTGAACTATTCACAAGAAGTTCTTCATGCGCTAAAAGCTAAAACCCCCATAGTCGCCCTTGAATCTACAATTATTAGTCATGGCATGCCCCGTCCAATAAATTTGCAGGTTGCACAAGAAGTTGAAGAGATCGTCCGCAGACGCGGAGCAACTCCAGCAACCATCGCAGTCTTAGATGGGGTTGTTCATATTGGTCTCTCACCGAATCAACTTGCAGATATTGCCAATCGCGATGACATCGTCAAAGCATCCAGCCGCGATCTAGCTATTGCTGTTGCAACAAAGAAGAGCGCAGCAACCACGGTAGCGGCCACGGCACATCTTGCAGTTCTTGCAGGGATTCATGTCTTTGCAACGGGCGGACTTGGTGGCGTCCATCGTGGCGCAAACCAATCCTTCGATGAATCCGCCGACCTAACTGCTCTGTCTACATTGGATATCACCGTTGTATGCGCTGGAGTTAAATCAATACTCGATGTTGGCGCAACTCTTGAGCGATTGGAAACACTAGCAATTGGCTTGGTCGGCTACCGAACTCAATCTTTCCCTGGATTCTATTTGACAGACTCTGGGTTCACTCTTGAGCATCAAGTCAACGACGCCCGCGAAGTTGCCTCAATCATCTCTGCGCGGGGCATATTAGCGACAAACCACTCGGCACTCATTGTTGCCAACCCGGTTCTCAACCAAATGGATCGAGCCCTGCACGAAAGCGTTTTAACTTCAGGTCTAGCTTTGGCATCTACTAATAACATTGTAGGCAAAGATGTAACGCCATTCCTGCTAGAACATTTTCACTCTCACAGCAATGGTGAATCACTTCGTGTAAATATAGAGATAATTAAATCTAATGCTTCTTTAGCCGCGGACATTGCTGTAGCCAGCGCTCTTTAAGAACATATGCCTAATTTATTGTGCATCGGTGACGTGATGCTCGATGTCGTTGCAGTTGTCCCTTCGGCTATCAATTATGGAAGTGATACGCCTTCGAAGATTTCAACACATGGTGGCGGAGCTGCAGGAAATGTTGCATCGTGGGCACAGGTATCAGGTGCGCAAACTCAAGTACTGGCGCGAGTTGGTAATGATTCCGCCGGTACCGCCGTCCTTTCCGAATTTGATCGACTCGGAATCACATATTCGCATTCCATTGTGCCGGGTGCGCGCACAGGAGTAGTTGTGATTCTTGTTGATCCAACAGGTGAGCGCACCATGTTTCCAGATTCTGGCGCTAACTCTGGGCTTACAGTGAATGATTTGCCATCGTTAGATGATTTCAAGGCCATTTATCTTTCTGGTTACGCACTTCAAAATGCCCAGTCTCGTCCAGGAGTCCTTGCCATGATTGAAAAAATCCGCGAAAAGAATCTCCCAATTTTTTTTGATCCAGCAACAGTAGGTGGCATGAGTCAAGTAAAACTAGAAGAAATACTCTCATGGTTGCCACTGATGTCGACTTTACTTCTCAATGAAGAAGAAGCAATTTTCCTTACGAAAGAATCAAATATTGACGCTTGCCTTGATGCGCTATTGGAGTTCACTCCTACTGTTGTTATCAAAAAAGGCTCTATGGGATCGGTTGGAAAAACAAGAAACGGCCAACTCGTTTCAGTAACAGCGATAAAGAGTTCGATGATTGATACAACCGGAGCAGGCGATTCTTACGCAGGCGGATTTATTGCCTCGTGGTTAGAAAATCGTGATCTTCTGCACTGTATGAAATCAGGTTCTCTTGTGGCTGGCGAATGTGTGGCAATAGTTGGGGCGCGACCGCAGGTCACTACCGAGATTTAACCCTTTCACTTGGCATAATCACCGCCATGGCAACTACAAAGACTCCTGCAAAAACAGCAACTAAAGGCAAGAAGCCAATCGGACCAAAGCCAGGTGAATATCCCGGCAAGATTGTCGATATCGATGTCTCATCCGAAATGTCTGAGTCGTTCCTTGAGTATGCCTACTCTGTTATCTATTCACGTGCACTCCCCGATGCTCGTGATGGATTGAAACCAGTACACCGTCGCATTCTGCATCAGATGGCAGAGATGGGTTTGCGTCCAGAACGTGGACATGTAAAGAGTGCGCGAGTTGTTGGTGAAGTAATGGGTAAATTGCACCCACACGGTGACGGTGCGATCTATGACGCACTCGTGCGTATGGCGCAATCTTTTTCCATGCGATTACCACTCATCGATGGGCATGGAAATTTTGGTTCACTCGATGCCGGCCCTGCAGCAATGCGTTACACAGAGGCTCGGCTCGCACTACCTGCAATGGCAATGGTTGCTGAAGCAGATGAGGACACGGTTGATTTTGGTTCTAACTATGACGGTCAAATTCTTGAACCGCTTGTACTACCCGCTGCTTATCCCAATCTCTTAGTCAATGGTGGATCTGGTATCGCTGTTGGTATGGCAACCAATATGGCGCCACACAATCTGGGTGAAGTCATCGCCGCAACCAAACATCTCATTGAAAATCCATCAGCAACCCTGAAGGCTTTAATGAAATTTGTACCCGGCCCGGACTTTCCCACTGGTGGCGAGTTAGTCGGTAGCGAAGGTGTGCGCGAGGCCTATGCAACAGGTAAAGGTAGTTTCAAGGTGAGAGCAACAGTTGAAATCAGCAAAGTCTCATCACGAAAGATGGGTCTGGTTATCAAGGAATTACCTTTCACAATCGGACCCGAAAAAGTTGTCGAGCGAATTGCTGACCTTGCTAAAGCGAAAAAGATTGCTGGGATTTCCGACATCATCGACCTTACAGATGGCAAAACAGGTACCAACGTTGTTATCGAGCTCAAAAATGGTTTTGAGCCAGAACAAGTACTTGAGCAACTCTTTAAACTGACCCCCCTTGAAGACGCTTTTGCAATTAATGCCGTTGCGCTCGTAAAAGGTAAGCCACAAACTTTGGGCCTTAAAGAGCTACTCCAAGTTTTCATCGGCCATCGTATTGAAGTAGTGCGCCGTAGGAGCGAATTTAGAAAAGCTAAAGCCACAGCTCGTTTGACTCTCGTCGACGGTTTGTTAAAGGCCATTATCGATATCGATAAAGTAATTAAGATTATTCGCGGAAGCGATGATGCAACCGAGGCAAAGGCTGCCCTCATTAAGGGTTTCAAACTTAACGATGAACAAGCTACCTATATTCTCGACATGCCACTTCGTCGTCTGACAAAGATGTCCAAACTGGAGCTTGAGTCTGAGCAAAAGGAACTCAAGAGCGTCATCTCCGCACTGACCACACTCCTTAAGAGTGAAGAGAACATCAAGAAACAAGTCTCCGACGAACTGACCGAAGTCAGCAAGTCATTTGCCACACCTCGAAAAACCAAGATCCTCGCCGAGTAGGCTCACCCCATGAGAAGTTCTAGTTGGTATGGTGGAGAAGATCGCGATTCATACATTCATCGTGCATGGATGCGACGTGGTAATCCCGACTCGGCATTCGATGGTCGCCCACAGATAGCGCTCGTTAATACTGCATCCGATTTAGCGCCATGTAATTCGCACTTAACTGAAGTTGCTCAAAGTGTAAAGAATGGAGTCTGGGAAGCCGGTGGTGTTCCACTTCATTTACCCATGATTTCCATAGGTGAAACACTCGTACGTCCCACATCGATGCTCTGGCGCAATATGGTTGCAATGGCAACAGAGGAATTGATACGAGCAAATCCAATTGATGGCGTAGTTTTATTGGGCGGATGCGACAAAACGATCCCAGCCCTTCTGATGGGAGCAGCATCTGTAAATTTGCCCTCTGTTGTAATTTCAGGTGGCCCAATGCTGACCGGAACATTTGAAGGATCCCCCCTGGGTTGCGGAACAGATGTATGGAAACGAAGCGAAGAAATGCGTGCAGGGTTACTGAGCAAAGCTAAATTCTTATCTTCAGAAAGTGCGATGATTCGAAGCAAAGGCCATTGCAACACTATGGGAACCGCGTCGACGATGAGTTTCATGGCAGAAGCCCTCGGTATGACAGCGCCCGGCATTACTGGAATACCCGCACCAGATTCGAGACTTTTAGCCGCTTCTCACGACACAGGTCGCCTCATTGTCGAAATGGTTAAAGCAGATCGCAAACCAAGTGATGTCATGACAAAGGCTTCCTTTATTAATGCAATCATCACTTTGGCTGGAATTGGTGGTTCCACGAATGCCGTTGTGCACCTGCTTGCAATTGCCGGTCGCTTAGGTGTGGACCTGACATTGGATGATTTTGATAAATATGGTTCGCATATTCCGCTCCTGGTAAATCTTCAACCTGCAGGAACATACTTAATGGAAGACCTTCACCGAGCTGGCGGATTACATGCAGTACTGCGGGAGCTAAAGGATCACCTTGAACCCAGCGCAATCACTGTGACGGGTAAGCCTTTTATCGAACCTCTAGATAGCGCAGAAATTTTTGATAAAGATGTTATTCGTAGCGCCAAGGAACCGTTGCAGAAGAACGCAGGGATTGCAATTTTGCATGGAAACCTTGCTCCAAGTGGCGCGGTCATTAAACCCGCTGCGGCAAGTGCCCACTTACTCACCCACACAGGCCCTGCACTAGTTTTTGACAGCGTGGAAGATTTCCATGTACGAATCAATGATCCCGACCTCGACGTCGATGAAAATACAGTATTGATTTTGCGTGGTTGTGGTCCTAAGGGTTATCCAGGAATGCCAGAAGTTGCCAACATGATTATGCCCGAAAAAGTTTTAGCTAAGGGCGTTACCGACATGGTCCGCATCTGCGATGGACGTATGAGTGGCACAGCCTATGGAACAGTTATTTTGCATGTTGCACCTGAGGCTGCAAGTGGTGGACCTTTAGGTCTCATAGAAGATGGAGACATGATTATTCTCGATGTCCCAAATAGACGCCTTGATATTGATGTACCTCAAGAAGTGTTAGCAAAGAGAAAGCCATCACCTGCCATGACGCAAGCATTTGCTCAACCTAAACGTGGATGGGAACGCATCTACGTTGAGCATGTCATGCAGGCTGATAAAGGTGCCGATCTGGACTTGTTACAAGGTAGTAGTAGTTCGGACGTAACTCGCGAGTCACACTAAATTCCTGCTTGTAAAACCTCTCGCACTGCACTCATTGTCTTATCTATATCGCTACTCGTGTGAGCACTTGAAAGAAACCACGTGCCTCTAGGCAAGATTCTGATTCCTTTGTTCAAAAGTGCGAATGCAAAATTGGCATAGCGCTCACGATTTGCTTTCATGGCTGAGCGGTATTCCGTTGGTCCTTTGAGATCAAAGCGCACATTAAAGACCGCCGGATAGCCAACAATTTCGTGTTCAATTCCAGCTGAAGCAAACTCTAGAGAGAGTTCTTTCATTAAACGCCCACCTGCAACGTCAATGCTCTTATACGGTGATTGGCTCTTGAGCAATTGTAACGTGGCAAGAGTTGCCACCATTGAAACCGATTGAGTGTTATAGGTACCACCATGCATGACTTTCCCGCTGGCTATGAGATCCATGAGATCTTTCTTGCCAACAATCGCAGCAACTGCAAAGCCGTTCGCCAATGCTTTTCCTAGAATTGTCAGGTCAGGAGTAACTCCCAGTACTTTTTGTGCTCCACCATCGCTGACGCGGAATCCTGTGATGACTTCATCAAAAATTAGAACTGTCCCGTACTTTGTTGCTAATTCGCGCACGCGCTCCAAGTATCCAGGAAGTGGAAGTACTCCCCCGGAATTAAACATAATTGGTTCCATGATGATGCCGGCAATATCGCCATTCTTGAGTTGTTCTTCAATCACATCTGCGTTATTCCAGGGCAATACAACAATATTTTCACTCATCTCTTGGCCTTGAGTTGCTGCTAAGGCATTGGGGTGAAGCGCATCTCCCGCTAGTGACATATCTGGTGCAACACTGACAAGCACGTTATCAAACCAACCGTGATAGTGACCTTCAAATTTAATCATCTTCCAGCGACCCGTTGCAGCGCGTGCCAATCTAAACGCTACTTGTACGGCTTCAGAGCCAGAGGATGCAAAGCGCACTCGTTCGGCACTTGGAACCATCTCGGTCAAAAGTTTGGCAGCTTTGTATTCGGTAGGAGTTTGCCCAGCAACCAGCAAAGAAACATCTAGCTGCTTCTTTGCTGCGTCAATTACTTCTTGTGGGCTATGCCCCAAAATCATTGGGCCCATACCCAACACATAATCTGTGAGGTGATTGCCGTCTACATCAACGAGTGTGCACCCGTGTGCAGAAGTGAAAACTAATGGATGAGGTTTAAAGCCAGTGCGATAACCACTATTAATTCCGCCGGCCACATAGTCAGAACCTTGAGTAACGGCTTCTTGCGATTGAGTGAATTTCACAGTATTTACCCCTTCCTTTATGACGTAAAGATACTGGAAAGGGACACGTACGTCTGTGAGTTAGGCGTCGATACGCTCGCGATCAATTTCTGCTGTTGAAATGAACTCTTTTCGAGGCGCAACATCGTTACCCATGAGAAGTTCAAACATGGCATCTGCTGCAATCGCATCGTTGACTGTAACTCGACGCAAGGTTCGATGATCTGGATCCATCGTTGTCTCACGGAGTTGATCGGCGTCCATCTCGCCCAAACCTTTATAGCGCTGTAAAGGCTCTTTCCATTTCTTTCCGGCTTTTGTTAAATCAGCCAGCACCTTCTTCATTTCATCATCGGAATATGTGTAGTTGAAATCGCCCTTCTTCCC
>CAILKF010000082.1 GCA_903834705.1 uncultured Actinomycetes bacterium
GGTCCAAATAATCGCGTCATCGCAGCAGTGGGAATTAGTGGACCGATGGAACGCTTAGGACGCCAGCCAGGACGATTACACGCAGCAGCAGTTGCTGCAACGGCCGCAAAACTTTCAGAATATATTGCTAACGGTTAAAAATATTTACGCAGCTTTTTGGGCAAGAGGTTTCTAAAATTCCGTCTCCATTTTCGCACCTGATCTAGTGGAGATAAACGAAGCACCTTTGCACTGGAAGGTTCATCTGGTGTTACTACATCATGAAGTGCAGGCGATGCCTGATCAAGGGAATCTGCGATGCGCTCTAAATTAGTAACCAGTGACATGCTTCGAACAATTTGATCTGGGTCATCTTGTGCCGAGCTATCAAATAATAAGTTGACTAAAGAAGCTCCTGCTTCTCGCATCTCATCCGTTTGGGATGAGTCGGATTCGTTAGGTTTATCTTCAAGCAGGCCTTCAACATTTGCCGTGATAGCAAAACTTGCGGCTGAAAGTGCATCAGCTATTTTGCGCTTAGTTGATGCAGGTATTCCGCCATCAACGGCTGAATCAAATAGCGTGCGCGCGATAGTGCGCACCTGAACAACTGTGTGCTCAACGGCAACTCCGCGCGAATATAACTCTTCGGCTTCATCTCGCTCTGCTGTGGGAAACCACTTTGCAAAGGTGCGCGCCTCTAGCGCTTGTGCACGCACGCGGGGAATTTCCTCTACTAATAAACGAGCTTTCGCTAACCAGTTACCGGCTTCATCTTGCGTGTAGCCCTTTGCAACACCTTGTGCCATTTGACCGAGTAAATAAGCGGACTTGCGACCAAGAGATGCAATTTGATCAATGGTGCGACCTGCGGGCGTCTTGGGGTGAGCAAAGTATGAAAATAGGATCGCAATTCCTGCGCCAATCAATGTGGAGTACATGCGATGTTCTGCATTATTTTCGGTGATACCTGGACCAATAACAATGAGCGCTGTTACGGGAACGTTGATTGATGCAACTTCACCTAAGTGCATAGCGCGGGCAGCAACAGAGCAGAGCACAACCGTTATGCCAACTGTTACCCAACCGAATCCAAAAATGCTCACACTTGCAAGCGCTGTACCGGCACCAATTGCGGTGCCAAGAATTTGGCCAAAACCTTCTCGAGTAGATTTATGAAGTGAAATACGCACAGTCAAACTTGCAACTATTGCTGCGACTAATCCCCCATTTTTAAAAGCTAAATCTCCTACTTGCCACGCCACTGCCGCTGCTGCTGCAGTAACAAATACTTGCTGAACCCAAGCACGACGATCTGAGAATAGGCGAACTAATCGACCCCAAAGTGTTCGTTCATTCGTCATAGGTTCCGCTCAGAAAATTCACTGACCAGTTTAGGCATTAAGTGCTTTCTCAATTTGCCCTGCATGATCACGGGGATGATTTGAGTAATCTCGAAGCCAGTCTGCAATTGTGACTTTCCCTCGTTCTGTATGCATTCCATGCCGCTCTAAATCCGTAAGTGTAAGTCGCTTAATAACGTCTAGCGATGCAGAGCGGACAGAAACATAAACCGCTATGGAGTTTTCTACAGGTAACTCCGTGTAACCCAAAATGGAATTCGCGGCCCATGCATTTTCGTCATACCCTTGAATTTGAGAACCAATGGGTTCTGCAACTAGTCTGCGCAAACGTGCGTAGGACTGGGCTTCGCTATCGGCTATATGGTGAATCACTTGGCGAGGTGTCCATCCGCCTGGCTCTGATTTGCTTAAATCTTTTGCAGAAAGCCCAGAGATGAGATCTGAAAAATATTTAGTAGAGGCTTCATATTCGCGTGCGTAATCGTTGATTTCCATGTGATGAGTCTAGAAGAAATGCGAAAATAAAGATGTGTAGCCCCGAAGGGATTCGAACCCTCGTAGCTGGCTTGAGAAGCCAGAGTCCTAGGCCGCTAGACGACGGGGCCGTGCATATGTAGTTGTAGTCGCTGGGGTACCAGGACTCGAACCTAGACTTACTGAACCAGAATCAGCAGGGCTGCCAATTACCCCATACCCCAATAAGGCAGCGTAAGAATACCGTACTAACTAGAGAGCAAGAGCCGCAGAAATACGCTCTAAAGAAGCGTTTTTACCTAGTAATTCCATTGACTCAAAAAGTGGTGGTGAGATCGTGCTACCCGTTACTGCAATGCGCACAGAACCAAATGCGATGCGCGGCTTAAGTCCCATCTCTTCAATCAGTGATGAACGTAGTGCTGCTTCAATGCTGTCGTGTGTCCACACAGTCAGTGGAGTTAATTCAGTGATCGCACGCTTAAGCACATCTTTGGATGCAGCATCAGTAACTTTGGAAAGAGATTCTGCTTCAACTGCAAAGTTTTTAACGAATAAGAACTTAAGCATTGCAGGCACTTCATTAAGGCGCGTAATTCGTTCCTGAATAATGGGTAGAGCTGATTTAACTACAGCGATCTCTTCAGGTGTCCCTGAGATTACTTTTGCTTTAGTCAAAAACGGAAGTGCCCACGCTAAGAATTCATCAAGTGGCAAAGCACGGATTTTATCTCCATTGATTGCTTCAAGTTTTTTCATGTCAAAACGGGCTGGAGAACTATTAACTCGCTCGACAGTAAAAAGCTCTGTTAACTCTTTCATTGTGATGTTTTCGCGATCATCACCTGGCGACCAGCCAAGCAGGGCTAAGTAGTTGCAAATTGCTTCTGGTAAGAAACCTGCTTCGCGATACCAGGCAATTGAAACTTCGCCATTGCGCTTGGAAAGTTTTGCATTGTCCTGGCCCATTACGAAAGGCAAGTGGGCAAATGTTGGGTAATCATCGAGTGCGACGCCCATCGCTTGATACACGCGAATTTGGCGAGGCGTCGATGACAATAAGTCTTCACCACGCAGAACGTGTGAAACCTTCATCAATATGTCATCAACTGCAACGGCCAATGTGTATAGAGGTGAACCATCTCCGCGGACTAATACAAAATCGGGCACAAATTTGTGTTCGAAAGAAACTTCTCCACGAATAGCGTCAACAAAAGTTGTTGATCCATCGGGCATGCGCATTCGGACTACAGCTTCACGGCCTTGCCCTTTATATGTAGCTATCTGCTCAGCCGTTAAATCCCTGCATTTTCCGTCATAACCTGGAGCAACATGTGCCTCGCGTTGTGCTTCTCGTCGTTGTTCTAACTCTTCGGGCGTGCAATAACAATGGTAAGCATCTTTTTGTTCAATGAATTTTTGAGCCCAATGAGCGTAAATATCTAAACGCTGTGACTGTAAATACGGACCATACTCGCCACCAACTTCAGGACCTTCATCCCATTGCAAGCCGAGCCATCGCAACGTGTCTATTGCAGCGGCAATGTATTCGTCGGTAACGCGGGTGGTGTCTGTGTCTTCAATGCGAAATAAGAAAGTACCGCCGGTATGACGTGCGTATGCCCAATCAAATAAAGCGGTGCGGATATTGCCAACATGAAGATCGCCCGTTGGTGAAGGCGCAAAGCGAACGCGGACTGGTTTAACCATGGGTGCTTACCTTATTGGTTAGTTCGCCCAAACCTTCAACTGCAACGGTGATGGAAGACCTTTCAGGCATTGGTCCGATTCCAGCAGGGGTTCCTGTCAGAATCACGTCTCCCGGAAGAAGTGTCATCACCTGAGTAACAAAGTTAATTATTGTTGGGATATCAAAAATCATGTCAGATAGTTTTGCGGATTGTTTTACCTCGCCATTAAGCGTTGCAGTGATCGCCTGATCTCCCGGAATGAAATCAGTGTCAATCCATGGTCCCAGTGGACAGAAAGTGTCGAAACCTTTGGCGCGAGTCCATTGGCCATCTACTTTTTGCAAATCTCTCGCAGTGACATCGTTAGCTAACGTGTAACCAAAAATAACATCGCTATAGCGCTCTTTAGGAACATCTTTACAAATACGACCAATAACAATTGCTAACTCTGCTTCATGATCAACGCGCTCACTCATGCCCGGCCACACAATGGTGTCACCGGGTCCAATAACAGAAGTATTTGGCTTCAAGAAAATAACTGGTTGTGCAGGGACGTCCCCACCCATTTCCTTGGCATGGTCAGCATAATTTTTACCGATACATACAACTTTGCTCCGAGGTAACACCGGCGCAAGTAATCTCACTTGTGAAACTGGCACGGCCTTGCCATTTGGTGTTATGCCGGCATAAAGAGGATCTCCGGCAAGGACTGCAATAACGCCATCTTCATTGATCAATCCAAAAAGAGGGTCCTTACCTAGTTCTAACGCCGGGTCAGCAGAAGTAGGTGAGAATCGAACAATGCGCATGGTCTAAGACTATCGTGATTTATAGAACAGTTAAATCGTGATCTTGCGTTGCACTTTCTCGAACAACTAAAACACTACTAATTCTTCGACGGCGACCTATGGGACGCTCTGCCGTAATACTCCACCCTTGCAAACTGATTGTGCTTCCAGCAATTGGCACACGGCCCAACTTCTTAGCCATCATTCCGCCAATAGTGTCAACGTCGTGATAATCACTCTCGGCAACAGTAATTTCTAACTCTTGTGCTAAATCTTCGACGTGCAAGCTTGCAAGTGCGCGTGCCTTGCCATCTGAGAGCCATGAGAAATTTTCTTCTCCGTCATCAAACTCATCTTCGATTTCACCAACAATTTCTTCCAAAATATCTTCGATTGTGATGATGCCTGCAGTTCCACCGTACTCATCGACAACGATTGCTAGGTGAATTTGATCTCGCTGCATTTCCTTTAAAAGCTCCGCAGCCATTTTGATCTCAGGGACAAAACTTGCTGTTCGCATATGTTGCTCGACTCGTTCACTTTGCTCAGCCTCGTGATGGTCAAGCGTGCGCTTTGCCAAATCCTTTACATATGCCAGCCCAATAATATTGTCGATGTCGTCGCCCACAACTGGAATGCGGGAAAAACCTGACCTCAGTGCGAGTGAGAGTGCTTGGCGTAATGATTTATCTTTTTCGATCCAGACCATTTCGGTACGTGGAACCATAAGTTCGCGAACCAAAGTATCGCCAAGTTCAAATACGGAGTGAATCATTTCGTGCTCGTCTGATTCAACAAGACCCCGCTCATGAGCTTGATCCATCAAATCGCGAAGCTCGGCTTCATTTGCAAATGGGCCGTGGCGAAAACCTTTGCCAGGAGTAATTGCATTTCCAATAGCGATAAGCAATGCGGTAATTGGTCCCAATATCTTGGCTAAAACATATGCAGTAACTGCGCCGCTTCTGGCCCAGGTATGCGGATGTTGTTTTCCTAACGTTCTTGGACCAACTCCAATGATGACGTATGAGAGAACAACCATTATTCCTACGGTGATAAGGAGAGCGATACCACCATCAAACTTGTCAAAAATAATTATTGCCAAAAGTACAGTGGCTGTAAGTTCGCAAGCTTTGCGGACAAGTAGGACCACATTGAGGTATCGGGCTGGATCTTGACTGACTTTACGAAGTATCGCTCCGCCAGATTTACTTTCAAGACTTTCAACCATTACGCGAGAAATAGCGCTCAGCGCAGATTCACTTCCTGCTAAAAACCCTGCGAAGGCTAATAAAATTACAATGTAAAAAATCAAAAAACCCATTATTTGCTCCACCTAGCGACCAGAGATTCTTGAAGTGCAAACATTTCTTTCTCTTCCTCTGGTTCTGCGTGGTCGAAACCAAGAATATGGAGCAACCCATGCATACTCAAAATCCCGGCCTCGTGTTCAAATGAGTGCCCTGCCTTTTGCGCTTGGGAAAGTGCAACAGTCGGACACAGAACAATGTCTCCGAGCACTCCTACTTCTTTGTATCCAGGTTCGATTTCATCCATTGGGAAAGAGAGCACATCGGTGGGGCCAGGTTCATCCATCCATTTAATGTGCAACTCGGTCATTTCGTCTTCGTCAACCAACATCAGATTTAAATCGCAGTCAGGATTAATTTCCATCTGCGCCATTCCAAATGCCAATAATGACTCCAGCTTCAAATTGCTGTAATCCTCTTTGGTGTTATTAATTATCTCTATTGCCATAAATTATTTGCCCGGGTGCAACTGGCGAGGCGCACGCTGCTCCTGAGCTTTACTCAAGCGTTCGTCATCAAACTTTCCATAGGCCTGCACAATGTCACCAACAAGACTGTGTCGTACAACGTCTTCGGCGTTTAAGTCAATGAATGCAATGTCATCGATATCTACCAAGATATCTCTAATAATATTTAAGCCAGATCGCGAACCAGTTGGTAAATCGATTTGAGTAACATCGCCTGTAACCACCATTCGGGACCCAAATCCAAGGCGCGTCAGAAACATCTTCATCTGTTCTGGAGTTGTGTTCTGTGCCTCATCCAAAATAATGAATGCATCGTTGAGCGTTCGGCCACGCATATAAGCTAGAGGTGCAACTTCGATAACCCCTGATTGCATGAGGCGCGGAATCGAGTCTTGGTCGATCATGTCGTGCAAAGCATCAAAAAGTGGGCGCAGATAAGGATCAATCTTCTCTGAAAGAGTGCCCGGCAAAAATCCTAAATGCTCCCCAGCCTCTACTGCAGGTCTTGTCAGAATTATTCGATGCACCTGTTTTGCTTGAAGCGCGGCTACAGCTTTAGCCATTGCTAGATACGTCTTACCTGTTCCTGCAGGGCCAATTCCAAAAGTTATTGTGTTATTTTCAATCGCATCTACGTAGTGTTTTTGGTTTGCAGTCTTAGGCCGAATCGTTCGCCCACGGTTGCTTACAATATTGAGGGATAACACTTCGGCTGGATGATCTTGAGGTGTTTGGCGAAGCATCGAAATTGAGCGCGTAACCATATCTGTCGAAAGAACTTGACCAGAGCGGATTACTACAAGCAGCTCATTAATTAGCGCTTCAAATTTTTGGCTTTCTTCAAAATCTCCGGTAAATGAAATTTCATTACCTCGCACCGTGATAGCAAGAGTTGGAAATAGTTGCTCAATAGCTCGTAGGTTTGTATCTGCAGGACCCAATAATGCAACCATCGGTATCGCGCTTGGAACTACGAATAGAGTCTTATCCATTGCCACCAGTGTATGTGTTTTCTCTTTAACCAGGAGGCCAAGTCAGGGGGCGCCCGCCAAGAAGGTGCATGTGCGCGTGAAAAACACTCTGCCCTGCGGAGGCGCCAGTATTGAAAACCGTGCGGTAACCGTCTAGGCCTTCGCTATCGGCAATCTCTTTGGCAGCGCTAAAAAGTGATGCTGTAATAACGGAAGACATCTTTGCTAATTCGGCAACGTTTTCAACATGAACGGTTGGGATTATCAGTACATGTGTTGGTGCCTTAGGTGAAATATCGCGGAAGGCAACAACATTTTCATCTCTGTAAACAATGTCGGCAGGAATATTGCCTTCGATAATTTTACAAAACAAGCACTCGGCATCTAACGGCATAACATCACCATATCTTCAACCCTGTATTAAGTGCCGAAATCGCCGCAATTCCTGCATGCGCCGAGCGCAATATTGGCCTACCGAGCAGGCAAATGTGGGCACCAGCTTGTTGAAACAAAGTCACTTCTGTTTCCGTCAAACCACCTTCAGGGCCTACGACAATTACTGCCGAAGAAATAGCGTGAGCTGTTGGAAATAAAGTTGAGAGTTTAATGTCAGATTCTTCATGCAAAACGATTGCTAGATCTGCGCCTCTTACTAGTTCGACTACTTGCGCCGTTGTTGATACTCCTTCAATGCGCGGAATACGAAAACGCCTTGATTGCTTGCTTGCTTCGTGAGCAACTACTCGTAATTTATCAACGCCTTTTTCAGCTCTGCCAATCGAACGTTCCGCGTTCCACAAGACGATGTGGTCCGCGCCTGCCTGAGTCATTAACTCAATTGCCTCTTTTGCCCGATCAGATTTTGGGAGCGCTTGCACCACCGTAATTGTTGTAGGGAGCGCCGTTTCAAAGCCAGTTTCGATTACAGATAGGTCAAGTGATTTCTTACCAACTTCTAATACTTGAGTACGCGACCAAGAACCTTCACCATCCGTAAGTAGCAGCTGCTCCCCTACTTGTATTCGTAATACTCGGGCGCCGTGGTGTCCATCATCCCCACCCAAGGTGTAATTAGCGCCAACTAAAGTTGGCAAATCGTTAACGATAAATAGGGGCAGCATTACCGGCCAAATGTATCGCGAAATTTAGAGAAAAATCCACCATCGTGACCCTGTACTTGGGCTTCGCCATCTTTTTCGCCTCGCAAAGTTGCAAACTTCTTCATCAACTCTTCTTGTTCCTTGTTGAGTTTTGTCGGTGTATGCACTTCGACATGGACAATGAGATCGCCACGCCCGCCACCGCGCAAGTGTGTAACTCCCTTATTCTTTACGGGAATCATCGCTCCGCTTTGTGTACCTGGTTTTACAACAACTGAAATTGGGCCATCTAAAGTTTCAACAGTAAGAGTTGTACCCAACGTGGCTGATGCCATGGTGATACCTAATGCCAAGTGCAGGGTATTTCCATCACGTACTAAAAACTCATGCTCTTTTTGAACAATCTCTACATAAAGATCACCGGCAGGTCCACCACCGGGGCCAACTTCTCCTCGACCAGACAGTTGGATTCTATTTCCTGTTTCTACACCTGCAGGAATTTTGATTGGAATACTTTGTTTCGCACGCACGCGACCATCGCCTGCGCATTCGCGACATGGATCAGAAATAACTGAACCATAACCTTGGCAATTAGCACATGGTCGACTTGTCATAACTTGACCAAGGAACGAACGTGTTACTTGCTGAGTTTCACCACGCCCTTTACATATTTCACATCGCGAAGGTGCACTTCCATCGATACAGCCCGAACCTTCACATTTGCTGCAACGTATGGCGCTTTCAACACTTATTTCGCGCTCTGTTCCAAAACATGCTTCGTGTAAATCAACTTCAATACGAATAAGTGCATCTTGACCCGCTCTCATTCGAGGACGAGGCCCACGTGCGCCTCCTCCTCCGAAGAAGGCATCCATGATGTCGCCAAACCCAAAACCAGCACCGCCAAAGTTGGCATTGCCACCCATGTCATAGTTCTGTCGTTTTTGGGGGTCGCTCAATACTTCATACGCTGCAGTAATTTCCTTAAAGCGATCTTGAACTGCTGGATCAGGATTTACATCGGGGTGAAGTTCGCGCGCTAATTTACGATAAGCACGCTTAACCTCGTCTTGGTCTGCGCCACGATCGACACCCAAGAGCTCGTACAGATCAGCCACTATTTACTCTCATTCATATAGTGGCCCACGTATCGCGCAACTGCAGATACTGCAGCAATTGATCCCGCATAATCCATACGTGTTGGGCCGATAACTCCAAGAGCGCCAAGTGGATTCAATTCAGTGCCATAGCCAACAGTCACCAAACTGGTTTCGCGTAAATTCTTTTCACTTTGCTCATGTCCAATACGTACTTGGACGGTATCTGTTACATCTCCCAATAATCGAAGCAAGACAACTTGCTCTTCGAGTGCTTCAAGTATCGGATGTATTTGTGCAGTGAAATCTTCTCGGAACCTCGCTAAATTAGCGGTTCCAGCCAGAACCACTTTCTCTTCCGGTTTTTCCATAGACATTTCTGTAAGTGTTGAGATGATCGTTGCAACATCTCTGCGGTCGGCGCTGCTATAGCCATCGAGGAGTGGCAAAAGGCGTGCTGCAACATCTGGCAATCTTTGTCCCACTGCGGCTTGATTGAGTTGAGTTCGCAAGTTCGCCAAGAAATTTTCTGGAACATCGTGTGAAAATTCAATAACCCTCTGCTCAATCCGCCCTGCATCTGTGATGAGCACAATCATGACGCGTGAGGAATTCAAGGCGACAAGCTCTACGTGGCGTACGCGCGATTTAACGATTGATGGGTACTGGACAACAGCGACTTGCTTGGTGACATCGGCTAATAAACGCACAGTCCTCATGACAACATCATCGAGATCTAGCGCACCCTCAAGAAAAGTTTCAATTGCACGACGCTCTGGTGCTGAAAGTGGTTTAACCGTTGCCAACTTATCGACGAATACTCGATAACCAAGATCAGTCGGAATCCGACCAGCACTCGTGTGAGGGTGAGTGATGAGTCCTTCCTCTTCGAGCACGGCCATTTCGTTACGAATTGTCGCTGGAGAAATTCCGAGCCCATGGCGATCTGCAATGGACTTTGAGCCAACTGGTTCTTGAGTAGTGACGTACTCGTCGACTATGGCGCGAAGAATTTCAAGACGACGTGATGACATAGATTCTCTAGATAGTTACAAGAGCGATTGAGACAAGTGTGAGCAAAATAAATGCGGGCACACCTGTTTTAGCTTTATTCGCTCGGAAATGAGTGTAAATCGCTCCGCCCATTGTCATCCATAAGAAAATAAGAGAACCCCATTGAATGAAGTTGGCACGCAATCCAATAACCAATCCAAGGGCAGCAAGGGCTTCAAAAATACCAATGACGCGAGCAAGCCCATCAGGAACATTGACGTCGCGAGTTCCCGAAAGTCCTTTCGGATTACCGCTGGCTTTAGATAGACCAGAGACAAGAAAGATAAGGGCTAAAAGACTGACAAGGACAATATGTGTTGTATGCATAGGAACACACGCTACTACACAACTAATTCGCGCACGATTCGATCTGCAATAAGGCGCCCTTGAGGGGTCAATTGCAAGGTGCCCTGCCCCCATTTTTCGAGATCTATATGCCCCGAACGTGTGTAGGGCTCGGCATTACTTTGTTGCACTTGACTCAAATTCTTACGCAAGATTCCTTCCCGCATTCGAATGGGCAACATAATCCCTTCGTCAGCAATTTGCGATGGCGTCAATATTTCGCGTTCGTGAATTGGTGATTTACCTTCAAAGAGAGAACTTTTGTAAACGTTAGGGTGCTTTACATTGAACCAACGAACTCCATCAAGATGAGAATGCGCCCCTGGTCCAAGCCCCCACCAGTTTGCGTTTTTCCAGTAAGCAATATTGTGTCTAGATTCGTGGCCTGGTTTAGACCAATTACTTAACTCATACCAAGACAAACCTGATTCTTGTGCAAGGGAATCAACAAGCAAATACATATCTGCCATCAAATCATCATCTGGCATTGAAATATCTTTACGCTTAATCTGTCCAGCAAGTTTTGTGCCACTTTCGACAATGAGAGCGTAGGCACTGATGTGGTCCACTTTGAGGGCGAGTGCGCTTTCTACACTTGCTCGCCAATCTTCCAAAGTTTCGCCAGGTGTTCCGTAAATAAGATCCACGCTAATACTGCTAAAGCCAACATTGCGAGCAGATCGAACCGCCCGCTCTACATTTGCAGGATTATGAGTTCGATCTAGAGTTGCCAACACATGAGGTGCGGCGGACTGCATACCGAATGAAATTCGATTGAATCCAGAATCACGGAAGGACTGCAATTTGTTTTCATCGACTGAATCAGGGTTTGCCTCAAGTGTGATCTCACAATTATCATCCACGGACCAACGTTGCTTAATGGCTGAAATAACCCGTCCTAAATCTTTACCAGGGAGCAGACTTGGTGTTCCGCCACCAAAGAATATTGTTGGAACCTTGCCTGGTGCTTCTAGATAAGCGCTATCTATCTCTTTAAGTACCGCATCAATGTAATCCCCTGAGACGGTTTCTAGACTAGCTCCGTCTTTTAGTTCGTTAGGGGTGTACGTATTGAAATCACAGTATCCGCAACGCTTTATGCAATATGGAATGTGCACATAGAACGAAAGCTCTGTCACGTGACTTACTTCCGAGCGGCTTTCGCCTTTTCAATATCGGCATCTGTTGCTAAGGCCGCGATGAAAGCTTCTTGAGGAACTTCAACACGGCCAACCATCTTCATGCGCTTCTTTCCCTCTTTTTGCTTCTCAAGCAACTTGCGCTTACGCGAAATATCTCCGCCGTAACATTTTGCAAGAACATCTTTACGGATTGCACGAATGTTTTCGCGAGCAATGATGCGTGATCCAATGGCGGCCTGAATTGGTACTTCAAACTGTTGGCGTGGAATAAGTTCACGCAACTTACCTGTCATCATCAAACCATATGCATAAGCTTTATCGCGGTGAACAATTGCGCTAAATGCATCAACTGCTTCTCCTTGAAGCAAGATATCTACTTTTACTAAATCTCCTTCTGCGTCACCAATTGCCTCGTAATCAAGTGATGCATAACCACGTGTGCTTGACTTCAATTTATCGAAGAAGTCGAAAACAATTTCAGCCAATGGAAGGGTGTAGCGAATCTCAACACGATCTTCGGAAAGGTAATCCATGCCTAGTAAGACTCCACGACGCTGTTGGCAGAGCTCCATGATGACTCCAATGAATTCACTTGGCGCCAAGATTGTGGAACGAACGATTGGCTCTTCAACGCTAAGGATTTTTCCTTCGGGAAATTCGCTTGGGTTTGTCACTATGACTGCTTTACCGTCGTCTAGCATCACGTTATATACAACGTTCGGTGCGGTAGAAATCAAACTTAAATTAGATTCACGCTCTAGACGTTCGCGGACAATTTCCATGTGCAACAGCCCCAAAAACCCGCATCGGAAACCGAAACCAAGAGCGGCTGAAGATTCAGGCTCATAGACAAGGGCCGCATCGTTGAGTTGCAATTTATCGAGCGCTTCGCGCAATAAGGGATAGTCAGCACCATCGAGTGGATACAAGCCAGAAAAAACCATTGGTTTTGGATCTTTATAACCAGCAAGCGGATGCTTAGTTGGATTGTTGTAATTGGTAACGGTGTCACCAACTCGAGATTGACGTACATCCTTTACGCCCGTTATCAAATAGCCAACTTCACCCACTCCAAGACCTTTGCTCGGCACAGGCTCTGGTGAGATCACACCGACTTCTAACATTTCATGGCGTACACCAGTTGAGTACATTTGAATTTGATCACGTGCTGAAAGATGACCATCTATAACGCGCACATAAGTAACCACACCGCGATAAACATCGTAAACCGAGTCAAAAATGAGTGCGCGAGCAGGTGCGTTTGCATCGCCTTGCGGTGCTGGAATCTGGGCAACAATCTGATCGAGAAGTTCGGCAACGCCTTCGCCTGTTTTACCCGATACTCGTAAACAGTCGCTGGGTTCGCAACCAATAAGTTTTGCAAGTTCTGCAGCGAATTTTTCGGGTTGTGCTGCAGGTAAATCAATTTTATTAAGCACAGGAATAATCTTGAGATTGTTCTCCATCGCTAAATACAAGTTAGCAAGAGTTTGCGCCTCAATCCCCTGCGCGCAATCGACGAGCAAGATTGCGCCTTCAGAAGCTGCAAGCGAGCGCGAAACTTCGTAAGTAAAATCTACGTGACCTGGAGTGTCGATCATGTTAAGGATGTATTCCTTGCCATCGATTCCTGATCGCCAAGGCAAGCGAACTGCTTGAGACTTAATGGTGATTCCGCGTTCGCGTTCGATATCCATGCGATCGAGATATTGCTCGCGCATATGGCGAGGATCTACAACTTCGGTGATACCAAGCATGCGATCGGCCAACGTGGATTTTCCATGGTCGATATGGGCAATGATGCAGAAATTTCGAATCTGTGCCGGGTCAGTTGCAGAAGGCTGCGGTGCTTTAGCCAGTGAAATTGCGGGCATTACTTAGCCTCGCTCTAGATAGAAAAGAAAATTAACGAACGCCGGCTTTGGTTGCCGATTTAGCCATTGAAGATTTCTTATTAGCAGCGGTGTTCTTATGAATAACACCCTTTGCTACAGCGACATCTAGCGCCTGTGATGCGGAACGAAGTTCAGTAGAAATTACTGCGTTATCGCCAGCGGTGACAGCATCGCGAAATCTACGAACGGCGGTCTTGATTGACGAACGCACTGACTTATTGCGAAGGCGTGCTTTGTCATTGGTCTTAATCCGTTTGATCTGCGACTTGATATTTGCCACGTGCGATTGTCCTCATCTTTTGCTGATTAGCTGACCCCGATGGGCCAAGGAGAGGAAGGCTACCAGCGAGAGCGCTCTATGCTCAAATTACGAGCGTGCGCGAGCGATGGTGGAGACCGCTCGCTCGAGGGCATAAATGGGATCCACTGATGCCCCTTTTACATCCGCATCTGCCTGAGCAATTGAGGCCACAGCGCTGGCAAGTGCACGAGGTGACCATCCGCTGAGTTGGCGTCGCGCTTTATCAATTTGCCAAGGGGCCATTCCTAATTCTCCTGCCAATTCAAATGATTTCGAACCGCGATTCGCACCAGAAACTTTTGCAAGACCACGAAGAGCAGACGCAATTGCACTTGTGACCATCACTGGATCTGTTCCCGTTGCAATTGCATTGCGTAAAGTTAAAAGCGCTTTTGTAACATCGCCATCTAGAGTTGCATCAGCCACGTCAAAGCCAGTTGTTTCAATACGCCCTTGATGGTATTTATCAATCATCGCTTCATCAATGACGCCAGTTGTGTCAGATGCAATCTGACTACACGCAGAACTTAGCTCGCGCAAATCTGTACCTGTCGCATTGATGAGTGCGCTCACGGCACCGGGCGTTGCCTTACGACCAAGGTCGAGAAAAAGATGGCGAACAAATTCTTGCTTTTCACTTTCTTTCTTAAGCGGGTCACAAAGAAGAATTTCAGGTTTCTCTTTTTTTATGCGGTCTAATAACGCTTTCCCTTTAACTCCACCTTTGTGAACGAAAACTATGATCATTGATGGGTCGGGGTCATCTAGAAAACGAATAACCTCTTCTTGCACATCACTGACTAACTCTTGCAAATCTCGCATGACGAGGGCACGTTTTTCCGAAAATAAAGATGGGGCAAGAGCTTCTGATACATCGCCAACTTCGGCTTCTTCGCAATACATTGTGGCGATTTCATAATCATCATCGCGCAAAGCTGTGAGAAGTTTGGCTAGTGCGCGGTCGGCAAGGGCTGATTCAGATCCAAGAAGGAGATAGTTGCTCATCCCAACCTCACTTTCTGCCACCATGCACCTGTACTAGTCCGAACTTTAAAGTGATGCTCATGTGCAGTGACTGCAATCGCTCCACTGATATCAGTTCGGTAAATTGTGCTTCGAAGTCTAGCCAGCAAGGCAAGAGTTTGTGGAGCTGGGTGGCCATAGGAATTTCCTGCGCCAACACTGATTATGGAAAGCGTGGGTGCGAGGCGCTCGGTGAAGCCGACATCTTGATACTTGGAGCCATGATGACTCACTTTATAGATATCAACTTTTCCTACTGAGTCGATAATTTGCTGTTGTGCGGGAGGCTCTAAATCACCTGCTACAAAGAGAGAGAAATCTGGGGCGTTAAGCAATAGAGCAAGACTTGAATTATTAATTGCAGATCCATCGCCCGGAAGTAAATCAAAGGAATGTTCAGCACTATCTGGCCACAAAATTTTTAGTGAAATGTTGCCTCGGTTGCTCTTCATTGTTGTCGATAATCCTCGATCGGCAATCACGATGTGCGCTCGGATTCCGAGCACTTGCCTTATGTGAGTACTTTCAAATACAGGTTCAGCATTGTTGCTCACCCAAACCTGCCCGACATCTCTGCGGTGAATAATTCCTGCAACACCTTCAACATGATCTGCATGAAAATGAGTCAAAATTAATAATGGAATGTGCTTTATGCCAAGTTGGCTCAGGCATCGATCAACAAGTGATGAGTCAGGCCCTGCATCAATAACAATTGCACCGCTTTCCCCTAAATTAATAACCATCGAGTCCCCTTGTCCAACATTGCAGTTAGCAACTTGCCAATCATTTCCTGGCCATCTGCCTATCCAGGTAAGAGTGATTACCAGCAGAAATAATGCAATGAGGAAACTTTTCCTGCCTTTGACGAGAAAGAAAATTGCAATGACGGCACCGAGGGTAAAACAAAAGCCAATAACCCCAGTAGTAATTTGGAGCACAGGAAATGCAGATGCCCATTGAGCAACGGAAGCAATCCACGATGCAAGAAATCGAACGAAGAAGAGGATGAAAGAACTGATTTGCGGAACAAAAGGTGAAATGAGTGCGGCAATGAACCCGAAAACGGTGATGGGAGCTACGACCGGTGCGACTAAAACATTTGCAATCACTGTCATCGGTCCTATATATCCAGAGAGGGCGACCAGTATCGGTGCACACATAACAACGGCTGCAAATGGCGGACTAACTGCACCTGCAACCTTGACCGGCATGAATTTGCTTAGCCACAAGACAATTCTTGGAGCCAAAAGTAAGAGTCCAGCTGTTGCCAATACAGAGAGTGCGAATCCGGGATCACGTGCTTGCCATGGATCGCCAATGACAACAATTGCGATTGCAAAACCTAGCGCAGGGAGTGCATCACTTCGTTGCCCAACTGCACGTGCAAAAAGAACAACACTTGCCATTGCCGCTGCACGAAGAACGGAAGGTGAAGGCCTAACAAGTGCTATGAATCCAGAGAGTGCGACTGCAGTGAATATCACCCTGATTCGAATTTTCCTAAAAAACCATTGCATGCACCACAACGCGAACAAGGAAATAATTGCAAAATTCGCGCCGCTCACCGCAGTTAAATGCGTGAGTCCACTTCTGCGCATCGCATCTCGAAATTGTGAACTTTGCAGTGAAGTATCACCGAGCACCATCCCTGGTATCAGTGCACCACCTTCTCCTTTTCCACTGAGTTGACGCAGGTGTGTGCGAATGGCACCAAGACTTCTTGCCCATCGCGAGGGCGGAGTGAGTACTTTGACATCACCATGGATTATGAAAAGTGCTCCAACGCGCGCTTCCTTACTACGCGAAAGCGCTCCTTTGGCTGTGAAAGTTTGACCCGGCAATAACAAGCTGACAGCTCTCTTTTGACTAATTACTCTTATCGGAATTCGAAGAGTGAATTCGCCACTATCGCCTCGGACGCTTTGTGCACTTGCCAAGAAGCTGTAACTTGCCGGAGCAAGTGTTGATCCGAAGACTTTAGGTTTTGTTAGCACGGGATCGGTTGAAACTTGAACGTTAAGAGTGGCGGTGCCTCCCATAAACTTCTGCAAAACAGAGTTCTGCACACTCATCTGGCGCAACGACATCATTCCTGCGCCGAGTAATAGCGCACACGCAACTACAACAATGACACTCTTGCCTTTGCCTAACGCAAAGAGGGCAAGTAAGAGTGCCACTACACATGTGCGCCATGGTGCTACCCAACTTTGCGATAGTGCACCGATCCAAATCGCACTTCCTAAAGTAAGGGCTCGATAATCCCTTACACGCGAACTTTGCTCTTGAGCTGTGCGAATTTCGCACTTCCAATCCCAGAAACTTTCTGTAGATCCTCAATCACGCTGAAGGGGCCATTCACTTTGCGATAAGTCACGATGCGCGCGGCGATAACTGGGCCGATCCCTGGAAGAAGATCAAACTGTGCAAGGGTCGCTCTATTTATATTTATTGGACCCGTAAGTTTCTTAATTACCGTTGTTGCAATACTTCTTGAAATTGCCGTTGGAAGATTGGGGTCAACGTAGATTTGCTCGCCATCTTTAATGATGCGAGCTAAGTTGAGATCGCTCATATCCATCCCAGGTTTAGCATTACCCGCTATTTTCAGCGCATCTATCACTCTCGAATTGGCTGGAAGCGAATAAACACCAGGAAGATTCACTCCCCCAGCCACATCGACTGTGATATTTGGTGGAGCGATGATGAGTGGCTCGGCCATAGCAATGGGTTGTGAGTGTCCGCGAAAAACTACTCCGGCAGAAAGTACGCACACGACTGCCACAACTATGAGCAGTGAACGCCTTTGAATTTGTGAAAAATGAAGATCGGATATCCAATCGTGGATTTGTTCCTTATAGCCTTTAAGAAGTTGATTCATGTCCCAAGTAAAAGCCAGGTCAACAATCTTGAAATTTAGATTATGGCTCGCTGTTCACAGATTAGATCTGTTGATGAAAATCCTCAAACAGTCCTAGATGACGATGTTGACCAATTTTGGCGCTCTTGTGATGATCTTATTAATCGTTGCCCCAGCCAATTCCTTGGCAATTGTTGGATGAGCCAACGCTTGAGCCTCTAGTTCAGCATCTGAAATAGTTGGCGAAACTTCAAGACGCTCTTTGATTTTGCCGTTAATTTGTATAACTGCAATCACAGAATCTGCAACAAGTAAGGTTTCATCGACGGTTGGCCAGCCAGCAAGTGCAATCGCTGGTTTATGTCCAAGACGCTCCCACATTTCTTCAGATGTATAAGGAGCAACCAAGGAGAGCATGATCGCAATTGCTTCTACAGCTTCGCGCGCTGCAGGATCTGCTGGGCCACATCCAGAATCAATTGCTTTTCGGGCAGAATTCACTAATTCCATGATGCGTGCAACGGCGACGTTAAATCTAAAAGATTCAACGGCAAATCCGGCATCGTGCACCGCTTTATGCGTTGCTTTACGTAAAGAGACATCACCCTTAGAAAAATCAACTCCGGGTGCACTTGTAATGTCGCCTGATAAACGCCATGCGCGGTTAAGGAACTTCACTGAACCAGCTGGTGATACATCAGACCAGTCAACGTCATCTTCTGGAGGGCCAGAGAAAACCATAGATAAACGAATCGCATCCACTCCGTGATTTGCAAGTTCATCTGAAAGTCTTACTAAGTTGCCACGACTTTTACTCATGGCAGAACCTTCCATAACAACCATTCCTTGATTAAGAAGGCGAGTAAAAGGTTCATTGAACGAAAGCATGCCCATATCGTGTAAAACTTTTGTAAAGAAGCGAGAGTAAAGAAGGTGCAAGATTGCGTGGGTTACTCCACCGACATATTGATCTACCGGTAGCCAGGTATCAACGCTCTCCCGACTAAATGCTTGTGTGTGATCGGTGTTGCTTGGGTAGCGCAAGAAATACCAGGATGAATCAACGAATGTATCCATCGTGTCCGTATCACGCTGTGCAGGTGCACCGCACTTAGGGCAAGGAACATTCACCCAATCGGTGGCGGCGCCCAATGGTGAAGTTCCCTTTGGTTTGAGATCTAAGCCTTCTGCATTGGGAAGTTTGACCGGCAACGAGTCAAGAGGTGCGGCAACATCGCCACACTTTGGGCAGTGAATAATCGGAATCGGTGTACCCCAATAACGCTGACGTGAAATAAGCCAATCACGCAATCTGTAGTTGCGCGCTGATTTTCCAAGTCCATCGCGCTCTAATTGCGCATTGATAAATGCAATGGCTTCATCTTTAGGTTTTCCGTTCAACGGCCCAGAGTTAATCAAAGCGCCATCTCCGGCGGTTGCTATGCCAGTTACTGAAGGATCTTCTTCGCCTGTATCGACGACAACTCGCACGGGTAATTTCATTGCTCGTGCGAAATCTAAATCGCGTTGATCATGAGCTGGCACAGCCATGATTGCGCCGGTCCCATAATCAGCTAAAACGTAATCACTCGCCCAGATTGGTAATTTTTCGCCGTTGACTGGGTTGATCGCATATTTTTGGAGGAACACGCCACTCTTTGGGCGATCAGTGGCGAGACGGTCGATATCACTATCGGCTTTAATTTTTTCAAGGTACGTGTTGAATTCTTTTTCAACTGCTGTGCCTTTTGCTAATTCTGCAGCTAAATCACTATCGGCTGCAACAACAAAAAAGGTTGCACCGTACAAGGTGTCGGGACGAGTGGTGTAAATCGTTACAGGCTCTGCGCGTCCTTCGATCTGGAAATCAACGTTCGCTCCTGTAGATCGGCCAATCCAGTTGCGTTGCATTGTCAAGACTTTTTCTGGCCATTGACCCTCAAGTTGTGACATGTCATCTAGTAAGCGGTCGGCATAGTCTGTAATTTTGAAATACCACTGCGTTAACTTCTTCTTGGTAACTGCGGTATCGCATCTCTCGCAAAGGCCAGCAACTACTTGCTCATTTGCCAAAACTGTCTGGCAAGAAGGGCACCAATTAACTTTTGAAGCCTTGCGATAAGCCAGGCCACGCTCGAAGAGTTGCAAAAATAGCCACTGATTCCAGCGGTAGTACTCAGGGTCGCATGTATTAAATGTTCGGTCCCAATCAAATGAACATGCATATCTGCGCATCGAAGCCTTCTGCACAGCAATGTTTTCATACGTCCAAATTGCAGGATCAATATTTCTCTTTATTGCCGCATTCTCTGCAGGAAGCCCAAAAGCATCCCAGCCAATCGGGTGCATAACATTAAAACCTTTTTGTACCCAGTAACGAGCAATCACATCGCCGAGTGCGTAAGCCTCTGCATGGCCCATATGTAAATCTCCCGATGGATACGGGAACATATCTAAAACATATTTCTTTGGACGCTTGTCATCTGGGCGACCAGATTTAAATGGAGCTAGCTGATCCCAAACGGGTAACCATTTTTCTTGTACATAGGCAACGTCATAGCCCTCATGTACAAAATCGCGAGTGTTATCAGCAGACATGAGCCAAGGTTACAGCCATTGAACGCCAGTGAGTTCTTCACTGACGCTCCAGAGGTTGGTTGCAAGTGTTTGGTCATAAGAACTTGATATTCCTCGGGTCATTTTTGGATATCCACGCATTTCAAAGAGTCCATCAGGGCCAATGTAGGAAGAGCTGGCGATGCCCGGCATTGTCGATGCACATAAAGTAGGAAGCGCACCGCGAGATGCACTTTGAGCAAAGAGTGAGTTCATTCCAGAAGTTACTTTCTCTTCAAAATTGGCTCCCCGCATTGCTGGCCCAACACTTTGTAAGTGCGTTGCTGACCAACCGGGGTGCACTGCAAGTGAAGTAATTTTCCAATTGTTTGCTTGGCTTCTGCGGTGAAGTTCATGAATGAATAGAAGATTTGCAAGCTTGCTTGCACCGTAAGCTGCCCAAGGCTTGTATTGCCCTTGAGCAAGTAAGCGTGAGCGAATTGCGCCAACGCTATTGTCCCCAAAATTTCCAAAACGATGTGCCTGGCTAGATACAGCAACAATGCGATCTTTAATCTGCTTACGCAATAATCCTGCTAGCGCAAAATGACCTAAGTGATTTGTTCCCATCTGTAATTCAAAACCATCGTGCGTTCTAGTCAGAGGCGTTGCCATAACTCCTGCATTGAGTATGAGCACATCAAAGTCATGCGTAATACTTGCCGCAAAGGTCCTGACCGATTTTAAATCCGTTAAATCCAAAATGCCGTATGACAATCGACCTTGCCCCAGGTCAGCCATAGTTGCTTCACCTTTTTGCGCAGAACGAGCAGTGATTGTTACATCGCCCCCAGCTCTTGCCAATTGACGAGCAGCTTCTTTACCAATTCCGCTAGTGCCACCAGTAATAAGAAATCTCTTTCCTGAAAGATTTCCGATATCAGTTGCTTTCCATCCACGTGGAATTGTTGTCATGTCTTCACACGTCCTTTGCGATATTGATTAAATAATTTCTACGTGGAGCTGAGGGGACTTGAACCCCTGACCCCCTGCATGCCATGCAGGTGCGCTACCAGCTGCGCCACAGCCCCGAACTTAAGAACTCCGACCTTATCGCAGGTTCGGCTCGGCACCACTTTCTTCTCCGTAAATAGGCTCGGGAATGGACCCGGCGTTATGTTCTACTAAATTCCAGCCTCGAGGATTACGTTGCAGAATTGACCAAGCCGCATTAGATAAACCACCTAGTACTCCCCAATGTGACTGCGGTAACTCCAATAATTTGCCAAGAACACATCGCGATGTGCCTCCATGAGTTGTGACAATTAACAATTGTCCTTCGCCGCCCTTTGCAAGCGCCTTATTAATGGCATTTACTGCCCGATCGGCAACTTCAGTACGTCGCTCACCAATTGTTCCTGCAGGTGAATTATCACCATCTATCCAGCGAACAAAATTAGCAAAATCATTTTCACGATTTTCCTCGCCAGTCTTACCTTCCCAATGACCACCATTTGTTTCGCGCAGATCTGGATCTACCTCAACAGGTAATCGAACAAGGTCGGCCAGCGATTGAGCAGTAGCGCGCGCGCGTTGTAAATCACTAGAAATAATTCCAGTAGGTTTCATTCCTGCTAAAAGTTGTGCTGCGCGTTGTGCTTGATACACACCGACATCGTTAAGTGGAATATCTGAATGTCCCTGAAACCGATTGTTGATATTCCAGTCTGTTTGACCGTGACGCCATAAAACAATTCGATCAGCTTTAGGCATGAGAAACATCGTCCGTTTCCAAATCAAGTGCGATTACAGGGCAATCATTCCAGAGGCGATCCAACATGTAATAACGACGAAGTTCAGAACTTTGAATATGAACCACTAAGTCGCTGTAATCAATAAGAATCCACTCAGATCCATTTTCACGACGCGTTGGCTTCTGGCCAGCCTCAGTCATCTTGCGTTCAACTTCATCTGCAATGGCGCTCACCTGTGGCGAATTCGCTCCTGTAACTATGAGAAATACTTCAGAGAGAACCAACTGCTCCGATAAGTCAATTGCAACTAATCCAGTTGCCAATTTTTCAAGAGATGCCCGTGCGGCGATTTTTGTACTTGCAATAACACTTTCACTTGCGACCATAAAGGTTTTTCTCCTTGATATACGTTGCAACGTTCGAGGGTGAATCCTCAAGGTGTGATTGCGTAAGAGTTCGAATTGTAGTGGCAGAGATTGGCAATGCGTTAATGTCCAATCCTTGTCCGTCTCGAGCAATCACCAATATCTCTACAAGTGATTGAAGTTGCGCACTTTCATGCCATTTATCGATACCTACATAGGCATCAGAGCCGAGAATCAAAATAAAGTGTGCATCAGGACGATCCGCGATGAATTTCTTCACAGTATCGATTGAGTAACTTGGTCCACTGCGATTGATTTCAACATCGCTCACAGTTACTCGGGACGAGAGAACTTTTGGCAACTGAGCAACGGCAATTCGTGCCATCTCGAGTCGATCTTGTGCAGAAGCAATTGGTGCATCGTCGCGCATCCATGGCTGCCCTGCCGGAATCAAAACAAGTTCATCAATAATGTCTCGTGCAAATAGTTCGGTGACGACATGCATGTGTCCCTTATGGATTGGATCAAAAGTCCCCCCATAGAGTCCAACGCGGATCGCACTCATCACTTGCCCCCAAGAAGTTTTGTAAATTGTGCTTCATCAAGAACCTCAACACCTAATTCTTGCGCTTTAGCCAACTTAGACCCGGGGTCAGTGCCCGCTAACAGATAGCGAGTGTTCTTCGAGACAGAACTCGATGCTTTACCTCCGTGAAGGGCGATGATTTCACTAATTTCATCTCGCTTGTAATGCACGAGCGAACCAGTGACAACAAATGTCATTCCTGCAAGTGTCTGCGGTGCGCTCTTACTTTCTTTTTGCACCATTGTGACTCCCGCTTTAGCCCACTTACGAATAATCTCTCTATGCCAATCTTCGCTAAACCATTCAATAATTGATTCGGCAATAGTTTGACCAATGCCATCTACCGCCGAAAGCTCTTCAATGTTCGCTTTAGAAATTGCATCTATCGAACCAAATACAGATGCGAGAGTTTGTGCGGCCGTTGGCCCCACGTGGCGAATAGAAAGGGCAACGAGAGTGCGCCAAAGTGGTCGAGTTTTTGCCTCCTCAAGTGCACTCAACAATTTTTCGACGTTTTTGCCTTCACTGCCATCCTTCTTTGTAAAAAACTCTGATTTACTCAATTCTTTAGCGGTTAATGCAAATAGGTCAGACTCATCAACAATGATGCCATCACTCAACAGTGCCTGTGCAGCTTCATATCCAAGAACATCAATATCTAAAGCCGAACGAGAACCGATATAGAAAATTCTCTCTCTCAACTGTGCGGGACATTTTTGGGTGTTAGGACAGCGAATATCAATGTCGCCTTCTGTAATAGCCCGAAGTGTTGATCCGCATTCTGGGCAGTGAGTCGGCATGACGAATGCGCGTTCACTACCAGTGCGCTTCTCGATTACTGCGCTAAGCACTTCTGGAATAACATCGCCAGCTTTTCGAATGATTACAACA
>CAILKF010000083.1 GCA_903834705.1 uncultured Actinomycetes bacterium
ATCGAGCATTCCTGCTGCGGTTGCTTCGCGGAGCTTTTTTACATCTTCTGCCGAATACTTCAACTTATGCCTCCACTGCAGGTGTAGCTGGAGCAGTTCCGTCGAGAATTTCCTTCTCCCAATCGGCAAGTGGCTCACCGGCTGCGACAACGTTCTCTACTGGCTTTACTTCTTCTTTAACGTTTGCAGCGCGTGCTTGAAGCCCAGCTGCAATTGCATCAGTGATGACTCGAGTAAGTAATCCGATTGAGCGAATCGCATCATCGTTACCAGGAATCTTGAAATCAACTTCGTCTGGATCGCAGTTTGTATCCAAAATAGCGATAACAGGAATGCCGAGCTTCTTGGCTTCAGCAACTGCTAAGTGCTCTTTCTTTGTATCCACAACCCAGATTGCGCTTGGCAACTTTGTCATGTTACGAATTCCGTTAAGGTTCTTGTTTAGTTTTTCGCGTTCGCGGCGAAGTACAAGAAGTTCCTTCTTTGTTAACAACTGGTCATTGGCATTTTCCAACGCTTCAAGTTCTTTAAGGCGCTGAATACGCTTGTACACAGTTGGGAAGTTTGTGAGCATTCCACCGAGCCAGCGCTCAGTCACGTAAGGCATGCCTACTCGTGCTGATTGTTGAATGATTGGCTCTTGTGCTTGCTTCTTAGTTCCGACGAACAAGACGTGTCCACCTTTGGCGACAACATCTTTAACAAACTCATAGGCGCTATCAATAAGGCCAAGTGATTGTTGGATATCGATAATATAAATACCGTTGCGCTCTGCAAAAATAAAGCGCTTCATTTTTGGATTCCATCGACGAGTCTGATGTCCAAAGTGGACTCCGCTGTCGAGAAGTTCTCGCATTGTTACAACCGCCATGGCGGCACACTCCTTCTTGCCAACTTCTTGCAAAGTCAGCTCTCGGTTAATGGACCAACATTTGTTGGCCCTCTAGCACTGAAACGCCGACCAGTTGCCTGGACCGAAATGGCTCTTGCTCAGTGCGTGAAGTCACCGCAATCTCACTTTTACATGGGTTGTGGTGCAGGGCAAATCCTACCTGAGGAAATGTGGGGCAAAATCCACGGTTTGAGTACGAACTAAGCGCGTGGATGAGCCTGTTTAAAGGCTTGTTGTAGGCGCTGAGTTGAAACATGCGTATAGATCTGAGTCGTTGCGAGTGAGGCATGCCCCAATATTTCTTGAACGGTACGCAAATCGGCGCCACCTTCAAGTAAATGCGTTGCGGCTGAATGTCTCAGCGCATGCGGCCCCATTCGCTCATAACCTTCCAGAGCCGATAAAGCCTCATATACAACAGTGCGGACGGTGCGCTGATCAATCCTTTTCCCACGGGTACCTAAGAAAACTGCGTTAGCTGATGCATCTGTGGCCAACATTGGGCGACCGTCTTTAATCCATGCTTTCAACGCTTTCATTGCTGGATTGCCCAATGGGATTGTGCGTTCCTTATTTCCTTTTCCCAGAACGCGAATAGTTTGGCGCTCATAATCAATCGATTCCAAATCTAAACCACAGAGTTCGCTTACTCGTGCACCACTTGCATAAAGTACTTCCACCATCGCGCAATCTCGCAACGATTTTGGTGAATCTTCTTCCTCTCCCACTCTCAATGCAAGTGCATCCATTGCAAGAGTTGCGCTGGGAATATCTAAAACCTCTGGAAGCGTCCGATGTGGTTTTGGCGTAACTAATTGCATTCCTGCATCAGTTGGTGTCAAACCTTTCTTATGTGCCCATTTGGTAAATAGTCGAATGGATACTGCCCTGCGCGATAACGAAGTACGCGCACCGCCTTTTACTTGCATGTTTGCAAGCCAGGAACGGATATGTGATAGCTCCAGCCGGGAAATATCGTCAATACCAAGTGCAGTTAAGTGAGCGCTCAGGCTTTCAAGATCTCCAAGGTATGCACGAATTGTGTGTTCAGATAAGTGGCGTTCAGTGCGTAGATTAATTTCAAATGCGTCAATAACTTCTGCGAATTCAGAGATTGACATGCACCTAGGTTACTCGGAGGTCCTGCCCTGGCGAATGAGGCCAAAGGTTAAGGCATCTTCTAGAGCCATGGCAGAGGCGGCAATAACGTTTTCGTGCACGCCAATAGTGCTCCACTCGCCATCCCCGTCACTGGTTTCAACAAGTACGCGAGTAACAGCGCCAGTACCTAAACGACCTTCGAGAATACGAACTTTGTAGTCGGTAAGTTCGAGAATCTCTAACTCAGGATAGAACTGCTTAAGCCCTGAACGAAGTGCATTATCAAATGCGTTCACTGGACCGTTTCCTTCACCATTGCAGGAAATCTTCTTACCTTGCGCGATGATTGTGACTTCAGCTTTAGTAGTAATGCTTTGATCAGCCGAACGCTCAACTGTTGTTAGCCAATGTTCGATCGTGAAAAAGCGAGGACGCTTTCCCGTCATTTCTTCGCGAAGTAATAATTCAAATGTGGCATCTGCTGCTTCGAAAGTGAATCCGCGTGATTCCATCTCTTTAACGCGATCTACAACCCGCCCGATGAGTGCGCGGTCTCCCCCTAAATCAACACCCAACTCAGCAGATTTCAATTCAACAGATGCACGGCCTGCCATATCTGAAACCAGCATCCGCATATCGTTACCAACAGATGCTGGATCTTCATGCTGATAGAGGGAGGGATCAACTTTGATTGCACTTGCATGGAGTCCTGCCTTGTGGGCAAATGCTGAAACTCCAACATAGGGTTGGCGCGCACTCGGTGCAACGTTAGTTACTTCTGCAACGGCATGCGCAATACGGAAAGCTTCAGGAAGTAAACCATCTGGCAATACTTGTTGGTTTTTCTTTAATTGTAAGTTAGCAATAATTGTTACAAGGTCGGCATTTCCTGTGCGCTCTCCATAGCCGTTGAGAGTTCCTTGCACGTGAGTGGCACCTGCTGCGATTGCCGCCATTGAGTTTGCAACAGCGCATCCGGTGTCATTGTGGCAGTGAATTCCAAGCCTTGCTGAACTTGCACCTAAAACATCATGCACTACTTGTGAAAGTTCGTCAGGCAACATTCCACCATTGGTATCGCACAGTGCAATCACATCGGCGCCGGCCTCTGCCGCAACTCGAACAACTTCAAGTGCATAAGCGCGATTTGAGCGATATCCGTCAAAGAAATGCTCTGCATCAAGAAATACTCTCTGGCCTTCCGCCCGCAAATGTTTAATTGAATCAGCAATCATCGCCAAGTTTTCATCAAGTGTTGTGCGCAGAGCCAGATCTACATGACGGTCATAGGCTTTTGCAACAACTGTTACAGCAGGTGCCCCAGAATCACGAAGAGCACCAAAGAGTTCGTCGTCGGCTGCCTTGACACCTGGTCTGCGAGTAGCACCAAAGGCGACAAAAGTTGCATGCTTTAATTTAAGTTCGGTACGCGCTCGTGTAAAGAATTCCGTGTCTTTTGGGTTAGCTCCTGGCCAGCCACCTTCAATAAAACCAACACCTAAATCGTCTAAGTGACGAGCGATAATCAATTTGTCATGAACAGAAAGATTTAAACCTTCTTGTTGCGCGCCATCCCGCAAGGTGGTGTCATAGATGTGAAAAGCATCCGAGACAGTCATTAGAGAACTTTCTTCATCCAGTTATGTGAATCGGCAATCGTGCCGTGCTGGATACCAAGAAGTGTTTCGCGAATTTTCATGGTAATAGGACCAGGTTTTCCGTCTCCTGTTACCCATGTGCCCATGGCGCTTTTTGCCATTCCGACCGGTGATACGACAGCTGCCGTACCGCACGCAAAAATTTCGGAGATCTCGCCACTTTGAACGCCGTTCTTCCAATCATCGACGCTAATCATTGTTTCTTCAACTTTGTAACCAAGATCGGTGGCAACACTCAAAATAGAATCACGAGTGATTCCGGGCAATAACGTGCCGGTTAGTTTTGGAGTTACAACGGTGACGTCGCTTCCTGAGCCTTTAACGAAGTACAGGTTCATTCCGCCCATCTCTTCTACCCACTTGCGCTCTTTTGCATCAATCCATACAACTTGATCGCAACCTTCTTTGGCTGCAGCTTTTTGTGCGATGAGAGATGCTGCATAGTTGCCACCGCACTTTGCTTCACCTGTTCCACCTTGTGCAGCACGCACATATTCTGTTGAAATCCATACGGTCACTGCATTTGCTGGATTGAAATACGCGGCTGCAGGCGTTGCAATCAGCATATAGAGAGCGCGATTGGAAGGTCTAACACCTAGGCCAACTTCAGTAGCAAACATAAAAGGTCGAAGGTAGAGAGATTCACCAATCTTGTCCGGAACCCAGCCACCATCTTGCTTTACAAGTGCAAGCACGGTGTCAAGAAATAGCTGCTCTGGCATTTCTGGCAACGCAATGCGATGTGCGCTTCGTGCAAACCGGGCCGCATTGGCTTCTGGTCTAAAGAGCGCAATAGATCCATCGGGTTGGCGATAAGCCTTAAGACCCTCAAATATTTCTTGTCCATAATGGAAAACCATTGCGGCTGGATCTAAAGAAATTGGTGCATATGCTTTTAACTCTGCTTGTCCCCAACCGTCAGCCTCAGTCCATTCCGCAACAACCATGTGATCGGTGTAGTACTTACCAAATCCAGGGTTAGCAACTTTTTCGGCGCGCTCCTTTTCCTCAACTGCGTGCGAAGAAGGAGTGAGTTTGACGGACATGATTAACCTTTCAAAGTTCCAGCAATTGCATCGCCAATTTCAATGGTCGAACGCTTGGCAGTCCCGCGGTTAAGAAGGTCTTTAGCAACTGCACTTTCAATTTCTTTAGCAGCTTCTGGATAACCCAAATGGTCAAACATCATGCCGATTGAAAGAATTGTTGCTGTTGGATCTGCAATTCCTTTACCAGCAATGTCTGGAGCAGAACCATGTACTGGCTCAAACATTGACGGGAACTTACGAGTTGGGTTGATATTTCCTGACGCTGCAAGTCCAATTCCACCGCAAATTGCTGCAGAGATGTCTGTGATGATGTCTCCGAAAAGATTGTCAGTTACAACAACATCGAAGCGGCCAGGGTTATTGACGAAAAACATCGCAGCTGCGTCAACATGTAGATAGTCAGTTTCAATGGAAGGGTAATCTTTTGCAACCTTTTCAAAGGTGCGAGTCCATAGGGAACCAGAGAAGGTAAGTACGTTGTTTTTGTGAACAAGCGTGACCTTCTTACGTGGGCGCAACATTGCGCGATCGAATGCATCACGAATTGTGCGCTCAGCTCCACGACGGGTATTAATGCTTACATCCGTTGCGATTTCAGCATCGGTGCCCTCGGCCAAGATTCCGCCAGCGCCTGCATATGGGCCTTCGGTACCTTCGCGGATGACAAGAAAATCAAGTGAATCTATGTCGGCTAATGGTGACTTAACACCTGGGTAGAGACGACCTGGACGCAAGTTCACATACTGATCAAAAATGAAACGCAACTTCAAAAGCAATCCGCGCTCGAGAATTCCGCTAGGAACACTTGGGTCTCCAACTGCGCCAAGTAAAAGTACATCGCTCTTGGCTAATTCAGACTTTACTGCCTCAGGTAATACCTCGCCTGTGCGATGCCATTGCTTAGCTCCTAGATCAAAAGGAGTTTTAACGAAGTTAGCTCCATATTTTTTGGCAACAATATCGAGAACTTTTAGACCTTCAGCAATAACTTCTGGTCCGATTCCGTCGCCAGCAATAACTCCGAGTTTGATTGTTTTCTCTGACATGTAGATCCCTATCCGCCTAAGTTAACCGAACGTGCCAAATCGGCACCTGTCTGTTCTGCAAGTGAGCTAAGTACTTCTGCTGGAACGGGCGAGTCAACGGTAATGACCATCAACGCGGCTCCCCCTGCATGGTCGCGAGCAACCTGCATACCGGCAATATTGATCTGTGCTTTTCCAAGTGCATTTCCAACTGTTCCAACAACACCCGGACGGTCGGCATAACGCAAGAAGAGAAGATTATCTGTGGGTACTAAATCAAGATCATAAGAATCGATGGCAACAATTTTTTGTACTTGGCGAATTCCCATCAACGTTCCACTAATCGAAATCTTGATACCAGTCGAAAGTGCGGCATTAAGTGTTACAACGTTTCGGTGATCTGGGGAAATGGGATCAGTGACTACCGTTGAACTCAAGCCTCGCTCATGTGCAAGGCTTGGTGCGTTTACGTAGGTAACATCTTCTGCGCCAGAAATAGCAAGTGCGCCACGAAGTGCGCTGGTTGCAAGTACAGAGCAGTCATGTTCGGCAATTTCTCCGTGTACTTCCACTTCAATACTGACAGGAACTTCACCAGCTAATCCAGCTAGAACGCCTGCAAGTTTTTCAACAAGAGCCAATGCTGGGCGTACATCTTCGTGAATAAGACCACCTTTAACGTTGACCGCGTCTGGAACTAATTCGCCAGCGAGCGCCTTTCGTACAGAAACTGCAACTGCGATTCCTGCGCGCTCTTGTGCTTCATCCGTTGATGCACCCAAATGTGGGGTCGCAACAACTTGGTCCAAAGTAAATAGTGGTGAATCAGTGCAAGGCTCTGTCGAGAATACATCCAGGCCTGCACCTGCAACACGTCCTTCTTTGATTGCATCGTAAAGTGCGCTTTCATCAAGCACGCCACCACGAGCTGCGTTGATAATGCGAACTGCAGGTTTTACTTTCTTCAACGCCTCTACGCCAATGAGATTTGCAGTCTCTTTAGTTTTAGGTAAATGAATGGTGATGAAATCACTGATCTTAAGAAGTTCATCTAGCTCGACTAAGCGAACGCCAAGTTGAGCTGCACGTGCAGGTTGCAAATATGGATCATAGGCAATGACATCCATGCCAAATGCCTGCATGCGATGTGCAACGAGTTGACCAATTCGACCAAAACCGACGATGCCAAGAGTTTTTTCAAATAGTTCAGCACCTGTGTATTTGGAACGTGCCCATTTGCCATTGCGAAGAGCTTCGTGTGCTGGAGAAATAAATCGTGCCGACGCCAGTAACAAAGAAATTGCAAGTTCTGCAGCGCTAACAATGTTTGATGTTGGCGCATTAACAACCATTACTCCTGCAGCAGTTGCTGCAGGAATCTCGACATTGTCTAGCCCCACACCAGCACGTGCAATAACTTTCAAACCTTTTGCCGCACCTATTGCTTCGGCGTCCATCTTTGTCGCAGAGCGAATCAAGACAGCATCTACACCGAGGGCAAGTGCTTGTAAGAGTTCAGTACGATTTGCTCCGTCGCAATGACGGACTTCGAAATCTGGACCGAGCGCTTCAAGCGTTGCCGGGCTGAGTTCCTCAGCAATAAGTACGACAGGTTTAGCCACGCGCAGCTGTACCTTCCTTGTAATCATCCTTTGAATCTTTTACCCATGACATCATCTTGCGAAGGTTGCGACCAACAGCCTCAATTGGGTGTGTCTCGCCCTTTGCACGGAAAGCCTTGAATTCAGGCGCTCCTGCATCTTGGTCATCGATGAAGCGCTTAGCAAAGGCTCCACTTTGAACATCAGCAAGAACTGCCTTCATATTTTCCTTAACGCGTGGATCAATAACGCGTGGGCCAGAAACATAATCGCCGTACTCTGCTGTGTCAGAAACGGACCAACGTTGCTTTGCAATTCCACCTTCGTACATCAAGTCAACGATGAGCTTGAGTTCGTGCAAGCATTCAAAGTAAGCAACTTCTGGCTGGTAACCAGCTTCAGTCAACACTTCAAAGCCGTACATAACCAATTGAGCTGCTCCACCGCAAAGAACTGATTGCTCACCAAATAGATCAGTTTCAGTTTCTTCTGTGAAAGTTGTCAAGATTCCGCCAGCGCGCAATCCTCCACTTGCCTTTGCATAAGAAAGTGTGAGTGGCCAGGCTTTTCCAGTTGCATCTTGCTCAACAGCAACAATTACAGGAACGCCACGACCTGCAGAAAACTCACGACGTACCAAGTGTCCTGGACCCTTAGGTGCAACCATGCAAACATCAACATTTGCACCTGGCTTGATATATCCGTAGCGAATATTGAATCCGTGACCGAAGAAAATTGCATCGCCATCTTTTAGGTTTGGCAAAATTGATTCTTGGTAGATGTGACGCTGAACTGGGTCCGGCGCTAAAATCATAATGACAGTTGCTTCCTTAACGGCTTCTGCAACTGAAACAACTCGTAAACCTTCAGCTTCGGCTTTAGCGCGAGATTTTGAACCTTCGGCTAAACCAACGCGAACATCAACACCGCTATCACGAAGACTCAACGCATGTGCGTGACCCTGCGAGCCGTATCCAATGACAGCAACCTTTCGAGCTTGAATAATGGATAGGTCAGCATCCTCTTCGTGATACATCGTTGCCACGTTCTTCTCCTTTGTGTAGTTTCTTGCTTAGTTTTGGTAATCGCCTTGTACATCTATTACATGGGTCGTAGAAATTCCTTGGGCGCTAAGGGTACGGTCTGAAAGAGCAGCCGTGCCACGCTCAAGAGCAATTAAGCCCGACTGCACGAGCTCTTTGATGCCAAAAGGTGTTAAAGCCAACAGCAATGCTTGGATATGGCTCGACTCCCCCGTTGCCTCGATGGTCAGCATCCCGTCGGTTTCATCAACAACAGCAGCACCAAATTTCTTGACCACATCAAAGACTTCGGAATTTTGCTTGCTTCCCGCAATCTTGAGCATCAAGAGTTCGCGATGCACTGTAGATATCGCAGGCATTTCAGAAATTGCAATCACGTTTACGAGTTTGTACAACTGTGCCATCACTTGATCAAGTGCGTGGCCTTGGAGATTAAGCACGATCGTTATTCGTGAGATTTCGGAGTTCTCTGTTGGACCCACAGCGAGAGAATCAATGTTGTAACCACGGCGCGCGAAAAGTGAGGCGACGCGCGCCAATACACCTGGTGAGTTTTCAACAAGAACAGCGAGGGTGTGTTGGCTCATTACAACTCCTGTGAATCCCAATCGGGCGCTAGTCCGCGCGCGATCATGATTTCATCATTTGATGTTCCGGCAGCGACCATTGGCCAAACCATGGCATCGCGGAAAACACTGAAGTCGACAACTACTGGTTGATCGTTAATCGACATCGCTTCTTTGATTACTGCATCAACGTCTTCAGTTTTATCGCATCGAAGCCCGGCGCATCCCATGGCATCTGCAAGTTTTACGAAATCTGGAATGCGCTTTGACTCAAGTGATGTATTTGAATAACGAGAGTCATAGAACATTGTTTGCCATTGGCGAACCATGCCAAGACTTTCGTTATTGATAATTGCAACTTTAATCGGAATGTTGTTAAGAGCACAGGTAACCAATTCTTGGTTGGTCATCTGGAAACAACCGTCTCCATCAATGGCCCAAACGGTTGTTCCAGGCATTCCAACTTTTGCACCCATTGCAGCAGGAACTGCGTAACCCATAGTTCCTAATCCGCCAGAGTTCAACCACGTGCGTGGCTTTTCATATTTAACAAATTGGGATGCCCACATTTGATGTTGCCCAACTCCTGCAACATAAATTGAATCTGGTCCAGAAATTGCGCCAATTCTTTCAATGACATATTGCGGAGAAACAGTGCCATCTTCTGGGTGGTTGTATCCGACTGGATAAGTGGCTCGCAAAGAACTCATTTGTTTCCACCACGGCGCTAAATCAGGCTTACTCTTTTTGAACTCGCTTTGAAGGGCTGGAATCAGCGCTTTCATGGTGCGGCCGACATCTCCAACAACGGCAACGTCTGCGAAGCGATTTTTGCCAATTTCTGCAGGATCAATATCTGCATGAATAACCTTGGCATTCATTGCAAAGCTAGAAAGTTTTCCAGTTACGCGATCATCAAAGCGAGCGCCAAGAGTGATGAGCAGATCCGCTTTTTGCAGCGCTGTAACTGCAGCAACACTTCCATGCATTCCTGGCATTCCGAGGTGTTGCGGGTGACTATCTGGAAAAGCGCCAAGTGCCATCAGTGTTGTTACAACAGGTGCGCCAGTGAGTTCTGCAAGTTGCATCAATTCCTTTGCAGCATTGGATTTAATTACTCCACCACCGACATAGAGAACAGGCTTTGAAGACTGAGCAATCAGAGCAGCAGCATCTCGAATATTCTGCGCATCTGGCTCTACCTGTGGTTTGTATCCAGCGAGCTGAATGTTTTTTGGGTAGTTAAAAGTTGTCATCTTTTGCAGAGCATCTTTTGCAATATCGACCAAAACTGGACCAGGCCGACCCGTACTTGCAATATGGAAAGCTTCTGCAATTGCACGTGGAATGTCTTTTGGGTCAGTAATAAGGAAATTATGTTTCGTAATAGGCATCGTTACGCCACGGATGTCTGCTTCTTGGAACGCGTCAGTTCCGATCGCGTTGGATGGAACCTGCCCAGTAATGGCAACGATTGGAACGGAATCCATTTGTGCATCGGCAAGAGGTGTAACCAAGTTGGTAGCACCTGGGCCTGATGTTGCGATACATACTCCGGTGCGCCCTGTTGCTTGGGCGTAGCCTGTTGCAGCATGGCCAGCGCCTTGTTCGTGCCGAACCAAGATATGGCGAATCTTTGAATCATAAATAGGGTCGTACGCCGGCAAAATTGCTCCACCAGGAATTCCGAACATGACATCAACGCCGGCAGCCTCTAGTGATTTCACTAAAGAACTCGCGCCAGTGATCTCTGCGCTCATGTCTTGCTCCTTCCTTACTATTAGCAAATGTGTAACTGGGCCATCTAATGCAAAAACCCTCAGTGGAAACTGAGGGCGGCGCGTGATCTGATAGTGCTAGATCGCGCGCTCGTGAATCACTACTGATGACTTCATGGCTCTATTGTCCAATGTAAGCGTAAAACCGTCAACCCCTGAGATTGCAATCTCATAATTTGGGCAGGTACAGCCCCTAGAAGGTTTAGTCGCAGACCGCACCTTTAGAGGCAGATCCGACCAGCTTTGCGTACTTGGCCAAAACACCTCGTGTGTATTTATGTGGCAAGGGGGTGAATCCAACTCGACGCTTTGCTAATTCGGATTCGTCGACAAGTAGGTCCAAAGTGCGCTCCACTGTATTAATACGAATGCGATCTCCTTCGCGCACAAATGCAATCGGTCCGCCTTCACTTGCCTCAGGTGCGATGTGGCCCACACATAAACCAGTGGTGCCACCAGAGAAACGTCCATCTGTTAAAAGTAAAACGGATTTACCAAGCCCTGCGCCTTTTATTGCGCCAGTAATCATTAACATTTCGCGCATACCAGGACCACCCTTTGGCCCTTCGTAACGAATAACGACAACATCTCCTGGCTGAATTCGTCCATCAGTCAGGGCATCCATCGCTTGTTGTTCGCGTTCGAAAACACGTGCAGGACCTTCAAAAACATCTACTCCAATACCGGCAGTTTTAGTTACTCCGCCATCTGGTGCAAGGGAACCACCCAAAATTGTTAATCCACCACCCAGTGAGAGCGGCTTAGAAGTTGCATGCAAAATTTCTCCATCTGGATCAGGGGGTGCAATTTCAGCCAAGTTCTCTGCCATTGTCTTTCCAGTAACGGTGAGGCAATCTCCGTGTAATAAACCTGCATCGAGCAACGCTTTAAGTACAACAGGAATACCGCCGACTTTATCCATATCGCTCATGACATAGCGACCGAATGGTTTGAGATCTCCAAGCAATGGCACCTTCGAACCGATACGGTGAAAATCATCGAGCGTTAAATCCACTCGTGCTTCGTGAGCAATAGCCAATAAGTGCAGGACGGCATTAGTGGAACCACCCAGCGCCATGACCGCAGTAATGGCATTTTCAAATGCACGTTTGGTCAAAATATCTCGTGTAGTAATTCCTTGGCGAATCAGTTCTACAACCGCTGCTCCTGATTTAACAGAATATGCATCGCGGCGACGATCAATTGCAGGAGGTGCAGCCGAACCTGGAAGTGAAAGCCCAATTGCTTCCCCCACAGTTGCCATCGTGTTGGCTGTATACATACCGCCACATGCACCTTCGCCGGGGCAAATCGCGCGCTCAATTTTATCTACTTGTTCTTGTGAAATTAATCCGCGGGCACATGCGCCTACTGCTTCAAATGCATCAATAATCGTGACATCTTTACCATCGACATTGCCCGGCATAATCGAACCTGCATAAACAAAGACACTTGCAACATCGATACGTGCTGCTGCCATCATCATTCCAGGCAATGATTTATCGCACCCTGCAAATGTGACCATGCCATCAAAGCGTTCTGCTTGCATCACTGTTTCGACAGAGTCTGCAATTACTTCGCGAGAAACTAATGAAAAGTGCATTCCTTCATGGCCCATGGAAATTCCATCGGAGACAGAGATGGTTCCAAACTGCATCGGAAATCCACCAGCATCTATAACGCCTTGTTTAGAAGCCGTTGCCAAGCGAGCAAGGGACAAATTGCAGGGGGTAATTTCATTCCACGAAGACACAATGCCGATTTGTGGTTTGACCCAATCGTCATCACCCATTCCCACTGCACGCAACATTCCGCGGGCTGGTGCGCGTTCCATTCCATCTGTTACAAGACCGGATCGAGGCTTCATTGTGCTCATGGGCCAATCGTAAGGCGTTCAACAGGCGTTTGTCTCGAAGTCTCGGTAAACTCCCACTATTCGAGATTATCGAGATATATCCCAGCCCAATCGAAACGAAAGAGGATAAACGCGTGCCAAAATCAGTAGCCATTCCAGGACTCGACCCAAATCGCTGGCGCATCCTCGGGGTAATCGCCATTGCGCAATTAATGGTCGTTCTGGATTCATCCATCGTCAACATTGCAATCCCGAGCGCCACCAAAGATTTAGGCATCAGCATTGCAAACCGTCAATGGATCATTACTGCATACACC
>CAILKF010000084.1 GCA_903834705.1 uncultured Actinomycetes bacterium
GGAGCAATTCTTGACCTTTACTCTTCAGGCTTGGCTCTGGTTTCTATCGGTTTGCCAGTGCGCCGACACATCGCAGCCGTTATCGATGCGTGCGTAATGTTGGCTGGAACAATATACATAGTGTGGTTTGCAGATAATTTCTCAGTGCCATTCCAAGGGTTTCTCATTACTTTGGGCGTGCCAATTGCTGTTTGGTCGGCAATATTTGTAGCCGATGTAACTATGCGCAAGAAGGATTACAAGGAAGAAGACCTCTTTAATTCTCAAGGAATTTATGGAAGATGGAATGTTAAATCCATGGTTTTGCTTCTAGTGGGTTCGATTATTGGCTGGGGTTTTGTCACAAACACATTTGCACCTTGGTTAGCTTGGCAAGGATATTTTCTTGGGCTTATTGGGGGCAAGAGCGGACCTTGGGCCTTTGCAAATGTTGGCGTTATTTTCGCGTTGCTCGTTGGTTTTTTTGGCCATCTGGTCTTAGCCAGAACGGCAATCAGGAATCAGGAGTTTTCTTCTTAATCCTGCGCTTTAGAAAACTTACGCAGAATGATTGTGCCGATTATCGCTGACATAGCCCCAGCGATAATAAGAGCGATTTTTGTTTCGGCCAGCAATGTTGAATCTTTTAGGGCTAAATTCGCAATGAAAAGAGAGACCGTTAGCCCCATACCTGCAAGAGCACCTGCGCCAGAAATTTCTTTGAATGTGAGAGATGGTGGCATCTTTGCCACGCCCAATCTCACAGCCAAGTAGGCAAACAAAGTTATGCCCAGTATTTTTCCAAGCACTCGCCCCACAACTATTCCAATCACGATAGGCGATGCAAAAGTTGAACCGAGAGAAGAAAAATCTATTGAGATCCCCAGATTGGCCAAAGCGAAGAGAGGTACTACAAGAAAAGTTGTCCAGGGATGAATGAAATCAATTACTTGAGTGGACGAGATTCGTCTCCCAAATGGTAAAACCCATGCAAGACCAACGGCACCGATCGTTGAGGCAATTCTCGTGGGACTTATTCCCCCTGAATAGAAGATGCCAAGAACAATAATTGAACCTAAGTCGTCAGCTATGGCTAGTGTCAGCAGGAATATTTTTAACGATGTATCTATACGTGAACCCAACAGCGCTAACGCACCGAGCGAGAGTGCGATATCCGTGGGCATCGGTATTGCCCACCCGTTACTACTTGGTAATCCGTGATTAAACGCAAAATAGATAAGTGCTGGTATCAGCATTCCACCTAGTGCCGCAATTACGGGCAGAAGTGCAGTACGTGGATTTCTCAGTTCGCCCTCGAGGAATTCTTTCTTTATCTCAAGACCCACAAGAAAGAAGAAAATACTCATGAGTCCTTCACTAATAAAAGTGTGCCATGGAGCAAATAAATTTTCATACCCATTGCGCAATGGTGAATTAGCAAAAGCAAGTGCGATCACGCAGGCCAGAACTAGCGTTAAACCGCCTGCAACCTCTGTAGAAAGAAATGCGCGTAAGGAATGAGAGATTTTTCTGCGCATTTGCTAAGGGTATAGGAAACACAAAACCCCGACCTCATAGGGTAGGCCGGGGCAAAGTGCGACTTTCTCCTAGATAGTGGCATAAGTGGCTTCCCCTTGGGTGCTCTATTGGCGGGGCAAGCCCTCATGTATTGCGAACTTGGCTTTGAATCAGTGCCTAAAAGCCTCTAGATTTCTCTTGCGAGATATTTTATTATTTCCTTCATGCGTGCCGACATAACTTCATCTATCGGGATATTGCCATGAGCGCTAAGAAAACTGTTGCTCAAGATATTGCGTCACTTTTCGATGAAAAGATCAATGTTAAGTTCATGGCATTTGACGCAAGCGTTGCTGGAAACCATAACTCTGCAAATGTATTTCACATCAAAAGTCCTGTAGCGCTTCGCTACATTCTTGGAGCTCCTGGCGATCTTGGACTGGCTCGCGCCTATATAACTGGGGCTCTCGAAATATATGGAGATTTTCACCAAACGCTTTTGGAGCTGTACTGGCACATTAAGGAGCCAGTTCCGAAGCTGGCAAGTTTGTCGTTACTCAAAGCCGTTGGCGCAGGAATTTTATCTAAACCACCGATCCCAGTAGAAGAAGCCCCTCCTCGCTACAAGAGAGGGGTTTTACATTCTCTAGCTAGAGATAAGTCTGCAATTGCGCATCATTACGATGTTTCAAATGATTTTTATTCAATGATTTTAGGACCAACTTTGGTGTATTCCTGTGCAGTTTTCACTAAAGATAAGGATTCGCTGGAAAAGGCACAGACAGAGAAAATCGAATTGATTTGTCGCAAACTCGATCTTCGTCCTGGAATGCGTTTGCTCGACATCGGATGCGGTTGGGGATCTTTAGTACTGCATGCAGCAAAGGAGTACGGAGTCAAAGCAGTTGGAGTGACTTTGAGTACCAATCAAGCGGCTTTGGCTAATGAGAGGATCGTGAAAGCTAAGTTATCGAAATTGGTAGAAGTAAGAATTCAGGATTACCGTGAAGTGCCGGATGATAACTTCCACGCGATATCTTCTGTTGGAATGAGCGAGCACGTAGGTAGCGCGAAAATGAACGGGTATTTTGAACACCTTCGGAGTCGCGTGATGGCAGAAGGACGCCTTCTCAACCATTGCATCGTTCGCCCTCACTCCACGGCCAAAGAAAGAACTGGTAAATTTTTTGATCGATATATTTTCCCTGATGGCGAGTTGATTGCACCCAGCAAAGTTGCCCAATCGATGATTGATGTCGGTTTTGAACTTAGACATAGTGAAAATTTACGAGAGCACTACTCTCGCACGCTAACGAAATGGTGCGAAAATCTGGTTGAGAATTGGGACGATGCAGTGGCAGAGGTGGGGCTAACAAGGGCTCGGATCTGGCATTTGTATATGACGTTGAGTCGGATCGGATTTGAAACGAACAACATCCAGATCCATCAATTTCTTGGCGTTGTGAACAATGAATTGGGCGCAAACCCAATTCCCCTAAGACCAAACTGGTAGTAATTGCCTCATTGGGCATAACAAAACCCCCGCCTGAAATTTGACGGGGGTCTTGTTGTTACGAGTGTTTTTAGAGGTCGAAATAAAGCTCGAACTCTGCTGGGTGTGGACGCAAGCGAACATAATCAACTTCTGATTCGCGTTTGAATGCAATCCATGTGTCGATGAGGTCCTTAGTAAAGACGCCACCACGAGTTAAGAACTCATTGTCGCGCTCAAGGTTGTTAAGAACTGCATCGAGGGAACCTGGTACCTGTGGAATTGAGGATGCCTCTTCGGCGCTGAGCTCGTAGAGATCCTTATCAACTGGTAGAGGTGGCTCGATTTTGTTTGTAATTCCGTCAAGACCAGCCATCAACATTGCAGCGAATGCTAGGTATGGGTTTGATGATGGGTCAGGGCAACGGAATTCAATGCGCTTTGCCTTTGGATTAGTTCCTGTAATTGGAATACGGATACATGCAGAGCGGTTACGCGCTGAGTACACGAGGTTAACTGGTGCTTCGTATCCTGGAACTAGTCGGCGGTAAGAGTTAACTGTTGGGTTAGTGAATGCAAGAAGTGATGGCGCGTGCTTGAGCAGACCACCAACGTACCAACGAGCCATGTCAGAAAGATCTCCGTAGCCTTCACCCCAGAAGAGTGGCTTGCCGGCTTTCCACAGTGATTGGTGAACGTGCATACCTGAACCATTGTCACCAAAGAGTGGCTTTGGCATAAATGTTGCTGTTTTGCCACCTTGCCATGCAGTGTTCTTGATGATGTATTTAAACTTCATTAAATCATCTCCGGCTTGCAAGATGTCACTGAAGCGATAGTTAATTTCCATCTGTCCTGCAGTGCCCACTTCATGGTGGGAGCGCTCTACAAGAAGTCCAGCTTTTCCTAAGTTCATAACCATTTCATCGCGAAGGTCGGCATACTGATCTGTTGGCGAAACAGGGAAGTAACCACCCTTTACGCGAGTGCGGTATCCGCGGTTAGGAGTTCCATCTGCATCTTTTTCGATGCCGGTATTCCACGCACCTTCGTATGAATCGATGTGGTGAAATGCTTCGTTGATGCCAGTCGAGAAACGCACTGCATCAAAAACGTAAAACTCTGCTTCCGGTGCGAAGAACGCTGTGTCAGCGATTCCTGTTGAACGCATGTAATCGACAGCCTTTGCAACAATGCCACGAGGGTCACGGCTGTAAGGAGTGTTGTCGATTGGGTTATGCACTGAAAAATTGATGATGAGAGTTTTTTCCTTGCGGAATGGATCGATGAATGCTGATCCTGGAACCGGCAACAACTTCATATCTGATTCGTGAATTGCTTGGAAACCACGAATAGATGAACCATCGAACATGAGACCTTCAGTGAAGACCGCTTCATCAAATGATTCAACAGGAACGTTGAAGTGATGCTGTATTCCGGGCAAATCAATAAAGCGAACATCAACTAATTTGACGTCTTCTTTCTTGATGTAAGCAAAAATTTCTGCTGAGTTCTTGAACATTTTTCTCCCATTGCCAGATGACGCCCGCGAAATGCGGAACCCCTAGTGGCTCGCCATTGAGCTTTAAACCATTGGCGTTAGCGTAGGAGTTGAGGGCACAAAAGTGATAACTGGCGTGTTACGGCAATGTTAAGAATTCCAATGTCTCCAAGGCGCGACCTGGAGGATTAGGCTCACCCCATGGATTTCGTCAGGGTGGGGCTAGGTAAGCGTCTAGTGGCCCTCATGATCGACTGGCTTATGTGTTACGCCATCATCACGGCAAGCGTGGGGGGCTTGGGCTCAATGACTTCCCTGGATGGCTTTGCCGTTCTCGCCCTGTTCTTCTTTGAGGTGTGCGTTCTGGTGTCTATGACTGGAGCATCGGCGGGGCATCGGATTATGGGAATACGAGTTGTTAGATACAACGATGGAGGAGCGCCAAGATTTTTTCAAGCTTTTATTCGCACATTACTTCTTTGCCTTGTAGTTACTGCAGTGACATTTGATGAAGACGGTCGCGGATTGCATGAGCGATTAAGCGGGACGGTACTTACTTCACAAAAGAAAACTAACGCTTAGGTATTTTCACACCTTTTGGCATTGGGCCTTTTGGAATTGGCATTGACAATCCACCGACAGCTTTGAGGCGATTACGAACTTCGCGCATTTGACTTGTACTCAACTTCTTTGGAAGTTTGCGCATCTTCTTCTGTAAATCACGAAGCGCCACTTGACCTTCGTAATCACCGACGATGAATTCGGTAATTGGGACACCTGGGGCAAATCGTTCAGTCTTTCTGCGTTCATCAACAAGCAAACCTCGTGCACCTGGGCCTCCTTCTCCTACGAGAACGATTCCTGGACGGCCAACACAGCGATGAACCATTTCTTGGTTGCGTGTAACTGCAACAGCCGGTGTTGTTGTCCAGCCCTTGCGTATTGCCATGAGAACACTTGCGCCTGCGCCAATCTGTCCTTCAATAGATTGATACGCAGCATTTCCTGCGACGCGAGTAAAAAAGAATAGTGATACCAGAACAGCAACCAGCGCACCAATGAATGCCGAATACACTGGGCGCCCGGCAAAAGCTCCGATAAGAATTGCACTTGCCCACACAACAACGAAGATTGCTGCGAGAGCTGCACCAATCCACGGCTTTACACTCTTTGTGATCGAGTAGGCCTCGCGAATAGTTTTAAAGCGCTTCTCTTTTGGCGCTCCAGGAGTTTTCATTTTTCTCTTGAACATGGGCGTTAGTTTAGTGGGGCAGGTGCGGTACCACCAAGGCGCAAGGGAGCCCACCGTTGGCCTTTATGGCTGTCAGGGTACTGATTTTGTGCTTCATGAAGCATCTGTGTCATCACTTGTCGCAATTTCACTTCAGCCGAAGCAACGTCATCACTCTTATCAAAAACAATTGGTTTGCCCACCATGATTGAGATGGGGACATGTTTGCGCCGGAGATCTTTAGGTACGCCTTTTGTCCAGATTCTTTGAGAGCCCCAAATAATCGTAGGAATTATCGGAACTCCGGCGCCTGTAGATAAGCGAACGACACCAGTTTTCAATTCCTTAATTTCAAAACTTTTTGAGATTGTTGCTTCGGGAAAAATTCCAATTATTTCACCAGCTCTAAGTGCACGCAGTGCAACAACAAAGGAAGCCGAACCGCTAGACCGATCAACGTTGATGTGGTGCATCCCGCGCATAAGAGGCCCTGCGACCTTGTTGTCGAAGATTTCTTTCTTGGCCATAAACCGCACATAACGTTTAGCGGGAACGACTGCGGTACCAGCGAGTGCGAAATCCAAATAGCCAATGTGATTGATGGCCATGATTGCGCCACCTTTTCGCGGGATATTTTCACTGCCCGTGATTGATAATGCAAGTCCGAGATATTTCCAGAAAAGTTTTGCAACAATAATGACTGGAGGATAAACAAAATCAGCCACGAGTTACCCCGCGCATAGATTTTGCATCCATAGCTTGTTTGTAGAGACGACCTGCCCTATAACTTGATCTGACAAGGGGCCCGCTCATCACTCCAAGGAATCCAATTGCCGTAGCTTCATCTGCAAGTTCGACGAATTCTTCTGGCTTAACCCAACGCTCTACGGGATGATGTTTATTTGTTGGGCGAAGATATTGCGTGATTGTGATGAGGTCACATCCCGCTCCATGAAGATCGATGAGGGCCTGACTGACTTCCTCTCGAGATTCGCCCAAACCTAAAATCAAATTCGATTTGGTAATCAAACCAAAATCTCTCGCCATTGAAATAACTGCAAGTGAGCGCTCATATGTAAATGCAGGGCGAATGCGTTTGAAAATTCGTGGCACTGTTTCGATATTGTGGGCAAATACTTCAGGGCGGGTTTCAAAGACCTGATTGAGAAGATGAGCATGCCCACTGAAATCTGGGGCAAGCATTTCTACGCCTGTATTTGGATTGAGTTCATGAACTTTTCGAATCGTTTCGGCATAAAGCCAGGCGCCTTCATCTTCTAGATCGTCTCGAGCGACTCCAGTTATGGTGGCGTAACGTAAGTCCATTGTTTGGATTGACTCGGCAACTCGTCGCGGTTCATCTCGATCTAGTGGTTGCGGCTTACCTGTATCAATATTGCAAAAGTCACAGCGTCGAGTACACGCTTCACCGCCTATGAGGAAAGTGGCTTCTCTGTCTTCCCAGCATTCAAAAATGTTGGGACATGCAGCCTCCTGGCAAACAGTGTGCAAGCCTTCAGATTTAACTAGGGAACGTAGTTGCGTGTACTCGGGTCCCATGACAGCGCGAGTTTTAATCCACTCGGGTTTTCTTTCAATGGGCGTTTGCGCATTGCGAGCTTCAACGCGTAAGAGTTTGCGCCCTTCAGGTGCGATAGTCATTAACTCACTCTCCCCAGTGCTTGCAAGATATGTTCTTCAATTGTGGGCATTACTTCTTTAACGCTTATATCTCGGCCAAGTTCCCTAGCTATAGATGTCACGTCCACATCATCCAGACCGCAAGGAACTATTCGGTCAAAAGATGAGAGATCTGGATTCACATTAATTGCAAAGCCGTGCATAGTAATTCCCTTCGCAAAGCGGATGCCGATTGCGGCAAGTTTGCGATCGCCATGAGAGTCTCGTATCCACACCCCGGATCTTTCGCAATATCTTTCGGCGTTAAGCCCGAACTCTTTGCACGCGTCAATGAGTGCGCCTTCAATTTCACGGACGAATCCGACAACGTCGTGGCGTTTGGTTAATCGAACAATGGGATAGCCAACAAGTTGTCCTGGACCATGCCAAGTAATTTTCCCTCCACGATCAACATCGATCACTGGAGTTCCATCTACTGGTCGTTCAAAATCTTGAGTGCGCCGTCCGGCCGTAAATACAGATGGATGTTCCAACAAGAGCAAAGTATTAGGGGAGGTTTCTAGAGCAATTTCTGTATGAATTTTGCGCTGCATCGCCAACGCGCTCTCGTATTCAAGCAATCCTGCATGGATGACCTTGGCGGGCGCGGTAGGGCTTAAAAGTGGCACTCCCATAGCCTAAAGGTAGAATTGCTCCATCACCTCCTAGGGGAGCGTCCTTTGACTCCGCCCGATGGATAATCGAAAGGGCCTCTCTCATGTCGCAAATGTCAGCAGATTCTGTTGTGGCAAAAACCAAAAAACCCAACCGTCGCAGATTCTGGGCCGCGATTGTTGTCATCTTTATATGGTTTGGCGCAAGTGGAGTATTCGGCCCCTTATTTGGCAAACTGACCACAGTTCAAGAAAATGATAATTCTGCTTTTCTTCCTGACAGTGCCGAATCAACCAAGGCATCAAAGATTATTGCTAACTTTTCCAAAGATGCTAATACGCAAATCCCAACCTTGGTGCTCTTTGAAGGTTCTGTCAGTCCAGAGAAGATTGCTTCTCTTAATGCGCACTTGCAAACTTTGCCAAGCAAGCACATTCAATACTTGGGAGAATATAAAGGGACGCTAGATAGTGGCGTGCCAATGTCTGACTATTTTGTTCCTGGTCAACCACTCTTTGCTTTTCCCTCTCAAGATGGAAAAGCATTATTAATTAATCTGCCCGTGACCGCCAACGTTGCAGGCGCACAACTGGCAAATGATAAACCAGTTTTAACTGCCATGATCAAAACAATTCGAACAGACATGGCAGCTTGGGGCGCGAGCAATGGTTTTGTCAGTCATGTAACTGGGATCGGCGCTCTATTCAGTGATCTATTCGGAGCATTCGGTGGAATTGATTCATCACTCTTGCTCGCAACCCTGGGGGTAGTTTCCTTCATTCTTATTTTGGTTTACAGATCTCCGGTTTTATGGATCCTGCCTTTGATTTCCGCAGTATTTGCGCTCTCAACTGCTGGCGGAATTATTTACATTCTTGCCAAAAACGATGTGATTGCATTAAACGGGCAATCTCAAGGAATTCTTTCGGTACTTGTTTTGGGTGCAGCAACTGATTATGCGCTCTTACTCATTGCTCGTTATCGTGAAGAGTTGCATCATCACGCCTCTCGATTCGATGCCATGAAGTCTGCCTATAAGGGCATATTTGAACCAATTCTTGCTTCAGGTTCTACAGTGGCGATTAGCTTATTAGTTCTGTTATTAAGTGATTTATCAAGCAACCGCGGACTCGGACCAGTCGGCGCGATCGGAATTGTTGCAGCAATGATTACGATATTGACTTTGCTACCTGCTCTACTAGTTGTATTCGGTCGATGGATTTTCTGGCCAAGAATTCCCCGATTTGATGATCGCGATGCTAATTTGCATGGATTGTGGTCCAAAGTTGGTGGCGCAGTATCACGTCGTCCACGGCGCATCTGGATAGCAACTGCAACTGGCTTATTGATTCTCGCTGGTTTCGCTACAACACTTCAGGCAGATGGACTTTCAACATCAGAGTCATTTACTACACGTCCCGAGTCAGTAGTTGGACAAGAGTTACTGCTTCAGCATTTCCCTGGGGGACAAGGTCAACCCACAGAAGTAGTGGTTAAGGAATCCCAAGTTGAGGCAGTGACAACTGCGCTTTTGGGAGTAGAAGGTGTTTCCAGTGTTGATCCGATGCGTGTTGAAGTTCCGATTCCCGGAAAACCATTACCTGATGTAAAAGTTGTTGATGGGCTTGTAGTTCTTAATGCCACACTCAATCAAGCACCAGATTCTGTGGAAGCCCGCAATCTTGTACCTGGAATACGCGCTGCAGTACATGCGATCGATCCAGCAATTCTCGTTGGTGGAGGAAGTGCCGTGTCTTACGACGTCGATCAGGCATCCCGCCACGATAACCGATTGATTATTCCCGTAGTTCTCTTCTTAATCGGAATAATCCTCTCGCTCCTATTGCGATCAATACTTTCTGCTGCGATTTTGTTAGTCACGGTTGTGCTCTCCTACCTTGCAACTCTTGGGGTTTGCCAGTTGGTATTCCACAATATTTTCCACTTCCCTGGAGCCGATACATCATTTCCACTCTTCGCCTTCGTCTTCCTCGTTGCTCTCGGCATCGACTACAACATCTTCTTGATGACGCGAGTGCGAGAGGAGAGTGCCAAAATTGGTACTCGCGCTGGTGTTATCAAAGGCCTTACGGTGACAGGTGGAGTAATTACTTCTGCAGGAATTGTGCTTGCCGCAACTTTCGCAGTCCTTGGAATCTTGCCACTTGTCTTCTTGGCAGAACTTGGCTTTGCAGTTGGGTTCGGAGTGTTGCTCGATACGATCATTGTTCGATCGCTATTAGTTCCATCTCTCGTTCATGACATCGGTGGCAAGATTTGGTGGCCTTCAAAACTGCAAAATAAATAAAATTAGCTTTGTGCGTCCACAAGGGCGCTGATTGCTCCACCTAAATGTGGGTAGTCAAAGGTAAATCCAGACGCAAGTAGTGCTTCTGGTAATACCTTCTTTGAGCCCAACATTTCTTCGGAAAACCCACCGAAGGCGATTTTTAAGGCAATTGCAGGAACGGGAAATAACGCCGGGCGATGCATTGCTCGCGCAAGTGCTGCAGTGAATTCTTGATTGGTCGATGGATTTGGAGTGGTCAGGTTGATTGGTCCAGATATTGGATTTTGCATTGAGAAAGTAATAGCGCGAACAACATCGTGCAATGTAACCCAAGACCACCATTGTTTTCCTGATCCGAGTTTTCCGCCAAGGCCAAATCTAAAGAGTGGAATCATTTTTCCAAGTGCGCCACCAGTTGGATCTAAAACAAGTCCGGTACGCAGTTTTACGGTTCGGACATCACCGGCAAGGTCTGCAGCCGATTCCCATTCACGACAAACTGCTGAAAGAAAATCATTACCTGCTCTGTCATTTTCAGTTACAGCGCGATTGCCTGTCTCCCCGTACCATCCCATGGCGCTAGCTGAAATGAATACTTTTGGTTTCACCGTGGCAACTGCTTTAGCAATAGTTGTTGTTCCTAGAAGGCGCGAATTAAGAATTTCTGCGCGATAACTTTTTGTCCATCGTTTATCTCCAACGCCAGCACCAGCCAAATGTATAACTGCATCAACCCCTTCAAGGGCTGTGAGGTCTACAGTTCCTGCCTTTGGATCCCAAGAGATTTCTTCAGGAGAAATCGTTGCCCTGCGAACCAACTTTTGAACTGTATGTCCTTCAGACTTGAGGTGTGCAACAAGTGCTCCACCGATGAGACCTGATGCACCTGAAATTGCAACACGTTGGAGAGGCATTAAAGACCTAGGTCCGCTTCGAATGCGCCTATCTCTAGTCGATCTTTTAATGTAACTAGGAAGCGTGCGGCATCTGCGCCATCAACAACGCGATGGTCGTATGAAAGTGCGAGGTAAACCATTGATCGGATGGCAATAGTCTCTCCGCCATCTGCACCTTTAACGACCATAGGTCGTTTCACAATTGAACCAAGACCTAAAATCGCAACCTGAGGTTGATTGATAATTGGAGTATCAAACAAGGCACCACGACTACCGGTATTAGTTAGCGTGAAAGTACCACCACCTAATTCATCGGGAGTAACTTTGTTATCACGAGTACGCGCAGCTAAATCTGCAATTTTGCGAGCAAATCCACCCATATTGAGATCACCTGCGTCGCGAATGACTGGAACCAACAATCCTCGTTCGGTGTCAACAGCAATTCCGAGGTGCTCTGCAGAATGGTAAGTAATTTGATCGCCTTCAACAGAGGAATTTACAACCGGATGTTGTTTGAGCGCTTCACATACTGCAACGGTGAAGAAAGGTAGGAAGGAGAGCTTGACACCTTCGCGCGCTTCGAAATTGGATTTAGCTTGGTCGCGGAGGCGAGCAATCTTTGTTACGTCTACCTCTACTACCGTTGTTAATTGAGCACTTACATGAAGTGATTCCACCATACGAGCGGCAATAACTTTACGAAGTCTCGACATCGTGACAGTTTGACCTCGAAGTGGTGATGCGCTTACGGGAGCATTTGCACGTGCGGGTGTCGCACTAGGTGCGGCAGGGGCAGGCGACGGCGCAGGTTTTGCTAGCGCTTCGATATCTTCTTTTCGAATTCGACCGCCAACACCAGTTCCAGTCACTTGACTCAAGTTGACGCCTAATTCGGATGCAAGCTTTCTCACTATTGGAGTGACGTATGCGTTATCTGTTTCTGCAGGTGCAGACGAAACAACTGGAGCGACAACAGGAGGTGCAACTGGAGCAACAACCACAGGCGCAACTGGAGGTGCAACTGGAGCAACAACCGCAGGTGCAACTGGAGCTACAACTGGAGGCGCTGTAACAACTGGAGGAGCGACAACTGGAGGGGCACTTGCAACAGGTGCTGCTGGTGCTGAAGTTGCGCCATCGGCGATGACTGCCAATTCTGCGCCGACAGGTACAACTTGATCCACTGCGACGACAATCTTTTGCAACGTTCCAGCTACTGGGGAAGGTATTTCTGTATCAACTTTATCCGTGGAAACTTCTAGGAGTGGCTCATCGACAGCAACATGGTCGCCTTCGGCCTTAAGCCAACGAGTAACCGTTCCTTCGGTAACGCTCTCTCCGAGTGCGGGCATCGTTACTGAAAAAGTCATAAGTTCTCTCCTTTAGAAAGTGCAGTAGTAATTCTAAGTGGTATTTCAACCATGTGCATGCAGGGGTTTTCCTGCTAGAGCCATGTGCGCTTCGCCCATTGCTTCAGAGAGCGTTGGATGAGCGTGGATTAACGGAGCGACATCAGTGGCGCTAGCTTCCCAGTTGTAAATCAATTGCGCTTCGGCAAGTAACTCGCCAACACGTGCACCCACCATATGGATTCCAAGTACTGGGCCATTTTTTTCAGCAACCAATTTGATAGAACCAGCGGTACCAAGAATCTGCGCCTTTCCATTGCCAGCGAGATCGTAACTTAATTCAACTACATCATGCCCACGCTCTTTTGCGACGGCAGTAGTGAGACCGACTGACGCAACTTCAGGATCTGAGTATGTAACGCGTGGCACGCCGTCATAATTTATAGGGCGTGGATTAAGTCCAGCTATTTCCTCGGCAACCAAAATACCTTCACCAAATCCAACGTGAGCCAATTGCAGAGTAGGAATCAAATCACCAACGGCCCAAATTCCAGGAACTGATGTACGACATTTTTCATCGACGACGACATAGCCACGTTCCATAGCGATGCCTTGCTCTTCGTAACCCAAATTAGCCGATACAGGTCCTCGACCCACTGCAACGAGGAGGACATCTGCTATGAATTCTTTACCGTTTTCTAAAGTAACGGTAACGGAGTCTGCAGATACTTTCGCGCTCTTAAAACGATCGCCCAGCTCAAAATTGATTCCACGTTTGCGAAATGCTCTTTCAAGTAATTTACTTGATGACTCATCTTCCAGTGCAACTAAATGAGGAAGCGCTTCGATGATAGTTACTTCTGCTCCGAATGATTTCCACACTGATGCAAATTCACACCCGATTACACCGCCACCAAGAACAATTGCTGATTTTGGTACGTAATCCAATGCAGTGGCGTGATCACTGGTGATAATTCGTTTTCCATCGATTTCTAGGCCAGGCAATGTGCGAGCGTATGATCCGGTTGCTAGAACAATATTCTTGCCTACGTATTTTTCTCCATTAACTTCAACTGTATTCTTGCCAACCAATTTTCCATGGCCCTGGACTAGCGTGATACCTCGGGATTTAACAAGACCTTGAAGGCCTTTGAAAAGTTTTCCTATGACGCCATCTTTATAGGTATTAACCGCTGGCATATCCATGGAAAGGAACTGTGCATTGACTCCGAAATGACTAGCCTCTCGGGAGTTGTCTGCAATCTCGCCAGCATGAAGTAGCGCTTTAGTCGGGATGCATCCACGGTGAAGACAAGTACCTCCCAATTTGTCAGATTCAATGAGAACCACTGATTTTCCAAGTTGGGCACTTCGCAGAGCGCAGGCGTATCCGCCACTTCCTCCGCCGAGAATTACAAGATCAAATTCCGCCACGTTAAGCCTTTCGTTCGTAGGTGCCTATCTTGCCAGCCTTGGGACTAATCTGAATATTCGAATGCGGTATGACTTTGTTGCCTAACTCACAGCTTCTTGAGCCAACATGATGAGCGAACGAAGGGCGATACCTGTGCCACCAACTGGGGTGTATCCGTGGGCGACACCCTCGTTAAATGCAGGACCTGCAATATCTAAATGCAACCATGGCAATTCCGCTGGAATGAAGTCTTTGAGGAATAGACCGGCAACGAGCATCCCACCCATTCTCTCGCCAATATTTGCAAGGTCGGCAACGGGCGAATCTAATGATGCGCGTAACTCTTCCGGAAGTGGCATCGGCCAAAATGCTTCGCCACTGATTTTTGTTGCCTTAATGAAATCTTCTTGAAAATTCTCATCGTTGGTCATAACCGCACTGGTGCGAGTTCCCAATGCAACTACTTGTGCACCCGTAAGTGTTGCCACATCGACAATGCCGTCCAATTTCAATTTTCCCTTATTGCCGACTTCGATTGCTTTCACAAGTGCATCAGCTAAAACTAAACGTCCTTCTGCGTCAGGGTTGAGAACTTCTACGGTTTTTCCTCCGTAGATAGTAATAATGTCACTTGGTCGTGTTGCTGTATCGCTGACCATATTTTCCGCCAGTGGCGCCCACGCATCAATTGAAACAGGCAATTTCAACGTTGCGATAGCCATGATTGCTCCGCATACTGCAGCAGCCCCACTCATATCAGATTTCATCGCTTCCATACCGAGGGCGGGTTTTAGGGCTAGCCCACCCGAATCAAATGTAATTCCCTTGCCCACAAAGGCGAATTTCTTTTTGATCTTTTTTGTTGCGGCTGTGGGCGTGTAAGAAATATGGATGAGGCGTGGCGGATTTGCTGAACCTTGCCCTACCGCGGTTATCCCTCCAAAACCTTGCGTACGCAATTGTTTTTCATCCCACGTAGATACCTTTAGACCAGCTTTTGCTCCGCCTGCAACTGTTACCGCCTTATCGATAATTTCCACAAAAGTTTTAGGAGTTAAATGGCTCGGAGGCATATTGATTAGGTCACGCACAAGTGTTGTGTATTGGCCAATAACTTGCGCACGCTTTGCCATTTCGGCTGACTTTGGTTTGCGGGCGAGTGAGGAATGCACGGTTATATGTTCAATAGCAGTTTTCTGATCGGCTTTACTTGTTCCTCTAAATTCGTTGAATAGATACGCACCAAGAGTTGCACCCTCTGCGATTGCAGCAAGGGATTCGAGATCTGGAGTGGGTAGCGAAAAAGCAACATTGCTATTTCCTGCCAAAGCGCGGGAGGCTGATCCGGCAGCCCTGCGGAGAATTTCCGGCTGATATTTTTTGGATTCTCTCCCAAGACTTGTGAAGACCATGAGGCGCGTGGTTGTACCTGGAACTTTGATTACTTCATCAGTCTTGGCGGTAGCTCCTAAATCTTGAAGAGCCTCGAGTAGAGATTTTTCTTCGAGTGCAATATCTCCCGATTCAATGACGAGTGCGCCATTTTTCTTGATTGCAAAGCCAATGACTAAAACTTCATCGCTTACAGCTCCATCATGAATATCAATCGTGGGCACGGCCGTCTCCTATTACTCAATTTCCTAGGCTGGATTTCCTACCAGCACGACAGCCTAGGCGATAGGTTGGGAGACATGAAATGCTCCCCTCTGCACCAGCGCCACCTAGAAGCGCGCGCGAAGATGGCCGATTTTGGCGGTTGGCTGATGCCGATTGATTACCCCGATACCGGAACCTTGGTTGAACACACTGCAGTTCGTGAAAGTGTTGGGATATTCGACGTTTCTCACCTAGGCAAAGCCAGCGTAGTAGGCGCCGGTGCAAGCGAATTTCTCAATCGCAGTTTTACCAACGACCTCAATCGCATTGGCGATGGACAAGCGCAATACACCCTGATGTGCGATCACAGTGGAGGCGTTATTGATGACCTCATTGTGTATCGACACAGCGCCGAAAATTTCTTTTTGGTGCCAAACGCCTCCAACACAAATGCGGTCGTTGAGACTCTTGTTAATTCCGCGCCAGCTGGCATCGAGATTGTAAATTTGCATGAAAAATTTGGCGTTATTGCTCTGCAAGGTCCCCACGCCGTGAAGGTGCTTCAAAAATTGCAAATTGATTATTCACTTGATTACATGAGTTTCTGCAACGCACATATTTCTGGGTGTGAAGTAATTCTTTGCCGAACCGGGTACACGGGTGAATTCGGTGTAGAGATTCTCCCTACGTGGAATGAGGCCGAAAAAGTTTGGGACGCTATCGTTGAAGCAATGCAAGAATTTGGAGGACGCATTTGTGGGCTTGGCGCTAGAGATACATTGCGAACGGAGATGGGATACCCACTTCATGGCCATGAACTTTCGCTCTCGATTACTCCTGTTCAAGCAAGTGCAAATTGGGCCGTCGGATGGAAGAAGGGCGATTTCGCGGGCTCAGAAGTCTTGCGCAATGAAAGAGAACGCGGTGCTTCAAGAGTATTACGTGGCCTTGTATGCACGGACCGGGGAATTCCGCGCGCAGGGATGCATGTTAAGAATTCAAAGGGGGAGGTTGTTGGGGAAGTAACAAGTGGAACTTTTTCTCCGACACTAAAAATTGGCATTGCGCTTGCCCTCATAACACCATCAATCAATCTTGGTGACAACGTGGAAATTGATGTACGAGGCAGAAATTGTTCGGCAAAGGTTACTTCTACCCCTTTTGTTCCTTCTCACGTGAAATAACTTTCTGAGCTAAATCTCTAAATTCAATGGGCGCGACGAATGCCGCCTTGCGATGTGCACGTCTCAAAGTGAATAACACTGCTGGGCCAGCTGTGAGAGTGAGTAGAGAAGTGAAAATCGCTCTAGGAACATCCCAGGCCATTGATGATGCAAAATGAAACGCGATGTAGCGATGGAAGTTTTCTACAACCGCACCACCGGGAATGTAGGAAAGCTGCGTTTGCGATCCCGCAGCCCAAGGCCAAAACTGTAAATCCATTAAGGCCCCAAATAGCATCGATGCAAAAATTGCGAAGAAGGCAAGCATTGCTATTTCACTTCGTGCGCCAATGCGTTTACCAAAAACTTGCGAAGGGAGTGCGCCGGCTAGTAAACCAATCCAACCAGCAGCAAACATTTGATAAGAGAGCCATGGTCCAAAACCGCCAGTAATGAATGCTGAAACAAAGAGAGACAAGATGCCAAGAACAAATCCAAATCCAGCACCGAAAACTCTTGCGCTCAAAATGAGTAAGAACCACATAGGTTCTATGCCGGCTACTCCCGCTCCCAACGGGCGCAATACTGAAGCAGCGGCTGCTAAAACGCCAAGTAGTGCAACAGATTTTGCATCTAAACGTTGATTACTTATTTCTACTATAAGAACAGCTAGGGCAACAGGAACTGCACTCCATAGAAACCATTTTTGGAGGTGGTTATTGTCGGATGAGATAAAGAAGGGCCAAAGAAAACCCGTAACGCTGATGATCGTCGAAACTGCAAGCACTGCAATAGTGCGAAATCGAAAATTCAGAACATTTGCTGTAGTTGTCATGTAGTTGGTTCGATCCCATTAAGAACGTCATTGATACTGAGCCAAGGAACGGGGGACATGATTTTGGCAATTTGCGGGGCAAACGCTGGTGACGAGAGTAAAACCTCAACAGTAGGTCCATCTGCCACGATTTCGCCATCAGATAAAAAGAGTGTTCTAGTTGCTACTTCACCTACTAGTTCAACGTCGTGCGTTGCCAGAATCACGAGTTTGTTCTGCCCAATTGCGACAGAACGAATGATCGCAATGAGAGAACTCTTTGCACTGTAATCAAGACCTCGTGTGGGTTCATCAAGAATTAAGACGGAAGGATTTGCCGAAAGAACAACGCTCATCGCCAAACCGAGTCGTTGCCCTTCAGAAAGATCGCGAGGGTGGGTTTTAGGCGATACGCCGGGCACCAATTGATTGAGTAAATTAAATGTTGTACCGGGAAGAACTTCATTGTCCTTATCAGCGTTTTGACATTCTTGTTCAACGCTTTGACAGTAGAGAAGGTCGCTAGGTTCTTGTGGGATATAACCTATTAGCGAAGTTCTATTGCGACCTGACAATTCACGAGGGTCGTGATTCAGTACGCGAATCTTCCCGGTGATTGCAGATGGAATTCCAGCAAGAGACTTCAGAAAAGTAGATTTTCCAGCTCCGTTTCTGCCCATGATGGCAACAATTTCCCCAGCATAGAAACCAACTGAAAGTTTGTTAAGCGCTTTGGTATCTCCAAAAACTACCGTGAGATCTTCGGCCAGGGCGACGGGAGAACTAGTTTCAACGCGGGGTGCAACATTTTCTTGAATGGCAATAGTTGCTCGTAGCCCCTCAGTCATTCTTCGCATCTCTCGTACGGTCAGGGCGATTTCTGGCATTTTTAGAGTGCGCGCAAGATGAACAATGGGAGGAGCGATATTGGAGGTAGCCAAAATCTCCTGTGGTTTTCCAATGTGCGTAGATCCATTTTCTTGAATGTGAATAATTCGGTCAGCAAATTGAATTACTCTCTCTAGGCGATGTTCAGCGATAACAACTGTCAACGAAAGATCATGTACGAGACGATGCAGAATCGAAAGTACTTCTTCAGCTGCAATGGGATCCAGTGCACTCGTTGGCTCATCAAGCACCAGCACTTTAGGGTGCATGACCAGAGCACTTCCTATTGCAACACGTTGTTGCTCGCCACCGCTCAGAGACGAGATGTTGCGATTGCGCAATGGCGCCAAACTTAGGAGGTCAAGAACTTCTTCGACGCGTTTGCGCATCACATCGGGAGGCAGGTTCAGGGCCTCCATCCCAAAGGCCAATTCTTCTTCTACTGTGTCCGTAACAAACCCTTGTTGTGGATTCTGTCCCACGATTCCAATCAAGTGAGCAAGACCGCCGGGTTTTACTGAACGGGTGGAAATTCCGTCAACACTTATATCTCCAGCCAGAATTCCGCCAGTGTGGTGAGGAACTAGGCCATTAATTAAGCGCAGGAGTGATGATTTTCCAATTCCGGTCGAACCTGTTATCAGAATAAGTTCGCCTTCGTTAACTGTGAAAGTTAAGTCTTCCAAGACTGTGTTAATTGCATGTGGGTAAATTAATGAGACACCAGTGAAAGTAATCATGTGTTGAACGCCAATGAAAAATTACGTTTCAGTATGAGTGGTGAAATCATTGCTATGTAGATCATCCATCCAGGTGTCACCAGCGCAATAATCGATAAGAGGGCAATCGCATATTCCGTGATCTGCCAACGTTGAATGCGATACCTAGAGCGCTTGCGACTAAATCCGTATCCACGAGAATCCATAGATGCTGCCAGATTTAAGGCTCGAGCCAGAGATTCCTCTAGTAATGGAATCGCAATTCTTTTCCAATTGCGCAAACTCCCACCGCTTTGCCCACGTAACTTCTGGGCTTGGCGAATTCGCGTAATAGATGCGACGAATTGTGGAATAAGTGAGGTTGCAATAACTACAGCAACTCCGAATTCGTAGAACATGACAGGTATAGATCGCAGGACGCGATGAGGACTTGTCAAAGAAGTTGCAACTCCAAAGCAAGCGATGACTCCCGCCATCACAAAAGCTTCGTGAAAAGTTATGCTTAATCGCTCGGCGGTAACAACCCCACCTAGATGTATTCCAGACATCCACCCAGGGAATGAAATTTGGGGGAGTGTAAATAATGTCCGACCCGGATAAGGCACCCCTACAAAGATGGCCATACATAAGCGAATTGCAATAATCCA
>CAILKF010000085.1 GCA_903834705.1 uncultured Actinomycetes bacterium
GGAAATTATAAGAAGAGTGAAATAACCATGGATGAGCTCATCGAGAGCATGTACCGCGTAGCACGCACTGGAAATATGAAGGAGCAAAAATAATGACCGAAAAGAGCACAGCAACAGCACCTAAGAACAACGCTGCGCGCCCACCTTCCGTGTGGCGTCGTTTCGGTATGCAACTTGGTATTTGGTCCGTTGGAATCGTTATGTGGCTGGCGTTCGTAGTGCTTGCACCGAGTGCGTTTACTCAGCCTGAAATGTATTTAGCCTTTGCATCTTCCACTCCAATTTTTGCACTGATGGCAATTCCACTAACGTTGGTAGTTATTACTGGGGAAATTGATCTCTCTTTTCCATCCATTATGGCTTTATCAACATGCGCTTTTACAAAAGTTGTTGCTGGCGGCGCGCCAATTATCGTTGGAGTTCTTGCAGGATTTTTGATGGGCATTTCATGCGGTTTAATTAATGGGTACTTGGTAACTAAATTCAATATTCCATCCTTGGTTATCACGATTGGAACTCAGTTCTTGTTCTTAGGTTTAGAGCTAGCTTGGACAAATGGTTCCGGCGTAGATCTAACTCCAACCAATTACGCCACGATTAGCAAGATTTTAGTTGGGCGTACGTTCTTTGGAGTTGCTAATCAGTTCTGGTGGACGATTCTTGCCACACTCTTGCTCTGGTACATATTGAACAGAACAAGATTTGGTTCGCATGTGTTCCTTACAGGTGATAACAAGATTTCTGCCCAACTTATGGGTGTGAATATCAGCAGAGTTAAGCAAGGGACCTTTGCACTTGTTGGTTTTTTCGCAGCACTTGCCGGAATGATTGGTTCATTTGAGGTTAACTACTTCTGGCCAACCATGGGTGGAGGCTTACTCCTCAACTCAATTGCTGCAGTGTTCTTGGGCGGTACAAGTGTGTTCGGAGGCTCAGGCACAGTAACTGGAACATTTGTTGGTGCATTCATTATTGGTGCTATCAATGCTGGAATTGTTGCTGTAGGAATCAACGCTTTCTACACTCAAGTTTTCTTTGGATTGGTAATTATTGCATCGGTGCTTTTGCAAGCTATTATCAGTAAGAGAGTTAAGAACTAATTAGGCGAGGGCGGTACCACGGAGATGGGCGTTACGCAGCAAATCCGTGGTGTCTGCCCCGTTCTAGCAGTTCCTTTTAACTCGATTGGCGACGTTGATTACGAGAGTTTTAGAAATTTAGTTCAATTTAACGCTCGCAATGGCGTTGAATCGGTCATGATGTTTGGCGTTGCTAGTGAGAACGCGAAATTAACTGATGCAGAGCGCGAAAAACTTTTGACTATCTTGATTGAAGAAAAGCGCAAAAGCTCTTTAATCGTGATCGCCACAGTTGCAGATCACTCTCTGGAACTAGCGAAAATCAAGGCTCGCAGATTTGAAGAGATCGGCGCAGATTTCATCAACATTCTCCCGCCAACTTTTCTTTCTCCAACTCGCGAGCAGATACTTGAACACATTCGTGGAATATTGGAGAGCGTTTCGATTCCTGTAATCATTCAACATCTTCCGCAAGCTGGAGGGATGGAGGATGTTGCCGTACTAGCCGAGCTTTGCCACCAATTTCCCAATCTTTCGATGATCAAGTGCGAAGCAAACCCGCCATTTGAATCAATAGCCAGAGTGAAAGAAATTTCTAAAGGATCAGTGGGCACCCTTATTGGTTGGGGTGGAATTGCTTGGGGTGAAGGTACTGCAGCTGGCGCAGTAGGTGTGCAACCAGGCTCTGCCGTAGTGGATCTCTACAAGTGGGCACAGCGCGCGCTAGATCGCGGGGATGTAGCAGAGTTTGATAAACGTCTTGCAACATTTATTCCCTGGATTACTTTATGGATTGCAAACGTCGAATTGTTGGTTGCAATCGAAAAGGAAATTCTCTTTCGGAGGGGAGTTATAGCAACAAGTTATTGTCGACGACCAACGACGGGCTGGGATGCCTCACTCGAGAAAACCATTGACGACGCGATGGCTTTCATTAATGCCGGAGATTTTAGTGGCTGATCTTTTCACCTTTGGCGAGATATTAGCGCTGTTCTTGGCAAGTGAAACCGATGATGTCAAAACTGCGCGCACTTATGATCTATCAGCTGCTGGCGCTGAAGCTAACGTTGCAGTTGCGGTTAATCGCTTGGGGTTAAGTGTTTCTTTTATGTCCAGGGTGGGAAAAGACGAACTGGGCGATGTCGTGATTTCAGAATTAGAAGAAGAGAAACTTCTGACCCAATATGTGAAACGGGTTGATGAATACACTTGTGCGCTTATTCGAAATCGCGGAACAACAAGGCCGGTGAATGTTACGTATTTACGTAAATCCAGCGCCGGATCGACAATGTGCGTAGATGACCTTCGTGAATCGGATATTCGAAATTCTCGTTGGGTGCACGCAACGGGGATTACAGCGGCAATTTCTCTCTCTGCGCGCGAAGCGGTCGTGGAAGCTTTAGCGATCGCGCGTTCACATTCGATTAAGACAAGTTTCGATTTGAATATCCGACGTAAAATTTGGAGCGAGGATCAGGCCCGGGAAACGCTTTTCAACATTGCACAAAATGTTGATGTGCTTTTCGGCGGCGAAGATGAGTATGAAGTTGTATTCGGTTCGGAAAAACCAGAGCAAAATTTAGAGAAAGCCATCGCCCAGGGCAATAGGATTGCAGTTATGACTGCAGGCCCTGGATTAGTCCGCGTTCAAGATGGAGCGACTTATTTTGAAATTTCACCGCCAGTAGTAAAAGCCGTTGACCCAGTCGGTTCCGGAGATGCTTTCGTCGGTGGAACAATCGCTGGCCTCCTTGCTGGAATTCCATTACGTGATGCAATTGTGCAGGGCAGTAAATCCGGCGCATCGGTGGCTTCACAATTTGGTGATTGGGCGGGGCTGCCTTTTGGAGTTAAAGGAATTTCCTCTTTGCAAGAAGAAAGGCTTATCACTTCATGATTAACCAACTGCGCGAAACCGCCATCATGGCAATTGTGCGAACAAACAGTCCAGAGTCGGCCAGAGATTTAGCCAATGCGCTTCTTGACGCTCAAGTCAGCGTCCTAGAATTCACAACAACGACTCCAAACGTTTTTGAGCTAATAGAAGAGTTTTCTGCTCGGCCTGGGGTACGTATTGGAGTTGGGACAGCTCTCACTGCAGAACATGTTGCCGCGGGTAAACGTGCAGGAGCGCAATTTGTGGTGTCACCTGGAACAGATGCAGAAGTTATTAGAGCAACAAAGAAAGCAGGTTTAATTTCACTTCCTGGAGTTATTACACCCACTGATGTAGCTACTGCAATTGCTGCTGGATGCGATGGGTTGAAACTTTTTCCAGCATCTCCATTTGGTCCAGCGTTACTAAAAGCGATTCGCGAGCCATTCCCTAACCAATTTTGGGTACCCACTGGCGGTATTACGATTGAAAGTATTGAAGCATGGACACTTGCTGGAGCTAGCGCATTTGGCTTAGGAGGGCCATTAACGGCTGGTGGTTTGGACCAAGCTCCGAAAAAGGCTCAAGATTTTAGGAACGAAATCGCACGAACGAGAGGGTTAGTGAAATGAAAATAACAAATGTCACGACAACCATAGTTAACGCCAACATGCGCAACTGGGTGATCGTTCGCGTGTACACAGATGTACCCGGACTCATCGGAATTGGCGAAGCCACTGTTGAGTTTCAGGCGCAAGGTGTTGCTGGAGTAATTGCTGACCTTTCTCCGCTCATTATCGGCAAAGATCCACGAGAGATTGAAAGACTGTGGCAAATTATTTATCGCCATCCTTTCTTTAAAGGTGGCGTCGTCACGATGTCGGCTCTTTCTGGAATTGATCAAGCGCTATGGGATATTTCGGCAAAAGATTTGGGTGTACCACTGTGGAGAATTCTTGGTGGTTTAGCTCGTGATCGCGTAAGAATGTATGACCACCTTGGCGGTGGCGATTCTGATGCGGTTTATAACTCTGACACCGCACAATCTTTCGGTGCCAAAATGAAAAAATCTATCGATGATGGATTTACTGCGGTAAAGATTCTTGCAGTTCCGCAATCGGCACCTTTGGGCGGTCACGCAGGCTTGCGTCACGCCGAAGAATTGATGGGAGCTGCGCGCGATGCCGCCGGTCCTGACGTTGACATCATGATTGATTTTCATGGACGCACAACAGCGGCTATGGCAATTCAGTATGCACGCGTACTTGAACCATTCAATCCACTCTTTTTGGAAGAAGTTGTTCAACCAGATCAACACGAAGCGTTGGTACGTGCACGTAAGGGAATCAATGTTCCGCTGGCAACGGGGGAGCGTTTACTTACTCGCTCAGAGTTTTTACCTATCCTCAAAGATGGGCTCATCGACGTGGCACAACCAGATGTTTGCCATGCTGGCGGAATCACCGAACTACGCAAGATTTCTAACCTATGCGAAACCTTCGGAGTTCTCATGGCCCCACATAATCCCTTGGGCCCAATTGCCACAATGGTTAACGTTCATATGGCCCTTACGACCCCTAATTTCCTTATTCAGGAGGTTATGCGGGCAGATGTACCTTGGCGCACTGAAGTCTTTCAAGGGGTCCCGGAAATCAAAGATGGCCACCTACTTCCCCCTACAGGTCTTGGCATTGGCGTAGAAATCGACGAGAATGCAGCCAGTAAACATCCATTTAAAGCCGTTACCCCTGTTCAGTGGTATCACAACGACGGCTCAGTAGCAGATTGGTGATCGCATGAAACTCAAAGACCAACACATTTTTGTAACTGGCGGAGCAGATGGAATCGGTGCTGCGATTGTTTTAGATGTGGCTCAAGAGGGAGCAAAGGTTTCTTTCTGCGATATTAATGTTGAAAAAGCAGAGGCATATGTTAAAGACTTAACCGCCAAAGGATTTTCAGTGTTTTTCCATCAGGCAGATGTTGGAAATTTTGAAAGCATCAGAACAGCACATGCTGCAATGGTTAAGCATTTCGGACCCGTAAACGGTGTAGTAAATAATGCCGGAGTAAACGCAAATTATGATCCTGCAGAGATGACAAATGAAGAGTGGGAAAGATTTTTTAACGTGGACCTTAAAAGTGTGTGGCACACAGCAAAGGCATGTCTGCCCGACATGCGAAAGGCAAAGAAGGGCTCAATCGTTAATATCGCCTCTATTCATGCCCGCATGACTTACCAAGGATATTTTCCTTATGGCGCAGCGAAATCTGGAATTATTGGTTTAACTCGCAGTTTGGGCTTGGATGAGGGAATCAACGGAATTCGCACCAATGCCGTTTCTCCTGGTTACACACTCACTCCACTTCTTGAATCATGGTTCGTTATGGAACCTACGAAGAGAAAAGAATCGATGGCTGTGCAACCACTAGGTCGCATGGCGCAACCATCTGAGATTGCCAAAGTTGTTACCTTCCTGCTGAGCGATGATTCATCATTTGTGAATGGCGCTGACTGGATCGTTGACGGCGGACTCTCAGCCCGCTTTGCTTAGTATTTAGGCTCAAAACGCTCTGACTTTTTGGAGCAAAGGGTTGACTTTCTATTCTTCATACGAAAGTATCATTTCATGACCCATGGAGCCTTAGAGAAGTTACGCGTAATTGATGCCACACAAATGCTTGCAGGACCCATCGCCGGAGTGCGATTGGGAGATCTTGGAGCAGATGTCATAAAAGTTGAGCCGCCCAATCTTGGAGAGTTCAACAGAACCCGCGGTTTTGAAGATAAGCAAAGCAATGGAGAAATGACGACATTCCTTGCTGTCAACCGAAACAAGCGCTCACTTGCTATCGATCTCAAACACCCTGATGGGAAAGCCACAATTCATGAGTTAGTCAAGAACTCAGATGTCTTCTTGCAAAATTTTCGACACGGCACTGCCGATCGTTTAGGTATCGGCTACGAAGAACTGCACAAAATAAATCCACGATTGATTTATTGTTCTATTTCAGGTTACGGATCTTTTGGTCCTTATCGCGATCGTCCAGGACAAGATCTAGTTGTGCAGGGATACAGCGGTTCGATGTTTAGCGTCGGCGCAGAAGGTGATGCTCCAACTCCTAGCGCGCTATGGGGTGCCGATGTCATGACTGGTTACCAAGCAGTTATTGGAATTTTGGCTGCCGTTGAGTCACGACATCAAACCGGAATTGGACAACATGTCGAAGTAGATATGTTGTCAGTTGTTATGGATTGCCAACTACAGGAAATGGTTACCTACCTCAACGCTGGCGCGATGCCTCGTCGCATGGTTGAACGTAGCGCCCACGGTTCGATACCAGCTCCTTATGGTGTCTATAAGACCAAAGATGGCTGGTTAACACTGGCCATGGTTCCACTTCCATTGTTGGGCGAGATTTTCAATGATGATTGGCTAAAGACACTTACCCATTACAACTCGGGTCACGTTCATCGCGACAAGGTGTATGCATTGATCCGCAACAAGTTCGTAGACAAGACCACGAAAGAGTGGATCGATATCTGCGATGAAATAGGCGCCTGGTGCGGTCCGGTCTATAACTACGAAGATTTAGTAAATGATCCCCACATAAAAGAAACGAATTACATTGTCGAACAACCGCAATTGCGGGGTGGTTCTGCGCGCACTGTCAGACCACCGCTTCGACTTTCAGAAACACCTCCAACAATTCGCCGTGGTGCACCAGCACTAGGTGAGCATTCACGCGAAGTGCTTAGTGGAGTACTTGGTTTTTCAGATTCACATATTGATGAGCTGGTGGCTGCCGGCGCAATCGGACTAGTTAAGGAGTAATGATGGTCGTAGGTAACCCAGGCAACGTCAGATTCGAGCGTCACGGCAACACCGCGCACTTGATTCTAGATCGTCCAGAAAAAATCAATGCCATGACTGTTGTTATGGATAAACAAATGAACTCCTACATATACGAAATTAACAACAATATGGATATCCGCTCGGTAGTTCTCTACGGCAAGGGCGAAAAGGGATTTTGCGCGGGTAGCGACTTAACCGAACTCGATGAGTATGGAAATAATTGGGAATACCGCAATCGCTTTGATCGTGGTCTTGATTATGCACGCGCTATTTGGTTGATCAAAAAACCAACCGTTGCATCCCTTCATGGATGGTGTATTGGAGGGGGACTTGAAATGGCATGTGCTTCAGATATCCGAGTTGCTTCTCCCGACACGAAATTCCAGGCAGGTGAAATTCGTTGGGGTTGGCACGGTGGTTCTGGTCAAACGCAATTGCTAACACACGCGGTAGGTCCAGGAAACGCTTCTCTATTCCTACTTAATGGCGAAGTTGTGGAAGCTGATGCCGCACTTCGGATGGGCCTTGTGCAAGAAGTTGTTCCACGCGAGCAAGTTCTTGACCGAGCAATTGCTATTGCCGAATCCATTGCAGCAAAAGCTCCGATAGCTGCACAAATGACTAAGCACATGGTGCGCATGGCACAGAGCATGCCTCTTGAAGTGGCACTGCTGTATGAGAACGATTCATTCTCTTATTGCATGACTACAGAGGATGCAGCCGAGGGGCAAAAAGCATTCCAAGAAAAACGTCCACCGAATTTCCAAGGAAGGTAAATAGATGTCCTCTGCTCCTGCACTTGGCTCTCGCCAAGAACGATTAGAAGTTTTAGCAAAAGTTGCTTCATCAATTCCAACGATGCGCTTTAGCACATGGAATTTCGGAGATTCAACTGGTTTTGAAGGAATGTTGGAATCAGGCAAACTTCTTAATGATCCAAAATATTTCGCTTTCGCTCATGGCTGGATGCGAGCATGGGCAACTCGTCCAACACCGTATACACGCATGGATGCAACCGCTCCAGGTATGGCAATGGTAGAAGTTGCACACGAAGCGAATGATTCGATTTTGTTGGAGGCCCTTATTGGCCTTGCACGATATTTAATGTCTCGACCAAAAGATCGTGGAATTTTCGACATGTGGGAGCGCATGTGTTTGATTCCTCCCTATGGTGGAGAAACATTGCCACCGAAGGAAGCAGCCCTACTTGCTGAACCACCTGGGGGATCGTGCGTAGATTGTTTGCACTTTGACCCTCCATTCTTTACTGCACTTGGAAAAGAATTGGAAAGCGAAGAATTTACACAAGTGGGTGTGGAGCAAGCACTTGCCTACATTGAAACTTTCCAACAAGAGAGCGGAATCTTTGATCACTTCTTTATGCATGGAGTGCCAGGAAATTTCGGTCAAGGTTGGGGCCGAGGGCAAGGTTGGTCAATGCTGGGAATGCTCGATGTTCTAAAAAACATTAGCCCTAAGCATCCTGCCCGTAAAACAATTGAAAACGCAATCGTTAAACAAATCAACGGCATGATCAAGTTACAACGACCTGATGGTCGCTGGTGGTGTGTAGTTGATGTTCCAGCCTCAGGAGAAGAAGGTTCCACTGCGGCATTTATGGCAACTGGTTTTGCGCGTGCTATCAAAATGGGGCTGGTCGATAAGAAAACTGTCCTGCCTCACGCTATCGATGCACTTGCCGGAGCCATTGCCGATACTGATGAGAATGGACATTTAAAAAATGTAACCGCTGCAGTAATGGCATCAACACGTGTTTCACATTACGTGCATACACCTCGCGGATTCTTGGTCCCGTGGGGACAAGGTCCACTTGCTATGGCTATTTGTGAAATGGATGACTTAGTGTGAAAACACTGATGGCGCGTAATTTACCTAGGCAACTTGTTTTGGAGTTGGGTGGGAAAATTATCGGAGGAGAGATTCCACCCGGAACAATCCTGACCTCAGATACTTTGGAAGCACAGTTCGGCGTGAGTCGCACCGTTGTGCGTGAAGCACTTAAGGTTTTGCACGATAAAGGATTAACGCGTGCCAGAACTAAAACTGGCACAATAGTTTTAGAACGCGAAGAGTGGAATCTGTTGGATCCGGATGTCATTGCTTGGCTTCGCACATCCGGTTTAGCTCCTGAGTTATTGAAAGACTTAGAAGAGGTCCGTGCTAGCTACGAACCATGGGTCGCGCGTATTGCAGCAAAGCGTCGCGGAACAAAGGATGTGGCAAATCTTTCTGCAGCTCTTAAGAAGATGACAGATGCTTATTATTCAGAAGGATTGCAATCAGAAATGATTGGTGAAGCCGATATGGCATTTCACCAGGCGATGCTTGATGCAACACAAAATGAATTGATGAAACGCATCGGCACACTCTTTATCCCGCTCCTTCGGATACGAGATGAAATGGTTCGGGATGTGATTGCCGACGGAACTTTTATCATCCAGCATCAAGCAGTACTTGAAGCGATCATCGATGAAGATCCCGATGCTGCTGAATTGGCAATGAAAGCACTTCTTGAGCAAGCGGCAGAGGCCTCATCTAGCGCTCGACGTAAGGGGAAATAATGAACCTTCCACTGCCAGAACTTCCAGAGGAGCTTAGGTTTGAAGTTGCCGGCGCAGTTGCGACCATCACACTCAACCGCCCAGCAAAACTCAACACGATGACTCCTGCTATGGGCAAAGCTCTTGTCGAACTTGTCTACTACGTCAATAACACCAGCGATGTGCGAGTGGTTGTTTTAACTGGCACGGGTACCAAAGCATTCTCGGCTGGTAGCGATATTAAGGTTCTAGATGATTACGGTTCCAATTGGGAACTTCGCAACCGTGTGGATTATGCGCGAGTACTCTGGCAAATCCGCAAACCAATGATTGCCAAAATTCGAGGCTATTGCATTGGTGGGGGATTGGAAATGGCGCTGATGTGCGACATTCGCTACTCAACTCCTGATGCACGCTTTGGCGCTGGAGAAATCAAATTAGGTTGGCATGGAGGAGCTGGCAACACCCAACTTCTCCCACGTCACATGAGCACAGGCAAAGCTCTTGAAATGTTACTTACAGGGGACATGATTTCGGCAACAGAGGCAGAAAAAACTGGCTTAGTTGATCGAATTTGCGAAGAGACAGAGTTAGACGCCAAAGTGGCTGACCTTGCTCATCGCATTGCAAGTAATGCACCAATCGCTTCCGAACTCGCCAAACATTTGGTTCGGATATCAATGTCAACTTCACCTGATGTTGGACTGATGTATGAAAACGATACCTTCTCGTACTGCTTTACAACCGAGGACAGCAAAGAGGGTCGCGCTGCCTTTGTAGAAAAACGCGCCCCACAATTCAAAGGAAGATAGACATGGAAATTCTGCCAGGCATACATCGCATTGAATGTCCTATCGCAACTCGTTATGTAGCAATTTATGCAATCGTCGGCTCTGCTTCAACACTCATTATCGATACTGGGTTCGATGGCTCTATTCGCGAAACCGTAATCCCATATTTCAAAGAGAAGAAGCTTTCGCTAGAAGCAGTCAAATATGCATTTAACACCCACTCAGATTTTGACCATACTGGTGGAAATAAAGCCGTCAAGGAATTCATGCCCAATGCCTTGATTTGTTGTGGCGAAAGAGACCGCGCAATGATTGAAGATCTACAAATAATGATTGATGATCGCTACGGTGAATTCAATCATGACCACGGATTCCCTGACGATCCAGATACGGGAGCATTTGTACGTGCTGTAGCTTTTGAAACGCGTATTGACATTGGCTTCACAGGCGGTGAGCGCATCGACTTAGGCGATCGCATAGTTGAAGTTCTACATACTCCAGGTCACTCATGGGGCCATCTTTCTTTCTTGGACGAGAAAACTGGCGCCGTAATTATTGGTGATGCAGTTCTGGGAGATAGCGTGTTGCATGCTGATGGCGCACCTGCTTTCCCTCCTACCTATCGATTCGTTGAGGCATACCGAGCTTCAATTCGCTTGCTTAAGGGAATGAATCCAACTGAAGTTCTGACCTCTCACTACCCACGCTATAAAGGACAAGACGGTATTGATTTCCTTGATACTTCTCTGGCATACACCGATCTCGCTGAACGAGTGGCACTAGAAACAATTACCCAGGCAGGTGGCCCAATAACACTTGCCGAGATTATTGAAAAGTGTCACGATCGACTCGGACCTTGGGAAAATCCTGCCTACACATTCTTGTCATATCCACTCCTGGGTCATCTTGAAGTCCTGGAGGGTTACAAGAAAATTAAGCGCGGGAAAAATGCACAGGCTATTCCAACGTGGAGCCTTGCTTAAATCTGATTGATGAAGCGGGAAAGCGCGCTGATAACTTTTTCACATCCGGCATTGAAAGTTAAATCTGGGTTGAGAAAAGTGTCAGCGCGAATTTCTGTCATAACGGATGACACTGCGCAATCTTTTTCGTAGTAGTCAAGTGGCACGTATGTACCCGCGTACGGCTCGTTCTCCACGATGCTTCCAATCCCTTGAAAGGCTTGTTTCAGCCCTGTAATGAGCATTTCAGGGGTGTGAAATTGGTCAGTACCAATACAGAGAGCGGGACGTTGCTGGTTGTGATTGATGCCATTTAGATGCGCAATCGGCCGGTAAGAATGCACATCGACAATCGTTACTGCCCCATTCGCATGCAATCTCTCTCCAACTAGGTGTGAAAGTGCGGCCGCATAAGGATGAAAGTAACTTTTCAGAAGTGCTTCTTCTTCAGTTGGACTAGGTAGACGTAAGACCTTTCCAGCTGAAGTTTTGGTGTAAACGGCTCCCATACCAACTTCGTTCATCGACTCTCGTTCATCAGGAAATCTTTCCGGGTCAATTACTAACCGCGAGAGCAAGTTGACGAATAGCCAGGGTTTTAACGTTGCATTCTTTGCGGATTGCATAGCAAGGTAATCGGTGGCTGAGTCTGTCATCTCGTCAAGTTCTTGATTTAATTCTGTGTCATCTAAAAGCAATTGCGGTCGAACAAGTGCCGGAATTTCTCTTGATGAATGGGGAACGTGGAGCAACACACGTGACTGCGTATCGCCGGGAATTATCAGATAGTTTGGATCAGTCACAATTACAATCGGCCGGCTTCATGAACTCGTTTGAGGAAATCCTTAGTTCTAGCGTCACTAGGATTTTCCAGAACTTCATTTGGTGGGCCGAATTCAACTATTCGTCCTTGATGCAAAAAGCAGACTTCATCCGCTACTTGTTTCGCGAAACCCATTTCATGTGTAGCAATGACCATCGTCATTCCCTCGTGTTTGAGATCCCGCACGGTACTCAAAACTTCATTTACCAGAACTGGATCAAGGGCTGAAGTGACTTCATCTAGAAGCAAGAGTCTAGGTTTAAGGGCCAGTGAACGAATAATGGCTACTCGTTGTTGCTGACCACCACTAAGGCGGTCTGGGAATTGATCTGCTTTTTCTAAGAGACCGAAGCGGCTGAGCAATTCCTCGGCTTTGCTTCGCGCCTCATCTTTGCTGAC
>CAILKF010000086.1 GCA_903834705.1 uncultured Actinomycetes bacterium
CTGAAATATTGAAAGAAGACGGGAAAGTATCAGGCGCATACGGCTATTGGCGCGAAAGCGGCTCTGAAGTTTTATTCGAAGCACCTGCAGTCATAATTGCAACTGGTGGAGTTGGAAAAACTTTCAAAATTACTTCTAACTCTTGGGAAGGCACTGGCGACGGTCACGCGCTTGCGTTAAAAGCCGGCGCTAACTTGGTAGATATGGAATTCTTGCAATTCCACCCAACCGGAATGGTTTGGCCACCGTCAGTTCGTGGAATTTTAGTAACAGAGTCAGTTCGTGGCGAAGGTGGCGTTTTAACAAATACAAACGGCGAGCGTTTCATGTTTAAATACATTCCAGATGTATTTAAAGATAAATACGCCGACAACGAAGCCGAAGCCGATCGTTGGTATTTAGATCAGGACAAAAATCGACGTCCGCCAGAGTTATTACCACGCGATGAAGTTGCCCGCGCAATTAACTCTGAAGTAAAAGCGGGACGTGGCACTGAGCACGGTGGAGTGTTTCTAGACGTTTCCAAACGCCTAAGTGCGGAAATAATCAAAAAGCGTTTACCTTCTATGTGGCACCAGTTCTACGAACTTGCCGGCGTTGATATCACCAAAGAGCCAATGGAAGTTGGCCCAACGTGTCACTATGTGATGGGTGGCGTTGAAGTAGTTCCAGACAATGCAGCAGCTGTTGGCGTTCCGGGACTATTTGCTGCAGGCGAAGTTGCCGGTGGTATGCACGGATCCAATCGCCTTGGCGGTAATTCACTATCGGATTTATTGGTCTTTGGTCGACGAGCCGGAATGGGCGCAGTTGAGTATGTGAAAGCTAACAAAGCTACACCTGTTAGCGAAAGCGCCATTAAATCCGCGTCCGGCAGAATTGAAGCACCATTTACTCGCACAGGCGGGGAGAATGCTTACACCCTTCATTCAGAGCTTCAAGAAGTTACACATAATTTAGTCGGAATCATTCGAACTAAGAATGAACTTGCAGCAGCAATTGAAAAAATCGCCAAGATACGCGCAAGAAGTGCAAACATTTCCGTTTCAGGTGGACGTAAATTCAATCCTGGTTTCCATTTAGCATTCGATCTCGACAACATGTTATTAGTTGCAGAAAGCACAGCTAAGTGCGCCATTGAACGTGAAGAATCTCGTGGCGGCCACACTCGTGATGATTTCCCCGGCATGGATAACAAATGGCGTCAGGTAAACCACATTTCAAGTTATGACGGCAAGCAAGTCAATGTCCGCAAACAACCTTTACCAGCGCTTCCAAAAGAACTCTTTGATCTTTTCGATGTTCATGAACTTGAGAAGTACATGACGGCAGAAGAAATAGCGAAAGGCGGATCCAACTAATGGCTCGCAAACTTAATATGCGCATTTGGCGCGGAGATAGCATCGATGGCGGATTGCAAGATGTTCAAGTTGAGGCCAATGAAGGTGAAGTTGTTCTCGATGTGATTCATCGTGTTCAAGCCACTCAAATGGGGGATCTAGCTGTTCGTTGGAATTGCAAGGCAGGAAAATGTGGATCCTGCTCAATGGAAATCAATGGAAAACCTCGCCTTGCTTGCATGACACAAGTTGCCTCCTACGGTGAAGACGAAACCATCACCGTTACACCACTGCGTGCATTCCCTGTTATTAAAGATCTTGTTACTGATGTGTCTTTCAATTACAAGAAAGCAATGGAAATTCCAGCATATGCACCCCCTCCTGAATTAAAACCAGGAGAAGCCCGTATGCAACAAGTAGATGTTGAAAGAAGCCAAGAATTTCGTAAATGCATCGAATGCTTCCTTTGCCAAGATACTTGCCATGTAATTCGTGACCATGAAGAGAATAAGAAATCTTTTGCGGGTCCGCGTTTCTTTATCCGTATTGCAGAACTTGATATGCATCCTCTGGATACTTTGCGCAACCGCAAGCAAACCGCTCAAGAAGAGCACGGTTTAGGAATGTGTAACATCACCAAGTGCTGTACAGAAGTTTGTCCTGAACATATTCACATTACAGATAACGCGATTATTCCTATGAAAGAGCGCGTTGTTGACGTTAAATATGATCCCGTTCGGTGGTTGGGCTCAAAGATTCGCAAACGCGAGGGTATCGTTTAGTACTTGAAGCCTTTATTGCTGGTCTCACTCGGGGGTATTGCCGGCACTTTGTCACGTTTTGGTTTAGGGCAATTTTTTCCTAATGATCGCCAAGGCACGCTAGCGGCAAATCTTATTGGCGTATCAATAGCCTCGATTCTCCTTGTATTAATGGAACGCCGTGGGATTACAGAACTTCGACTATTACTCTTGCCGGGATTTTGTGCTGGGCTTACAACTTTTTCAGCGGTAACTGCTCAATCACTTGAACCAAAGGATGGCGGAATAGTTTTTCTTCTAGAGAATATTTCCCTAAGCCTCATTCTTGTTGTCTTACTCGTGCCTTTCGCGCGTAAGGTGATTCCGAACCGCTCATGAATATTCTTTTTGTCATTCTTGGGGCAGCCATCGGTGCTCCAGCACGTTTTGCTGTAGACCAATACATTCATAGATTTACTACTAGGCCTTACGGAATTTTTCTAGTAAACGTTCTAGGATCCTTCTTTCTAGGTCTAACATTTCAAAGTTCTGAGCACACCAAAGACCTTTTCGCCATTGGTTTTGCCGGCGCATTTACAACATGGTCCACTTTCATGCTGGATATTTATCTCGCCTATGAATTGAAACGTTACAAAGAAGCTCTAGTTAATTTAATTCTCTCACTCGGGGTTGGCTTAATTGCTGCCTGGATTGGTATCCAAATAGCTTCTTAACCAATAAGTGAAGCCATCCATTTTTCTATGTCATCAGGATGGCGAGGTACTGCATTGCTTAATATCTGACAGCCAGTTTCTGTTACAACAACATCATCTTCAATTCGTATACCGATGCCACGAAACTCTGGTGCAAAAAGCTCGTCATCTGCTTGAATGTATAAACCAGGTTCAACAGTTAAAACCATTCCCACTTCCAATTTTCCTTCAACGTATTGATCTTTACGTGCCTGCGCACAGTCATGAACATCCATACCCAACATATGGCTCACTCCATGAAGAGTCCACCTGCGATGTAAACCAAACTCTGCTTTCATGGATTCTTCTGCGCTAATCGTAAGAACTCCCATGTCAGCCAAACCTTGCGCTAAAACTCTTTGAGAAGCACGATTTACATCGGCCCAATCAACACCTGGCTTAACTGCTTCAAAACCAGCCTTTTGTGCTTCTAACACCAACATATAGAGAGAACGTTGTGCGGGCGAAAACTTTCCGTTGATTGGAATCGTGCGAGTTACATCAGCGGTGTAATAAGACTCCATCTCAATACCAGCATCAACTAAAAGCAACTCACCCATACGTAAATCGCCGTCATTTCGGATCCAGTGCAAAATACAAGCGTGGGAACCAGATGCCGCAATAGTGTCGTAACCCAAATCATTGCCTTCAATGCGCGCGCGACCAAAGAATGCCGCCTCAACAACTCTTTCTCCTCGATAAGTGTGTACAGCAGCAGGAAGGGCACGAACAACATCGGTAAATCCCCGCGCAGTTGCATCGCACGCCTTCTGCATTTCTGCAATCTCGTATTCGTCTTTTATAAGACGATGCGCCGAGACAAATGTCGCTAGCTCACTTTCACGTTCATCCTTTTCTATAAGTGGATCTAAAACCTTGTCTTCACCGCGAATCAATAGCGTTTCCTTCTTTTCAGAGAGGAATTCTGTTAATGAGTCAACTCGACGCGTTTCAATTTCATATCGTGTTTGCGCTTCATCAACAGTAAAGCGACGCCCAACCCAGAGCTCGCCATACTTAGCATCTCTATAAAATGCTTCAGTATCTCGTGTTGATCGTGGATTGATAAACAATATTGGTTTGTGACCAACGCCAGAAGGTTCCATAATCAGAACGGCGTCGGCAGTTGCCTCTACACCCTGTACGCCAACGTAGTATGCAAATGCAGAGTGCGGTCTAAATCGGTAATCACAATCATTACTGCGAACTTTAAAATTACCTGCAGGGATCACCAATCGCACTCCAGGAAATGCTTGTGACAAGGCTTCCCGTCGTGCAACGCACCAGGTAACTGCAGGTGCAGGAATAATTCCTGTTAGCGGAGTTGGTGCCCACCCCGTTGCCATAAATTCGGCGAATGCATTCGACGGTGCAACATCATGCGGGCGCTCTCTTAATGCTTCTGGCGGAGTCTTTTCACTCATTTGGCAAGCCTACACAGCGCGGAATAGGTGGCAACTGCATCAGCCTGTAAACTTGAAACGAACAAGGAGACGTCGCATAGCCCGGTCGAGTGCGCCTCACTGCTAACGAGGTAAGGGGTTAAACCCTTCAGGAGTTCAAATCTCCTCGTCTCCGCTCAATTAGTTTATTTTTGGAGGAGTCTTGCGCACATATCGAATCGCAATCGTAGGTGCTGGTCCTGCAGGATATTTCGCAGCACAAGCTCTACAAAACAGCGCAAGCGATGATCAAACATTTGCAATCGACATGATCGAGCGCCTTCCGACGCCATGGGGTTTAGTACGTAGCGGTGTTGCACCAGATCATCCAAAAATTAAGACTGTCTCAAAAGTTTTTGAAAAGATTGCTACAGCAGGAAATTTCCGACTATTTGGCAATGTGGAACTTGGGACTGATCTGCAGATTAAAGATTTAACTGACCGATACGATGCTGTAATCGTTTCTACTGGATCATCTTTAGGCAAGAAACTAGGTATTCCAGGAGAGAATTTACAAGGATCTCTCTCTGCTGCAGATTTTGTACCTTGGTATAACGCTCATCCAGACTTCACCGCTCTTGATGTTCCCCTTGACTGCGACACAGCTGTTGTCATTGGCGCAGGAAACGTCGCAATGGATGTTGCGCGCATGCTGGCACTTGAGCCACATGAGTTAGATGCAACCGATACGGCAAACCACGCAATTGAGGCATTGCGTAAAAGTTCTATTCGCCGTGTAATTCTTTGTGCACGTCGCGGGCCAGAGCATGCAGCTTTTACATCACCAGAATTGCGCGAACTACCTAAACTTGAACATACAAATGTCTTGATGGATGGTAATCAAATCTCGGCTGCACGCGATCGTGTTGGTGCGGAACCAGAAAAAGATGTAAAGAGCAATCTTGACGCGATGGGACTCATTGTTGAACGCGAGAAAACAAGCCATGAACGCACTCTTGAATTTGAATTTCTCCTAACCCCAATTGAGATTCACGGAACTGACCGAGTTACCGAAATAGCACTAGGTATTAATGAAATAAAGGACGGGAAAGTTGTCAGTACTGGGCAAACAAAAACTATCAAGTGTGGATTGGTTGTATCGGCAATTGGCTACGAAGCAGCGCCAATTGAGGGCATAACGTATGCGAACGGAAAAATCGTAAACACAGATGGACGCATATCTGGAACAAATATGTACACAGTTGGTTGGGCTAAACGCGGACCTTCTGGAGTTATTGGTACAAACAAAAGTGACGCAAGCGAAGTAATAAAATTATTAATTGAAGACCTCCCTAAAGAACCAAAAAACAATGGTGATGTAACGGAATTACTGCAAGGACATACTGTTGTGACTCAATCGCATTGGGAGGCGATTAACGCGGCCGAAGTTGCACAAGGTGAACCTTTAGGAAAACCCCGCGTAAAAGCTGCCGACCGCCACGAACTATTGCGTTTGGGAGGCTTGTAAAAAACAGGTAGGCTTCACCGGTTCGACAAAACTTAATAGGCGCGCGTAGCTCAACGGATAGAGCATCTGACTACGGATCAGAAGGTTAGGGGTTCGAATCCCTTCGCGCGCACTTTGCTTTCCTGATGAAATTACAGGATTACGGATATAAACCGCGCAACCTATGCGCTTCAGCAACTCGACCGACACCGATCATATGGGCAGCCTCTCGCCAAGAAACTTTATTTGACGTAGCCATCTCTTCAACTTCATGGAATGACTTCATCATGATGTCATTGAGATTTTGTTTGACTTCATCAGCAGTCCAGAAATAGTTCTGTTTATCTTGAACCCACTCAAAGTAGGAGACAATTACTCCGCCAGAATTAGCAAGAATGTCTGGAACAACAAGGATTCCATTTTCAGACATAACCGCGTCGCCACCAGGAGTAGTAGGCGCATTTGCGCCTTCCACAACGATTTTAGCTTTGATTCCCGGTGCACTTTTCTCTGTAATCGAATCGGCAAGAGCTGCCGGTATAAGAACATCGACTTTCAGATGAAGTAACTCTTCTTGAGTGAGAGCCTGAGTGCCAGGGGCATTTAGATTCTTATGCTCAAGGAAATGAGCCCAAAGCTTTGAAACAGATTCAAAACCAGTAACCCCACCATTAACATCGCTGATAGCAATAACTTTCAAACCTAAATTCTCAAGTGCGATGGCTGCCCAATAACCAACTTTTCCAAATCCCTGAATTGCGACAGTGGCACCTTCGGGATTAATCCCACGTACTCGTAGAGCTTCTACTGTTGAAATTGCAACACCGTCACCCGTTGCAGATGTGCGACCGAGTGAACCACCAAGAACAATTGGTTTGCCCGTAACAACGCCAGGAACTGAAAATCCCGCATTAACAGAATAGGTATCCATCATCCAAGCCATATTTCGCTCATCTGTCCCAACATCAGGGGCCGGAATATCTCGTTCTGGACCAATGATTGGCAATATCTCTGAGGTGTATCTGCGAGTAAGTCTTTCGTTTTCGGCTAAAGAAAGCGAATGATGATCAACTGCTATGCCACCCTTTGCTCCACCGTAAGGAAGATTTGTAAGTGCGCATTTCCATGTCATCAACATGGCAAGGGCCACAGTTTCATTCATATCTATATCGGGATGAAACCGGACGCCACCTTTTGATGGTCCGCGAGTTGTTGAATATTGAACCCGAAAGCCTTTATACATTTCAACATTTCCGTTATCGCGTCTCAGTGGAACTGCAACTTCAAGTATTCGGCGAGGTGTAGAAAGTGTTTGCCAGTCATTTTCTGACAGTTGTAACAAATCAACAGCTCTACGAAGTTGGGATCGAGCGGTATCTAAAGCTGACTCCGTTGTCATAGTTCAACGCTATGCCTACCCACAGTAAAGGGCAATTAATATCCTGGGGCTAGCCTTTTAATTAATAAGACATTGTAATTACGTGATTTCTTGTCAGCGTAAGGTAGCGTTCGCGTATGAATAAAGTCTCACACTCGGTAGAAGTTATACTTTTCCGCTCCAGGTTTTTACTTGCCCCTCTTTATTTGGGCTTGGTTGGAGCCCTGGCTCTACTTGGCTACAGATTTCTCATTGAGTTTTACCACCTAGCCCAACACATTGCCGAGGCAACTCCGCAATCTTTCACTTTAGATCTCTTAGCACTCCTAGATCTCACTTTATTAGCTAACTTAATTTTGATGGTTATTTTCGCAGGGTATGAAAACTTCGTTTCAAGAATCGATGTGGCGACAGAGTCTAAAGACCGCCCTCACTGGATGGGAACAATCGATTTCAGTGGTCTGAAAATTAAACTAATCGGATCCCTAGTTGCTATTTCAGTTATTGAACTTCTTAAGGACTTTATTGAACTCGCTGGGATGGATCACGTAGGATCAGGTACTAAATGGAGAATCGTCATTCATTTAACTTTTGTTGCATCAGGAGTTCTATTTGCACTCATGGATTGGATTGCTGATAAACGTGAGTTCGGCGGAACGCACGCTTAATAGAATTATTGAATTAAAAGGCTAATCACATTAAGGTTACTCGACTCTGAAAGCACCAACCAAAGGACCCCAATGAAGATTGCAGTAGTTGGCAGTTATGGCGTCGGAATGACAATGCGTTTCCCGCAATTTCCACAAGCCGGTGAAACTCTTATGGGTGGAGTATTTGATGCAGGTCCCGGCGGTAAAGGATCTAATCAAGCTATCGGCGCCGCAAGACTTGGCGCAGATGTTAGTTTCTTAACTGCAATCGGACCTGATGATTTTGGACTTGCTGCGCGTGCATTATGGAAAGTTGAAGGCGTCGATGATTCCTGTGTTGTAACCGGTGAGCGCCACACAATGGTTGGATTTATTTTGGTCGACGCAGATGGCGAGAATAGAATTATTGTGGCAGCCGGCGCCCTAGATGAATTAACTCCAGCTCATGTTGAAAAATTCCGTTCACACATTGCGAAAGCAGATGTACTTGTCGTTTCAATGGAATTAGCGTTACCTGCGGTATTGGCGTCACTTAAAATTGGTCGCGAAGAAGGTGTGATGATTGTTCTCAACCCTGCACCTGCGGTGAAATTACCAAACGATGCTTGGGAAATGTTTGATGTCATTACACCCAATCGCACAGAAGCCCCCGTTTTATTGGGCTTGGCTAGCGATCACGGGCTTTCACCCAAAGAATTGATTGCTCAGATGCGATTAAAAACTCAAGCAAAAATTGTAATGACATTAGGTTCAGAAGGTTGTTTAGTAGATGACGGAAATAGCGTTACAGCGGTTCCAGCATTTAAGGCAAAGAAAGTAGTAGATACAACCGGAGCAGGCGATAGTTTTACATCCGCTTTAGCTGTAGCTATTGCCGAAGGCAAGGATTTTCATGACTGTGTGAAATTTGCTGCAGCATCTGGTTCACACTCCGTTCAAATTGCAGGCGTTATTGACTCATTACCTACAAGAGAAGAGATAAATAAGTGCCTAGCCCAGTAAACGCTGCAGAGTTAACTCCTGCTCAGCTCGCTCCTTACATTCAACACACAAAGATTCAAGTGGGTTCAACTCGCGAAGAGATGATTGCACACGTTGAGGAAGCAATTAAGTATGGGTTTAGTGCGGCGATGGTTCCAGGGTCTTGGGTTCCGTTAACTGCATCAATTCTTAAAGGGACAGGAATTGAAGTTGCATCAGCACTTGATTTTCCAACAGTTGGCGTGATGACTAGTGCCGGTAAAGCTGCAGAAGCTGCAGAACTTGTAAGGCTTGGAGCAACTCAAATTGATATTGGAGTTCAGGTTGGTTGGTTGAAATCAGGAATGTATGACGAATTTCGTGAAGATATTGCAGGTGTAGTGCGCGCATCAGGTGTTCCGATCAAAGTAATGCTCGAACTCCCACTCCTCAATGCCGAGGAAAAAGAATTAGCAGTTCAACTTTCCATGGAAGCAGGCGTCGCATATTTAAAGAACGCCAGCAGTGGCCAAATAGAGACTGCCAACCCGACAAGCATTCGTTATTTAGTTGAACGTGCGAGAAACGGAGTGTTAGTTAAAGCATCTGGCTCTATTAAGCATTTAGCGCAAGCTCGTGAACTAATTGCCGCAGGTGCATCTTTGCTTGGAACTAGCGCTGGTATTGAAATAATTTCCGATACCAGCGACAGTAATACCAAGAGCTATTAATTTAGATATTAAGAGTTCTTTACCTATTTCTTAACTTCACGTGCTCGGGTTTAATTTCATCAATTGAGGAAACCCCCATGAGCGCCATTGTGTTCGAAATTTCGTTGCTCAAAATATCTACAACTTTTTGCACTCCCTCTGAACCTGCAGCCATAATCCCGTATAGGTAGGCCCGTCCAACGAGCACCGCTTTTGCACCAAAAGCAATTGCGGCAACAACATCTTGACCAGTTAAAAAACCACCATCGACATATACATCAATTCGATCTCCAACTTTTTCAATAACCTTAGGCAAAAGCTCAAGCATTACAGGGCCTTTATCTA